>JASFHH010000030.1:0-18297 GCA_050123335.1 Gammaproteobacteria bacterium
CAATAAAAGACCCTGTAATAGTTGAAAAATCGGGACGACCGATGGCTGTGATAATCTCATATGAGCGATATGAACAGTTAGAAGATGCGTATTGGGGGGAGCTTGCTAGCAAGGCTGACAAGGAAAAATCTTTGAGCGCCAAAGAATCTATGGAGTTTTTACTTAAAGACAATGATTAATATTGTTATTAAACCCAAGGTTAAAAAATTCATCAAATTATTACCGCCAAAACATCAACGGCAGGTTAAAGATCGTATATTAAAATTACTAGAAAAGCCTATTCCTCACGATTCCAAGTATTTGACGGGATATAATCCCTATATGAGGATTGATGTTGGTGAATATCGTATTATTTATAAATTCAATGCTAAGAAACAACTAATCACTGTTATATTGGTTGGTAAACGTAATGATGGAGCCGTATACCGGGAATTCAAAAGGTATATAAGAAGCAACAAGTAACCAATTCACCGTATAATTCCTATCCAATTCCGTTTAAAGCTGTTATTATGTTGCGGTTATGAATTTAGTAAAAGCAGCTGCAGTTCCGATGCGTACAATTGGGCCAATTGAGATAGTTAGCCCATATGTCGAAGGCCAAGTTAAAGTCCCTTTGGCTACCTATGAAACACCTTTATGGGCATCAACGAATCGTGGCGCTAAGGTATCGCGCTCGGTAGGCGGAATTCATGCAGTTATGGTCGATGAGCGCATGACCCGTTCGGTTTTATTTGAAGCGCCTAATGCAGCAATGGCTTTGCAGGCAGTACATGATGCCAAATTGCGTCGCGAGGAAATTGCGCAAGTGATCAGCAAAACCAGCCGATTTACTAAATTGTTGAAATTAAATTTTCAAATTGTTGGAAATTTAATTTACTTAAGACTCGAGTGCGAAACAGGCGATGCTGCAGGTCATAATATGACAACCAATGCAGCCGATCATGTAATGAATTGGATGTTAGTACAATATCCAAAATTACGTTATATTTCGGTATCGGGAAACTTTTGTGTCGACAAAAAAGTTTCCGCAGTAAATGGTATTTTGGGGCGTGGTAAATATGTGATTGCTGAAATAACTATTCCGCGACAAATTTGCGAGCAAATTTTAAAAACCACGCCAGAAAAAATTGTGGAATTAAATATTAAGAAAAATTTATTAGGTACAAATATTGCGGGTGGAATAAGAACTGCTAATGCACATTTTGCAAATATTTTATTAGCATTGTATTTAGCAACTGGTCAGGATGCAGCAAATATTATTGAGGGTTCGCAGGGATTTGTGCATACGGAGGTGCAAAAAGATGCATTGTATTTTTCGGTCACTTTGCCAAATATAATTGTTGGTACGATAGGTGCTGGTAAAAAATTAGAATTTGTGCGTGATAATTTACAAATGTTGGGTTGTTTGGAAGATCGTGAAGTGGGTGATAATGCGCGGCGTTTAGCAATAATTGTTGCTGCAACAGTTTTATGCGGTGAGCTTTCGTTATTAGCAGCATTAACGAATCAAGGTGAGTTAATGCGTACTCATTTAAGTTTGGAGCGTGGTGTTTCGGTAAAGGAAATAATGAATGAATAAAGAGTATAATTTATCAGTTGGAATTGATGCGATGGGTTTTTATACTTCGCATTATTATTTAGATTTAGCAGAGCTTGCTGCTGCAAGAAATATTGATGTTAATAAATTTAATGTTGGTTTAGGGCAATTGAAGATGGCGGTGCCTGCGCCCGGAGAAGATGTGGTTACCATTGCTGCTAATGCTGCACGAAAAGTTTTAAAACATGCGAATATAAATGATATAGATACAGTATTATTTGCAACCGAATCAGGTATTGATCAATCCAAAGCAGCTGGTATTTATTTACACTCATTATTAAATTTACCTAAAAAATGTCGTGTAATAGAATTGAAACAGGCGTGTTATAGCACTACAGCGGGGATGCAATTAGCGATGGCATTAGTTGCTCGTTATCCGCAGAAAAAAGTTTTGTTGGTTGCAGCAGATATTGCGCGTTATGGTTTAAATAAAGCAGGAGAATCTTCGCAAGGGTGTGGTGCGGTCGCGATGCTAATTAGTGTTAATCCAAGGTTGCTTGCGATTGAGCCAGAATATAGTGTGTATACTGATGATGTTATGGATTTTTGGCGGCCAAATTATCAGGATGTAGCATTAGTCGAAGGGAAATATTCCACGATTATTTATATGCGCGCGTTAGAGCAAGTTTGGCGTGATTATACTGCACATTCACAACGTGGTTTTAATGATCACGGATTTTTTTGTTACCACATTCCAGTGCCGCGTTTAGTTGAAAAGGCTCATAAATTGTTGGCAAAAATTAATGGGAAAAAATTTAGTGAGGATCAAATTAAACAGCAGGTTGCGGACTCATTGGTGTATGCGCGTGAGATTGGTAATAGTTATACTGCAGCTTTACATGTTGGATTAATTTCGTTATTGGATAATTATCAGGGTAATGCTGCTGGACAGCGTGTTGGATTTTATAGTTACGGTTCTGGCTGTGTGGCGGAATATTTTAGTGGAGTAGTACAGGATAATTATCGTAGCGTGTTACAAGTTTCCGAAAATCAAAAATTGTTAAATTCTCGTCAAAGTTTAACTTATCAAGAATACGAAAAGTTTTTTAATTTTGTTTTGCCTGAAGATGGTAGTGAGCTTTACACTCCTCATTATAAAACAGGAAATTTTCGTTTAGTAGGTATTAAAGATCATAAAAGAATATATGAGGTTGTATAAGGGAAAGTGTCGGCGGGACGTGAGCTTTATATGGTTACGGAGTAATAGCTAAATTCATTGTGGGTCGGAGCTTTACATGATTACAAAGCAACGAACATGGCTTTGTAATTATGTAATAGCTCACGACCCGCTTAAATTTGACTTTGTAATTAGTAAAGACCCGGCCCCCTAGAATGCTATGAAAGAACTCAAATCTAAATCCCCAGGCAAATTAATTTTATCCGGTGAGCATGCAGTTGTTTATGGCATGCCGGCGATTTCTATAGCAATAAATTATTTTGCAACAACCACAATAACTTCACGAAGTGGTTCTAATATTTCTTTTAATCTAAAAAATTTTCATCATAATCTGCCAGATAAGTTAATTCAGTTTATCGTAGATAATTTTTTCGGCTGTTTTAATTTGAAAAATAAAAATGGTTTACATATCAAGATTGATTCAGATATTCTTGTTGGCTGCGGCATGGGTTCATCAGCAGCCGTTGCTTTAAGTATTATTAGTGCGTTGGCAAAACATTTTGAAATTGAATTAACTAAAGATGAATATTTTGATTTAGCACAAATGTCAGAAAAATTACAACATGGTCGTCCTAGCGGAGTTGATGCGTATACATGCTTGCATGGCGGAGGTGTTTATTTCCAGCAAGGAGCAATCAGGTCTTGTCCGATAAATGAGAAATTACCAATATTTATGGTTAATACTGGAAAGCCATCTGTGAGCACAGGCGAATGCGTTGCGGAAGTTGCTGGGAAATTTAGTGACAGTCAAATATGGTGTAAGTTTGCTGAAGTAACTAACGCGTTAGCCGATCTATTAGTAACCGATAATGTATCGGAAATAAAAAAATTAATTCGTGCAAATCATCATTTGTTAGTTGAGATTGGTGTGGTGCCACAAAAAACTCAAAAATTTATTGCGGAGATTGAGCAAGCAAATGCTGCAGCAAAAATTTGTGGTGCGGGCAGCATAGTTGGAGATAATGCAGGTGTTGTTTTGGTTGTTGTTGATGAAATAATAGCGATTAAAAATATTTGCGAGCGTTATAATTTTGATTTAGTTCCAGTCAAAATTGAAACAAGAGGGTTGCGAGTTGTTTAAGGTTTCAGTTCCAGGTAGTGTAATGTTGATGGGAGAGCATGCAGTATTGCATGGTTATCCTGCTGTTGTTGCTGCAATTAATCGACGCATTATGGCAACTTTAGTTCCGCGATCTGATCAGGTTATTCATATTGATGCAGAAAATTTTGGTAACCTTGTCATCCCGCGGCTTGACCACGGGATCCAGAAAAAAACAGCCTGGATCCCGGATCAACTTGCTGGGTCCGGGATGACAGGTTCGCAGAATCACAAAAAATTTAGCTATGTAATAGCAGCAATTAAGCAATTTCAAAATAGAATTCCATCGGGTTTTGATTTGCGCATTCATTCTGATTTTTCTGATAAATTAGGATTAGGATCTTCGGCGGCTGTAACAGTTGCAACTTTGGTGGTGTTACAAAAGTGGATTTCACAAAGAATTGATTTAGATAAAATTTATGAATTAGGAGTCAAAGTAGTTCATACAGCGCAAAATGGCTTGGGTTCGGGTGCAGATATTGCTGCTAGTGTTTATGGTGGGGTTGTCGCTTATCAGCTTAAACCATTAAGAATTGAGCGGTTACAGTCTTTTCCGGAAATTGCGTTAATTTATACTGGTTATAAAACACCAACGGCAGAGGTAATCAAACAAGTAAATGAATCCGCAAAAAATGCGCCAGATTATTTTGAAAATTTATATCGACTTATTGGTGATTTGGTTTTAAAAGGGATAGAACATTTTAAACAAGAAAATTGGCAGCAGTTGGGACAATTATTTTTGCAGCATTTTGAGGTGCAGCGCGCATTAGGAGTTAGTGATGCGGAGATTGAAAGAATTATTGCTAAATTAAATAAGATGCCGCAAGTTTATGGTGCAAAAATTTCTGGTGCCGGTTTGGGTGATTGTGTTGTTGTGTTATATCAGGGCCGGGTCTTTACTAATTACAAGTGCCCTGATAGTTGCTTTGTAATTAGTAAAGACCCGGCCCTGATAGACATTAAGATAGATAAGCAGGGAATAATATGCAACCAATAGAGATTGTAAAAAAAATTTTAGATGAGCAATATGGTGCATTACCGCAAAATAAAGAAGGTGAAGCATTCGCCCCTTCAAACATTGCATTGTGTAAATATTGGGGAAAGCGTGATGTAAATTTGCATTTGCCGGTTACTTCCAGTCTTTCGGTTTCATTGAGGGATAAAGGTGTGCAGACACGCGTTACTTTGTCGGAAGAGAATCGCGATATAATTAAATTAAATCGTAAAGTTTTAGAGAAAAATTCTGTATTTGCAAAGCGCATTGTTGATTTTTTAAATTTATTTCGTGATAATTTACATTGTAATTTACATTTTACAGTTGAAACATTTAATAATATCCCAGTTGGTGCGGGTTTGGCATCATCTGCAGCTGGATTTGCTGCGTTAGTTTGTGCATTAGATAAATTATTTGGTTGGTGTCTTGATAAAAAGCAGCTATCAATTTTAGCGCGTTTGGGCAGCGGCAGTGCTTGTAGATCTTTATGGCAAGGATTTGTGCAATGGCATGCTGGTAGTGCCGAAGATGGCATGGATAGTTTTGCGGAATGTCTTCCGTATAATTGGCCTGATTTGACTTTGGGTTTATTAACTTTATCGACAGAGATGAAAAGCGTTAGTTCGCGTGAAGCGATGCAGCGTACAGTGAATACTTCCAGATACTATAAATTATGGCCTGATCAAGTACATGATGATTTGCAGTCTTTGATTACAGCAATCAAGCAGCAGGATTTTAATTTGTTGGGGAAAACAGCAGAAGCTAATGCGATGGTTATGCATGGTCTCATGCTAACGTCTCGTCCGGCAATATTATATTCAACGTCAGAAACTATTGCGGCAATTAAACAAATATGGAAATTACGCTCATCTGGTGTTAATGTGTATTTTACTCAAGATGCGGGGCCGAATTTAATTTTGTTATTTTTAAAACAAGATATTGCTAAAATAAAACAAGAGTTTTCTCAAGTTGAGATAGTTTTACCGTTTAAATAAAATAAGTTTTTGTGTGGAGGTTATGAGAGATTTTAGGTGGCTTTTTTCGACGACTAGCGCCCATGGATAAAGGCGCGGGAGGTACATGGATGTACCATGGAGGAGAAAAAGACACCTAAAATCTCATAGCTGCTTAAGCTGAAAAATGAAAATCATGAATGAACAACTAATTTTAATAAATGAACAAGATCAGATAATTGGTCAAGCAGAAAAAATGCGAGTGCATCAAGAAGGTTTATTGCATCGTGCGTTTTCAGTGTTTGTTTTTAGACAAAACTCATCTGGTCAGCGTGAATTATTATTACAGCAACGGCAGTTCGATAAATATCATAGTAAAGGTTTGTGGACAAATAGTTGTTGTGGACATCCAAGATTTGGTGAAGGAACTATTGAAGCTGGTCAACGTCGTTTGCAGGAAGAAATGGGATTGATGATTAAATTACATGAAGCAGGAGTTTTTCATTATCGGGTTGATTTAGAGGGAAAAATGGTTGAGAATGAAATGGATCACGTGTTAGTGGGTGATTATCGAAATGAAATGATTGACATTGACCCAGATGAAGTTGCCGATTATTGTTGGATGAAAATAGATATGTTGTGGCAAGATTTAAAAAAACATCCTGAGAAATATACCGCTTGGTTTGCACAAGCATTATCATTAGCCGTGGGTATCAAATGAGATTTTTAATATTTGTTTTAATAATATTATTATTTTTTTTACAATATAAGTTTTGGGGTTTTCATGGAGGCTTAGCCAATACTTGGCGGTTGCATCGTGCCGTAAATGCACAACAAAAAAGCAATAAGAATTTAATTAAACGCAATCAAGAATTAGCGAGACAAGTTTATCGCCTAAAGCATGCTAAAGATTCGGTAGAATTATTGGCGCGAGAAAAGCTGGGAATGGTAAAAAAAGGTGAGCAGTATTATCGGGTTGTTGATAAGTAATATCTCAATAAATGGCAAAATCGCCTTCAACAAACGGAGGTTGTCTTTGTTCAGACACGCTCGAGCACATCCATGTGGCGCTAAGGCTCGACCATCCATGGTCTCGCATTGTCTGAAAAAGACAACCTCCATTATTGAAGGCTAAATTCAATATATTTGTTTTCATTTATTGAGATGTTACTATGTAAGGGTGCAATTATGCAGAAAAAATTTTTAATATTTTTAGTTAGCGTATTTTTATGTATAAATGGCTGCACCAGTTATAATTGTGCTGCTCCGGTGCAAGATGTCAATGTGCATCGTGTTGGTAAAATTCGATATCATTTAGTCCAGCCTGGTGAAACTTTATATGCAGTAGCATGGCGTTATGAAAAAGATTATCGATTATTGGCATCATTGAACCATTTACGTCCGCCATATGCAATTAAGCCAGGAGATTTGATTCGTTTAAGTGGGTCAACAAATGCAAAACGAATTGTACGAACTAAACCGATAAGGATAAAACAACATTGGCGTTGGCCTACTGCACATCATTCAGTTAGCCGGGGTTTTTCGTCAAGCAATAAAGGTATTGATATTGCTGGTTATTATAATACTCCGGTATTTGCTGCAGCAAAAGGTCAAGTGGTTTATGCTGGAAATGGTATTAGAGGTTATGGCAATTTGTTAATTATAAAGCATAATACGGTTTATTTGACGGCTTATGCATGTAATAGTAATTTATTTGTCAAGCAGGGGCAATTGGTGCGTGCTGGGCAAAAAATTGCTTTAATGGGTATGAATAATAGTTTAGGTAAAGTCGCATTGCATTTTGAAATTCGGCGAGCGGGAAAGGCGGTAAATCCATTACATTATTTAAGCTAAGATGTTTGCAGAGCAAACTCATATATTTTCATCAAATAAATTAAATAATTCATTATATTTGTGCCAAAAAATTGATTAAACTGTGATCTGAATTTAATGTTGGATGGGGTATTAGATGGACAAAAAATTTCGTGCTTTTTTTGCAATTGATTTGCCGAAAAGTATTAGATTTGAAGTGACTTCTTTAATAAAGTCATTAAAAACAGCTAATCCAAATAAAAATATTAGCTGGATAAAGCCGGAAAATTTGCATATTACTTTAAAATTTTTAGGGAATGTTACACAATTGCAATACGAACAATTTTTTCCAGAAATTAAAACCGTAATTTCTGGGTGGGGGAAATTTAAAATTAAATTAGATAAATTAGTTTTGTTTCCATCCAAACGCAAACCAAGAGTAATTGCGTTATTACCATCACCGCTTGAGCAATTAATAGCTTTGGCTTGCAAAATTGAGGAACAAGTTGTGAATTGTAATATTCCGGCTGAAACTAGATCGTTTAAACCGCATTTAACTTTAGCGCGGATCAAGGATAAAAATATTTGTGAGCTTAAAGATGTAACATTGCCTCCGTTATTTTTTGAAATTCAAAGAGTTACATTGTTTCGTAGCGAGGTTTCACATTTTGGTTCTCGTTATGTGGCATTGGAGCATATCTTGTTAAGATAGCAAGTTTTTTTGAGGGTCGGAGCTTTACATGATTACAAAGCAACAAACAAGGCACTTGTAATTATGTAAAGCTTACGACCCGCCTAATTCATTTTTGTCTGTTTGGCACTGTTTTTTTGCCAAAAATGATGATAGGATTATATACCGTAGGAGAGGATGGGTAGTAATCGTGACGAATAGCGTTGATGATAAAACAAAAGATCAGGAAGCTATTTTAGATGTTGAAGATGCTTCTGAATTGCCTGAGATTGATGATGTTGAAGTTGCAGCTGAGGATCAAGCTGCGGTTGACGCTGAGCAGCAATTAGAAGAAGCTAAAAAACGTACCAGATCAAGAGTTGGTGAGAGTCTGGATCCTACGCAGATGTATTTGCGTGAAATAGGTTTTTCTCCGTTATTAGATGCTGAAGAAGAATTAAAATATGCTCGCCTGGCTTTACAGGGAGACAGTGACGCGCGTCGTAGAATGATTGAAAGTAATTTACGCTTGGTCGTGAAAATTGCGCGTTGTTATTTAAATCGTGGTTTGGCTTTTTTGGATTTAATCGAAGAAGGCAATATGGGCTTGATGCACGCGATTGAAAAGTTTGATCCAGAGCGTGGATTTCGATTTTCTACTTATGCGACTTGGTGGATTAAGCAAACCATCGAGCGTGCCATTATGAATCAATCGCGTACCATTCGTTTGCCGATTCATGTGATTAAAGAATTAAATATTTATCTGCGAGCTGCGCGCAAATTAACTAAAGTTTTAGGCCATGAGCCAAGCGCTGAACAAATTGCTGAATCGGTTGATCGTCCGCTTAATGAAGTAAAGCGTATTTTAGGTTTGACCGATGATACTGTATCGCTAAGTACACCAGTTAGTAGTGATTCGAGTAAAAGTTTTATTGATGTTGTTGCAGACGAAAGAGAAAATAACCCAGTAGATTTATTGAATTCCAGAGATATCAATAAGAAACTCGCTAAATGGTTGCAGCAATTAGACGAGCGGCATCGCGAGATTTTAGAGCAGCGATTTGGAATAGGCAAATATAGCGAAAAAGCCACATTTGAGGAAATTGGTAAAAATTTAGGTTTGTCGCGTGAGCGAGTCAGGCAATTGCAAGTAGAAGCTTTAGAGCAGCTGCGAGAAATTCTTGAGCAGCATGGTTTGTCTGCGGATTTATTGTTTGAATGACTGTAATAAGTGCATTTAAATGAGAAATATACCGATCGCCAATGATGCGAAATTTATAGAAAACCCTGATGGTTTGGTGTTAAATTAGAACTAGTGATTTTACAACTTGTTTGTTTTTGTAAAATCACTAGTCAGCAAGCATGAGAATAACAAAAAAACATGCATCTTGCATGCGCGGTAGCTGCTACAGAAACTTAATAAATACTTTTGTCAGTTACAAATCCGGCATCTTGAAGTACAATGGGTATAGACGATAAATTATACAACGCTGTTTATCAAAAAAATTTAATTTTATTTTATTTTTCTTAAGCTTTTCTTAATCTTCATAGCGTATAATTCACATAATGTAGTATTATGCTATATTAATTATTTGTGAGTTTTGTATTATGAGCTATAAAGATGGCAATGGAAATAAAAATAAAAAACAATCTGATGTTTCTAATCAATCTTTTAATTTGACTCCAGATGACGATTTAGATAGTTCATTTGTTCTTGATGGCATTGGTGATGACAATGTTCAGGATTTGTCAAAATTGCCAAATATTCTTGAAAAACTTAATAGTAAAGAAAAGAAAAATGAAAAGGAAGAAAAGAAAAATATTCCTAGCAAAAAAACATGGGAATCATTACAACAATTTAGTGATTTAATTGAGCATTTGTGTAAAGAATTTATTGAATCATGTAAATGTGGTGACGAATTTTTAAATTTTGCAAAAAAATATCCCGTATTTAATGATTATCGAAAATTTTGGAATGAATTAACAAAGAAAGATAATAAAAAAATTTCTGACGCCAAAATGAAAATCATTTTGCGTGCTACTGAACAATGTTGTTTATCACTGCGGTCAAATAAGCGTGGTTTTAAACCACTTAAAAGATTAATTTATGTATTATTTCAAACCGGTTTATCGTTATGTTTGAATAAAAGCATTAAAAAAATTCAAAAAGAAATTATTTCGAATATTGGCAGGAATTTATACAAGGGTTTATTGTCGTATGTAGAAGAATTGTATTGTTTTCCGCCGGATTCAAAATATTTTGTGATAAATAATAAAAAAATAATTGAATGTAAGAAAACTTTCAAATCACCAAATGTCAAAAATAAAAAAGATATTTTTAAATATTTAAATACTGACATCAGAACACTAATTTCTCATGGAAAATTTGCACAGGCCTATAATTTATACTACATAGCTTGCCTTTTTTACACGGATTCAGGGTATACAGGTAATTTCGTGAGGTCTGAGCTTAAATTAAAAATGGCTCAGCTGAATTTATTTCAAAGTATAGAGCGTTTGCAATCTAAGACAAAGCATTTGCAATCCAAGATAAAGCATATGCAACTTAAGTCAATGACCATTTATCGTATCGATAAAAAGTTTTTTGTTATGTCCTTAAATAATTTGATTTCGGCTTGCAAAGAGATTTTTTGGTATGGTGAAGGATGCTTGAAAAATCCAACGGAGCCAAATTGGGGTAATTATTGGAAATTTGTTTTTGACGATATTTTTGAATTGTCAATTGTGTGTGCGTATTTGTTCGCTCATTTGTGCATTAAAAACCAGCGTGATGCAGCAAATCGATTTAGTAAGTTGTTATCTATTCTAAGTAAGTTAATGGATCATAAATTTTTTACAGTCAATGAAATGGGAGAATATAGAAAAAAATATTCTGTAACAAAGAATTTATATAATATGCGCATAATGGATCAAGGCAAATGTGATGCCGAGACCAAATACAAGGCGCTGGTTGTTTGTATAGACTCGTTACCTAGGTTCCTAAGTCTATATTATAATGCAAACATCTGGGGTGTGATAGAAGAAAATCAGGTCATTAAAAATGATTTAAATTTTTCCGGCCAAGATAAAAAAAATATCTTGATTTGGTTTGAATCGAAAGAAGTTCGATGTTTTGTGGATTATTTAACGAAGGAAGCGATAAATTTCTGTGATGCTAACAGCTTTCTGAAGAAAATAAGTTTTGATAAGCTTTCTCTATTATTTAAAATAGCTTGTAAATATTACAATTTTCCTAGATCAGAGAAGGATAAAATTGTCAAACCGTTAGTCGATAGAAAAAAATCAAATGATTTACTAAATACGAAAATTAAATCTTTACATTTGCATCGCGGGAAAAATAAAGATAAATATAATATAGAATTAGTCAGCCCGATTAAACTATCTAATAAAAAACCGTCTGGAAATTTTGATCAACAGTCGCTTGGGGAAATATTTAATTTTAGTAAGTCTGGAGAGCGTGCTGCCAAACTTTTAAGTCTTGCTGTTTACAATCACATGCAAATGCTAGTTAAGAATCAGCTGAAAATGATAGGAGAAATTGGTCATACTTACATATCATACAATGATTTTTGGTCGGGGATACATTTGTATCGTAACACAGTATTAGAGGTTAGCAAGGTTATTGACGTAATTAAAAATAAGAACAAGAAGAAGCATGGTATCGATTTTAAAATTTTACTTAAAAGCGCATGTTATCTGGAGTTGCATCGTCTAATACATGTAAATTTTTTAAAAAAAATTAGCGAGATTATTTTAGCAGAGCATAAATATTTATGTAAGTTTATTTCTAAAAAAGTATTTCAGGTAGATTCATTTGAAAAAGTAGGAGACGATTCTTATTTAATTAGCAGACTTAGAGCATTAAAGAGCGAAGGAGTTTTTGAAAAGTTTCAGAGCATAGAGCAAGAAATTTTTTGCAGTAAAACAAAAGATGCCATTTCCCAGGTTATTGCATTGTGGCAAATTTTTCATCTATTTTGCGCTGATAATAACTGTTCATTACGTGTTAAAGCTTTAACTAAAATAGCTATCTTGCAAATGGAAAAGAGTTGCATAATACAGAAAAAAAACAGAAATAATGGTAAAAAGATTAAAAAGAAAGATATTTTGAGCCCCAAAGAGTTAAAGTGTAGTATTTTAGCTTTAATTAAAGCATGTAGGATTGCAGATGATAATAACGCAAAAAGAGTTTTTAAGCAAATCATGATTCTTAATTATTCGCTGCAGCAATGCAACTCCGAGTTTAATTTGCAAGAGTTATATGAGAATGCAAAAAAAATATCTGAATCGTCGACAGAGGTTTGTGGAGAAAAATTGGATTTGAAATTTGCTTTTGTAAAAAATGAGCTTAGACAAAAAGTAAAATTTCTTATCTTCTGTTTTCAAGATGAGTCGGAATTATTAGATATACTGTATACATATCAATTTCCAAGTTGTCAATTTGCGCAATTATTTTTGGAATATTCCATAGATGTTTGTGTAGAATATTTTTGTAAATTGGATGTGCGATCATTTTTGAAATATACCGGTCGTTATGTGGAATATTTTTGTGAAGCAGATAAAAAAAATTTTTTGCCTGATGAACGAATTTATTTTGCAGCTTTAAGGATATTTAATGTAGCGGTGAGTTTATACTGCGGCAAAGATCTTGGTAAGAATAAATATAATTTACGTATGCGTATAGCACAAAATGCGGTTAGAAAAGTTAAGGAAGATTTGCAAAAAAGAATTAATGGCTTCATTGAAAAAATTTGTAATAATTTTAATAAAGAGCTAAAAGATGGGATATTGAAAGTATTGGAAAAATTGAAAGAATCAGACAAGCGGAAAACGACATGGGGAAATGTGCGTTGTGGAGTGGAAAATATATGGGAAATTATATGGGCGGATGTTATTAAAGATAATTGTGAAAAGTATTTTCCGGATGACAAAGCACAACTTAGTTGTATTATCAGAGAAATTAAAAAAGCTATAGGTATACCTAAAAAAAATAAGAAACAACTCATCGACACCATCAAAGAAGTTAGAAAATATACAGATATACAAGAAGAAAAATCATTAACCAAAGAACAACTTATCAACGCTATCAAAAAAATTAGAGAGACTATAGATGTCTCAGAAGAGCAAAAACTATTGACCAAGGAACAAATACAAAAAATTATAGCCAAAATCAAACAAATTTTTTGCCCATCATCTGCGCCAACTCAGCAATTACCGCAGAAACCTAAAGGGAAAAACAAACAACAAAAAAACGTAATCGTTATCCGACAAGAGATTGGTTTTAGATCATATATAAAGGAACGTTTAAACAGATGTAATCCTTTTGGGCCTCTTTATCATTATGTTTATCATTTTGTGGATGGCTGCAATGCTAAGAGTGTAAAGTTTGGAAAGTCTTTTAATAAAATTATACTAAATAGTGATCAATCAGAGTTTTCCCGTATTCCAACGAAAAAATATACAAAAAAGGAGTGTGAAAAGGTATTAGAAGCACGATTTGTGGTTGGAGAATTGACGTTGCACTATTTTTTGGCATCATTTAGCAGTAATTTATTTTTGGTTGGAAAACTTCTTCCTGAGTTTAAAATTTGGGCAGTGTATTATCAGGTAGGATCTTGGTATCCGTTCTTAACTCAACGTGGGGGCAGTACCTTTAGGGGTGAGATTAAATATCCATGTGAAGATGGTACGCTGTCATTTTCTTCATGGGAAAAATATATTTCGAAAAAAAACTGTTTAATCAAGAGTAACCATAAGCAAACAGAAAATTATATTAATGCAACTATCAATAATGCAAATAGCGCCCAAGAACAAGCAGAAGATATAATTAAGATGCTACTAGACGCTGGAATTTTATTTACTAGAATTTCTTATGACCCTCGGTTTAAAATGGTGTTAATTTTTGCAAAAAATAATTGTGGGTACTTTACGGTTTCTAAAGCATTCGAGTTATTTTTGTTGCGAAGTTTTTTTCCTGATCAGCCAAAAACTATCGGAAAGATAGATCTTGATACTAAAAAACACAACAAGAATAATGATTATTATCGTCTCTTGTATAAATTTATTAGAACAAGAATCTATGCAGGCGGAGCTTTATGGCATTTAGCACAGTTGCTAATAACACAGGGGAAACAGTGGCTAAGAACAAATGTGGATCGTAATGTTAAAATTGCTTTGGCAAATTTTGCAATTGCTAATGCTTTGAAAAATTTTGCAATAGATGTTGAAATGATTGATAAAATATTGTATGTCCGTCAATGTTTACATAAGAAAGAAAAAACGGGTATGGGTAATGATTTAGCGTTAGTATTTCATTGTATAGCTGGCTTTATTTGTCCGCCAAAAATGATACAAGCATATTTAAAGGATGTAGGTAATGGTTACAGGAACGTATTATATTATGTTTGCGAACAGATTATAACGCAGGCAAGTGAGAGAGCAAAGAAGATGCCGATGAAATTTTCGCATCAATTGGTAGCAGGGGTTTGCACCGTCATTGAGCATAAAAACTTTATGGGGATGCGTTTGAATGAAAAGTTGCGTACAATAGTTGATGATTTTTTGATGCGTAAAATTCAGATATTTTCGTGCGATGCATATAAAAAGATTACATCGTGTAAGGTTGTTGAAGACTTAAAACAGTCGCCAGAAAATTCGACAAAACTTAGTGAGCACAGCAGAAACGATTATTTGGTTAATATGCAAATGTTGTTTTTAGAATTTGACAAATATGCGTGTGCGCGTATGCCGTGTATTTTTATCGATCTAATCAAAATGCATCTGCGCAGGTTGCATTTGGAAAGAGCTTTGAAAACACCTAATAGAGCTAAATATGATATTCCGTTATTACCAAAGTATAATTTTTTAATTACTAAAGGTCAGGACAGCTTTATAAAGAGTTTTAAAAACAAAGTAAATTTGCACATAAAAGACATAAAGATTTTGCTTCAGAAGCATAATGATCAGAAGATTGCTGGTATGTTGAAGAAAATAGAAAAGTATGTAGATTGTTTTGAGCAGCGGTGGTTTTGGGATGAGGCTGGAAAAATTTTTAGTGATTATCAAGATGGCAAAAATAATAAAGAAAACTTTTACAAGTGTATATTTTGCATAGTGACTTTTTTGCAAGATGAAAAACTCAAAGGTTTCCCAAAAAAATCAACCCATGGCAAGAGTACAGATATTTTTGAGGAAGGTATTAAACGTATAGATTCACTATTGTCAAAACGAAAACTTGAGAATTTAAAGCCATATTTGCGTTTTATTCTCAACGAAGGACCGCTAAAAGCAATAGAGAGCAATATATTCAATGAAGACAAATTTGCAGCCTGGTTTGATTGTTATGAAAAAATGTCTGCTAAATGTAAAGACGCGCTTGCTTTGCTTGTATATCAGAGTTTCTTTAAGGTGTTTTTGCTTAGTATTATGGATCTGCGATTTAAAAAATTTCACCCACAGTTATTTAAAATATATAATTCACTATCAGAAAAATTAAATTTACCAATAATTGAAAAACCTGAAGAGTTTTCAGTGGTG
Organism: Gammaproteobacteria bacterium; assembly: GCA_050123335.1. Classification (GTDB taxonomy): domain Bacteria; phylum Pseudomonadota; class Gammaproteobacteria; order UBA12402; family UBA12402; genus JASFHF01. The sequence continues at coordinate 15,860 of JASFHH010000030.1, forward strand.
CGAGCAAAAAGCATTGGGTTGCTGAAGAGCATATTGGTAATTTGTGAATGTCGTCAAAAGCAGCCATGTTACCAAATAATGTATCATGAGTGTTCGAGATTTGTAAAAAAACAAAGGTTGTTTGAAAACATAAAGCCTAAAGTATCAGAGCAAGTTTGGTTGCAAGCTAGTGTATGGATAATTATTTATGCTAGTAAAAAGTGTGAAATACGGATTGGTTCGAAATTATATAATCGTTTGTCTAATAGTTGTTCTGGTAGGGATAGTGAGCATGTTATTAAAGTATTTTTGTTAAGCGACTTTTTAGCTGAAGAAGTTTTACAAAGGATTGATCATAATAAGAATTATGTGAAGCAGATGAAGACTGGTAAAAAGGTGGAACAAAAAGAATACATATTCAATTATTTAAATGAATATTTTAAATATTTGTGTGAAGCAAAATTTCCTGTAAACAGTGATGTAACTTTTGGTCAAATTAAGTCGATGCAATGGTATCAGTTAAAAACGTATATGGAGTACATTCGAAAAACGACAGGATCTTGTAATCAACAGCATTTTTTCAAAATAGTAGATGATAAATTAAAATTGCAATTACGCATTAAGTGGCGGCTTTATGAATGGTTTGATTCTAAAGCAGATAAGTTTTTTGCTAAAGACAAAAATAAAACAAAAATAAAAAAAGAGGTGTTGCAGCGGGTCAATGAATTAGTTCCGGATATTACTAGGAAATTAGCAAAGAAAAACCACAGGACGTCAATTTCTGATGATGTAATAAAGCGTATAGTGCTTAAAAATATAATGGCGGAATATGTGCAGGAATACAAGGATAAATTTATCGCAATTAAACGTTATTATACGATTTTTAAGTCATTTGGTGCTGGTAATCATAAAATGTGTGTGGAGTCAAAGGGGCGAATAAAATCATTGTTAACTGGTGTAATAATAGATAAAAAACTAGTTGATCAAGAGATTATGCGCATTGTTAAGGAACTATTTGGAGAAAATGTTCTTGTTAAAAAAGTCTTTGGGGGAACGCATATAGAATTGTGTGTAGATGATGTACAGAAGAATACAACTTCAAAAAAAGAGAAGAAAAAACGGAAGAAAAAACTTTCAAAAAAAGAGATAGAGGTCCTGATGGATGAAAACACGCCAGAAGAAGACGACGACAATAATTTGAGTGAAATAAAAAAGGATATCAGGGGTGTGAACATCTAGAGTTTTGCGATTGTAAAATTTGTGCATAATAACTATCATCAAGTCGTTATGTTGTGATAAAAGTGACAAAGCGAAAATTGTATTTTTTTTGATCATTAAGAAAACCCTAAGGTTTGTACTTTATACCGGCTCTGATTATTAATATACGAATTTCGTGCTTTCGCAACATTCACCTTCCTTTTTTCATGGAGTTACATAACCCTTATCTATAACTCACGTTAAATAGTCTAACTGGTTGTTAAGCAAGGTTAATAATATGATTTGGCTTGCTTTTTTTTGATTGAAAACTTATCATACGCAAATTTAGAAAGTTTTTTTTCTTAGTAGGAGATAAGGGTTTGACTTAGGAATAACTAGGTTAAACATGTGTAATTTATAAAATTACCACATTTTCGGTTATTGTTGTGAGGATCATGGTAGTAGCCATTTTTGCGAGGATTGTATTATGTTTAAGAAAAGTATTCTAGTTGTAGCAACTGGTGCTGTTTTTATTGGGATCTCAGGAGTTTGTTCTGCTGCATCTTTTACCGGTTGGGATAAGGCGGTTATGCCTCCTTCAACCAGACAACATGTAGATTATAGATATCCTTATATTCGGGTTGGAGTTGGCGCGTATAAATTTAATAAAGAAAAATTTGAAGTAGGAACTGTTGGCAATACTACCGCGCCTTTGGCAAAAATAGATAGTTCAAAAGTCACGCCGTTTTATAATTTAGCTGTAGGTTATGCTTTTTATAATCCGCGTGAAAATATAGTAACCAAGGTTTTTGGTCATGATAATGCAGTAGAGCTGCAGTTAGATTATTTTAATTTCACCCGAAAAACGAGTAGCAGTAATTTGGGGACTGGAAGAATTTGGTATACAGATGGTAGTGGTTCTTTTATTCCTTTTGCTGAACCATTGCAGAATTTTCAACTAAATGCCAAGCATAGATATATCAATGCAGGGTTATATTATCGCGGCGGCTGGATTACCAGTAATCCGCGGGTTGTTTTTATGCCGCGGGCCGGCGCTATAATTACTAATTTGAATGAAAAATATGATTATACGGTACAGTATACAGCAGGTGCTCCAAATACTTTTACTGATAAAGAAGAATATAAAATTAATACTTACTATTATGGGCTCGCCGGCGGCGGCAGACTGCAATATAACATGAAACCACAATTTGCAGTATTTGGTGATCTGGAAGCACAATTGTTATATGCAAGCTCAAAAT
>JASFHH010000031.1:0-18281 GCA_050123335.1 Gammaproteobacteria bacterium
TAGAAGAAAATAACACTGCTAACTTTAATTTAGGAAAATAGCATTTTAAATTTTCTTTAGATAAAAAATTCTTTATAGAAAGACTTTGCACATCTTTTAATGTAGCACATACAGCACGTTTATGCATAGTTGTTTTATTAGGATCGTAAAATTTAACCACATAATACGAATTAAGGTAAGCTTTTGTATCCTGTTTCTTATTTTTTTTGAATTTATGTTCAATAATTAATGTCATCGCGTGATTTTCTGAATTAAGCATAAATACTTTTTGTTCATCCTTTTCTAATTTTTTTGCAATAGAATAAAGTACGTTGCCAAAATTTTTCAATAGAAAAAAATTATAATATTTAGATTTATATTCAATTCTTGATGAATCATATTCGTTGTTTTTAAGCTTTTCTCGCTCAGATATTGATTTAATGTTCTTAAAATGATTATGGTATTTTTTTGAATGTAAAGACATGTACCATGCTAAATGCTTGCAATAGATTTGTCCACCATTTTTGTCAAATGCTTTACCGTTATAATTTGTTCCTTCGCTCCCTTTTGCAGACCTATATATTATAATATTTTCTTCATTTAAGTAGATACGACGCTTATTTTCTTCTTTTTTAATTTTATTTTTTTTGTGTTCTATTAAGTTACTAGTCATCATTGTTTTACCGTATTTTTTATACTTTAAAAGGGTAAAATAAAGAGCGGTTTTAATATGCCCCTTTTTCTTTTAAGGAACTTCCCTAAAGTTCCTTTGGTTTGTTTATCCACAATCTCTCTCAATACCGCACAAAAAATCTTATCTCTATCTGCATTAAAAATAATTTTATATTCAACAACTGATTGCTGTCTTAATGGCAAAAATTCTTTATACAACATATCATTCTGTTGAAGTGAACAACCAAATTTATCATAAAAATCCTTACTTTTTGCTGCTGGTTTGTGATAATTTTCGCTCAATTCAATAATTGCTGAAGCTGGTTTGATAATAATTTTTTCATAGTGCGCATGATCCTCCTGCAGATAATAAAATCAACCTGTATAAATACTTAGTAACTGATGTCACAATTCATCATAAGCACAAACTCTTTCCACTTTATACTTATTACTTGCATCCCTACGCATATATACAATATTATTAATCGCTTCTTGCAGTAATCTCTTAGGCACTACAGGAATTGCTTCTTGCACCAAATCTTCTAACCTTGATAAGGTTGACTCCGGACTGTTAGAGTGGATAGTGCATATGCCACCAGGATGACCGGTGTTCCAGGCTTTTAATAATTCAAGTGCAGCACCATCACGCACTTCACCAACAATAATACGATCTGGACGCATGCGCAATGCACCTTTAACTAGATCACGCATTGATACTGTAGGTGAGGTCCGCAACTTCACACAATCCTTTGCTGTAATTTGCAATTCCGGTAAATCTTCTAAAACCACAATTCTTTCATTGCTATCTTTTAATTCATTTAATAATGCATTAGCAAAAGTGGTTTTTCCTGATGCAGTACTTCCCGCAATTAAAATATTTTTTTTATGTTTAATTGCTCTGCGCAGCATATCAGCCTGCTCTGCTGTTAAACTCTCGGCATTAACATAATCATCTAAACTAAACACACAAATTGCTTTTTTACGAATGGTAAAACTTGGATTACTAACTACGGGCGGCAACCATCCTTGAAATCTTGCACCACACTCCATCAACTCACAAGAAACAGCAGGACAATCATAATCAGCAATAATATTACGATTAGCTGCAACCAATTTTATAATATTACTAACCCGCTCATGATTAAAAATAATTCCCGTGTCATATTTACCTTTATCCAAAGAATCAAGCCATAACTTACCATCAGGATTAATCATGATTTCAACTATATTGTCATCCTTTAACAAACTAGTAATCTCAGTACCAAAAGATGTTGTGAGCATATCTAAATGTCGCTGAGCAGATTCACATGGCTTGCGTTCAACCATAACTAACTACCTTAAAAATTATATTTCTATGACTTTCGCAGTTGCGAAACTTGTTATTTCAAAATAAATATTTTGCCACTCCAATAATCCTAGTTCTATCAACTGGACCAAAATAACGACCATCAAATGAACGTTTCACCTGAATGCTCATTAATAAATACTGATTTTTCGCCAATTTCCCACAAAAATAACTATTCGGTATTTTTTTTCCGTGAGCATATTCATTATAAATCGGCGCAACTCGATGGTGATTGATGTATATCCATTTTTTATCCTGACAAACATAATCGCCAGATAATGCAAAAACATATTTCAACATCAAACCACTCTTAGGCAACCATTTCTCTTCAATCAAAAAACGTACAATTTCGTCCGGTGGCCTAAATAATACTATATCTCCCTTATACAAAACCTTTGCTGGGCTAATAAAATAAAACCCTTTAGGCATACTTGTAGTTGCCTGGTACGTAATAAAATAACCTCGGTGATACAACCAATTAACTACAATCTTCAGTGTTATTAACAATACCGCAACCCATAATATAATAAAACAAAGTAATTTTATTTTTTTAAAAATGATTTTTCTCATAGTACACTAATTCGATTTATTCTCTTTAATTGTCTCAATAAAACTTCGTTTTAACTTTTGTAAAGTTGCATCAGAGATGCTCTTTTCAATCACATTAGCAGAACGTAAATTATCAATACTACCACTTTGCTGCAAAGGACTGCCTGACGAAACAGATCCCGATGCTGCCTGAATTTGTGTTGTTGTCATATTATTTGCATTACTACCAGACGCCATATTATTACCAAATGAATAAGACGGCTCAACCATTGCAGCAGCTCTAACTGATGACAGCCCTCCATCTAACACGGTATTACCACCAGCAATTTGCTGAGTAGAAACATTAACTACAGCAGTATCCCTTTTAGCTTTATTAGTAACAATTAAGCCAATACCTGTTGCCGCATATGCTGGCAATTTAACTGCTAAATACAAAAACAATAATGAACTAAAAAATATTCCCAATATTTGATTCAAATTAAAATCTTTTGTAATATCTAACGGCAAAGCAAACATTTGCCAAACAGTAATAGCAACACCAATTATCACAATTAAAACTGCAACCCGCACTCCTGCTTTTAACACCGCTTGCACCGAACGATCAAACATACCACTGCTTGGACTAAACACTCCAAATGGCAACATGATTAAAGCAACCAGTGACACCAAATAAAATCCCACCAGTTGCACTACAATTTGAATACCTATCAAACCAAAAATAAATAATATGCCAAATCCCAAAGTAACTAATAAAATTACTAACCCTACGCTGCTGCTGGCAATTGAAACCTTTAATAATCCAATTCCAATATTGTAACCAAACTGCCAAATCAGAGCTGGATTAAAAATATATTTACTGACATCGCTAGTATCAGCTACTACTCCGCCAATTTGTGCAAAACTACTAACAACTGTATGCAAAAGCCAAGTATAATTTTGAATAATAAAAAATATCAAACCAATTTTAATGACTTTAAAAAACAATGCGCCCCAAGAATCATTTTGGCCAAGAGCATACAACAACCCAAACACTACAATTTCAAACACCGCAAAAATAAATAATAAATTTGAGGCATAATGAGTCATCACATGAAACGCATGCGCAATATGTGTCAAAAATGTCGCCTGAATTATTGAGATTGCACTTGGATCAAGCATATTAATCACCTGCCTCCGCTATATCAGGGATTTTAAATAAACCTTTATATTTAGCTGCATTTTCATCACTTTCAGAATTCACTTGCAAATGATCATAATCAGCATGATCAAATAACTTATTAGTTGCTTTTAAATCATTGTTACTCGGGGTTAACACAACATCAGGTGCAACTTGCGGAGCAACATTTGCCGCATGCTGTACTTCCTGGCTATCCTGACTATCCTGGCTATCCAATAATATTTGCTTGGCAATGCAAACATTAAACGCACATATCAAAGCAACAACAATGATCATTGAGAAAAATTTGTGTTTCATACTAATAACTCAAAATTTAATAACTTATTTTTTGTACGGCTCCATTATCATATCTTTTTTAACAATCACATTAAATTCATAACCAATCGGAATAGTTAAAGTAGGCTGAACATTCATCGCTTGACTAGTTAACTGCTGACCTGTTTGGGAGATACCCGATGCAGCACCAAGTATTGCACTTTGACGAGCGCTCGGAAAAACATAATTACCGGTATAATTATAATTACGATCTGCTGCAACTCCAGCACCTACACTTAAAAGCGTTGATAAAGTTGCAACCCCCAACACTCTACCCCAATGATTATCAACTTCACCCTGCATGCCAGACTGTCCAAATTGGTCTGTACCAACATATTTATCTAATTGAATCGATGAGCCATCCGGCCTTATAATACGAGTAAATGCAATTAAAACACGTTCCTGACCATAAGAAACCATCGATTGATATTCGCCGATTAATTTAGATCCTTGCGGAATCAGTAAAAACTTACCACTTACACTATCAAAAACATTTGTTTTAACTTGTGCAATCACCGACCCTGGTAAAGTAGTATTAATTGCCGTAATCAATTCTGCCGGAATTAAAGTACCAGCTTGAATCTCATAAGGTGATATTGGTTTTAACAATGGATGCTTATCATAAACATCTTCATCCTTTGCCGAAGATTGTAAAAACGACAATTTCTGTAACTGCATATTTTGTTGTGTATATGCGTCAGGACCATGCTCACCAAACGTCATATTATTTTGCTGACTATTATTTTTCGAAGCCGTTGCAGACTGAGATTGCGAAGCTTTTATTTCCTGATCTATCGGCGGCGGCGCCGGCGGTGTAATACCTGCAAAAAACATATTGCTGGATCTAGCTCGTTGTAATTCTTGTTCTTCTTTTTCGGTTGCTGCTTGCTGTTTTTCAATCTTTTTTTGCAATAATTCAGCAATGCGCTGCTGCAAAAATTCTTGATGATCCTGCAACTCTTTTATTTCTTGAGTTACTTCTGCAGGAATAACATCGCTCGGCGTATCATCCGGCATATATTTTTTAATAGCATTCTTATCCGTATACGTGTCTGGTAATTTTTTTAATACATCACTAGACTCTGGAGAAACAGCAGTAACAGATGATCCATTATCTTTAACACTATTTTGAATTGTTTCATTATTCGATAATTTTTGTTTAGATTTATCCAAATTAGGAGACCTAAACGCACTTAAAATAAGCCATAAAAAAACCACAACCGCAATAAAAACTATACTTAACACCAAAACACGATTAATTCTAACCGCACCTTCCGGCTTAACCTTCAATTTGAATTCTGCTTGCTTGTCTTTATCTTCTCTAATTTTTTGATTCATAACTGTTTACCATGAACTATCTGAATAACCTGTGAAGACTGACCCAAACGTAGTTGAGCTTTTTGAATTACTGCATCAACAATATAATAATTACCCTTAACTCGATAATTAATCGCTTTAATATTATTTTTTTCGCCCAAAAATAAAGTCGGCGCCTCCTGCATAGTCTTTGGAAATTGAATATAAGTTTTATGACCATCATTAAAAATAGTTGTCGGCAACCAACTAGGTTGGCCACCATTAATCAAATAAATCTTATAATCAAAATCCATATTTTTTAAACTAAAGTCTTTAGCAGAAATATCTTGGTTACTATCTGTAACATCACGATAATTCTGCACAAAACCATGACTATTAGGATAGTTCCAGGTAATCACAGCCATATAAGTATGATCGGTAGCACGCAGCAACAAATGATAAGTTCTTAATGTTGTCGTAATAACTAAACTATTAGTAATATCACTTTCAGTTGGCTTAATTAACAAATGCTCAACTCGACTATCTCCTAAACCACTAAAAGTCTTCGACACCTCCCAACGCATAGTATCACCTGCTGCAACTGACACAATTCTCTCACCAACTTGAAATTGTAGATCAGTAACGCTCAATGGCGCACAATACACTTGATACAAACCACCAGGCGTGTAAGTAAAATCCATAATAGAATTAATATATGCACTTGATTGTGGACGTTGCAATGCATGCTTGTTAGCTGCTTTTACTGCAGCTATGCCAATTATATGCTTATGATGAATAATTGGTAATTGCTTAAGATAAACCACAGTTTTTTTGTGTTTAAATCCTTGTTTAGATTTAACATGAACACCATTGGCACTAGCACTATTAACACTCAATGTTAATCCAACTAAAGTCGCATAAATAATTATTAACACTTTATTTTTTGTTTTTCTCATATGTTTCATCTTCTCTACCTCATGTTTCGCGTTGCGAAATATTAAAATCTACAATGTAGATACCAAGCGGATTATGCAAAATAGCCCGCTGTGACGTCGGCTGTTTTAATACTACTGTAAATACGCCGCTATAATTTTGTTGAGTTCTTTTCTGACCACTCATCTCAGTAATCTTTTCCACCCAATCAACTTGAAAAGTATTTTCACTCACAGGATTCACATCGGTTACATCAACTTCAACCGTTTGTTTACCAAGAGATGCAATCGGGTTATTCTTTTGTAAATAATCGCTCAATATTTTTGAACTACGCGATGTCAGAAAGTGATAAGCATTAACCCAATTTTTCTTAGCAACCACTGGATCTAAAGGTAACTCACGCACCAATTTAATAAAATTACTAATAAAATATTCTTCTTGCGCTTTAGTAGGATGATATTGCACCATCAAAGGAGACACATTCACAATCTTACCTGAATTTGTCACCTCTGCCACAAATACTTTATCTTTATTAGTCACAAAACTAATAATCAACAGTACTAATAAAATAATAACAGCAAATATCGACAACACTGCAATTAAACGCCAATTAGATGCTTGAGCTACAAGATTACCATAGCGATCGTGCCATTCCTGACGCGCTTGCAGATAAGGATTATCTATACCATTTCCTACATCGTTTGTTCTATAATTTGGTGTTTCTTGATTAAACTTCTGGCTTTGTTTAGACATTGCACTACCTCTTCTCTTATAACATCAATATTTTTATACTGCTCCTCAACAATTTCCCAAGCCCAATTAAGCTGCCTTTGTGATAAATATTCTCTTAAAAATCCATCCCGGTCATGTTGCTCAAGAATGTCTCTAATCATCTGAATATCACCTGGTCTACTCGCTGCACAAAATGCAAATGCTATCGGCCCTAATTCTAAATCAAACAAACGATTACCAAGACGCGACACATAATAATATTGCTGCTTCGACATAGCAGTTGATAATATCGATAATTGCTGTTCATTTAAACCTAAAATCTCATAAGCTTGCCTAATCTGTGGTTCTAAAATACGATCATTTGGCAATAACACTCTTGCAGGACACGATTCTAATAATGCCGGCGCAATTCTAGATCTTGCAACATCATCCACTGATTGTGTGGCAAACACTACGCTGACATTTTTCTTACGTAAACTTTTCAACCAATCGCGAATTTTATCAGCAAATATTGGATGATCTAAAAACAGCCATGCTTCATCTAAAATTAATATTGTAGGAACACCAGTAAAACGTTTTTCTAAACGATGAAATAAATAACTCAAAATTGGCGCAATAATGCTTGGCATAGTCATTAATTCTTCCATCTCATAACATTGCCAAATATCATCGCATTCAATTTCATAATCAGCATCTAAAATATGACCAAAAGGTCCAGCAAGTGTATATGCTGAAAGCGCATCTTTAATTTCACGATTTTGCACTAAAAGACTTAAACCAGTTAAAGTACGTTGTGATTGTGGCAATTCTGCAAGTGCATTTAATGCTTCCCATAATGATTGCTTAACTTCTGGTGTAATAACAATTTGCTCATTAATTAATAATCCTTGCAGCCACTCAGCCGCCCAAATCCTTTCTGCATCAACATCAATATTTGCTAATGGTTGAAATGCCAAACCTGCATGATCGTATTTACCTAATTCATAATAACCACCATTGACTCCAAGACTTGCAGCTAAAAAACTACCTCCCTTATCAAACACGAATACCTGCGCATCTTTGTAACGTTTAAATTGTAATGCTAACGTAGTTAAAAATACTGACTTACCAGCGCCTGTTGGCCCAACCACCATCATATGACCAACATCACCGATATGCAGCACAAATCTAAATGGTGTTCTACCATGAGTATGCACATACATTAATGGAGGAGCTTGCAAGTGATAATCCTCAGCTTGACCCGACCAAGTAGCAGAAAATGGCATTAAATGCGCAAGATTTAAAGTATGTAATAGTGGTTTTCTAACATTAGCATAAGCTTGGCCAGGCAAAGATGAGAGCCATGCTTCTACTGCATTAAAAGTCTCGCAAATGGTAGTAAAACCTAAGCCATTAATTACTTTTTCTATTTCACGCTGCATAGCAGTTACTGTTTCTAAATCCTTATCTATTACAGTGATGGTTGCCGTATAATAACCATAAGCAACATAATCTTCAGCCAACTCTTTTAACGCCTCATCAGCATCTTTGGTTTTTTCCACAGCAGAAGTATCTAATAGTTGACTTTCATTTTTAGTAAAAACTTCCTGCAAAAGATGTCGCATCCCTTTACGTTTAGAAAACCATTTTTGTTTATAACGCTTAAGTTGTTTTTCTGCCTCCAACTTATCCAATGGTATAAAGCGCGTCATCCAACGATAATTTATCGGCAGTTGATTTAATTGATCGAGTAACGCCGGCATCGTGGCAAATGGAAACCCCAAAATAGAAATAGTTTTTAAATGATAATCACCCAATTGTGGCGAAATACCAGTAATTAGTGATGTATCCGCTAAATAGGCGTCTAAATACATTGGTATTAGTGGTGTATTAATTACATGATCTTTGGTAGAAATGGTTGAATGCAAATATGTTAGTGTTGCATCATCATCTAAAAAATCAACCTCGAACATGAAAGCTTGTAAAATATCATAGAATCTCTGAGTAGTTATTTGAAAAAACTCAACTACATCTTTTTTTCTATCTTGTCGTTTTGATTGATTATCTTCTAAAAGCTCACTATGTACACATTTGTTTTTAGTCTCAGTGATAAATAACTTAGATAAACGCGTTGCACTTTCTTCAGGCGGTAAATACTGCAATGTTAAATAATAACAACTTTCAAAACTAATACCATCTTTCTCAAATTTATCACGTCTTTCCGCATCAATTAACCAGCTAATTGGATCGGAAAAATCTGCTTTTTCTGGATAAGATGTATATGGTCTACGTTTTGCTTCAATGTAAAGCACCCAACCAGAACCAAATCTTTTTAAAGCATTGTTTAAACGAGCAGTAATAGCTACCAATTGTGATTCGGTAGAAGATGCAAGATCAGGACCACGAAAACTTAAAGTACGCTGCAATGATCCGTCTTTATTTAAAATAATACCAGGCGCAACCAATGCCGCCCATGGTAATAAATCAGCTAATCGATCAGGATTTTTCTTGTATTCTTTATGCCTCATCATTTATTTTATTTCATTTTATTTAATCTAAATTATTGATTTATCCCTTTCACTCCTAATATCCTTTCCCAATTTTTAACTTTTATAATATTTTTTATGCCGCAAGTGTCTAATAAAAACATCAAAAAAATGCGGATCACGCTTAGCAAAAAATACTGCTGCAGCATGAATAATTAAGCTAAACGGCAAAATATAAAATATATGCAGACCCAAAACTAATGCTGCGCAAATTGTCCAATTTAAAATCGCAAACCGCCGAGGCACTCCCATTAACATCACAGGAGACACTAAAGAACTATGCAATTTTATGCAATACCCTGGAGTAGCCATATAAGTCCTCTAAAATACCGTGCCACCAGAAAAACCAAATAATGTTACCACTAAAGTTGAAGCAGTAAATGCAATCGATAACCCTAGCACCACTTGAAACACTCGACGCATACCGCTACCAGCCTCACCAAAAGCAATACCAAAACCAGCAATCACGATAGCAATAACACCTAAAATCTTAGCTACAGGACCAGTTAATGAATCTAAAATCTTTTGCAGCGGACTTTCCCACGGCAAACCTGTAGTAGAAGCATAAGCGTCAGATAGCGTTAAAAACAAAACTATACTCGCCACACCAACATGTAAAAATAACATTTTTAATTTACTGTAAATTCTATTCATGCGCCCTCCAAAATCTATACAACCATTAATTGCATTATCCTATAGCTAACTTCTTATAAACTGATACACTTAAAAGTTGTTTATTAAAGAGGTTTGGGTTGTTTTTTTCCCTCCCATGGTACATCCCTGTACCTCCCGCGTCTCCATCCATGGACGCTAGGTCGTCAAAAAAACAACCCAAACCTCTTTAATTTGCACCAATTTATAAGGGTTTAGCTATAACAATTTCCTTCCCGACCCATACTACCAATTAAATCACAAACCTCCAATGATTTTTGATGCTTTTAGATACAGATTGACCATCTGAACACTTAATACACTTTTTATGTGCCTCTAAACAAATATAATGTAGATTCAAAATCAAGGCTATAACGAGCTGTACTTCTTTCAGCGAATAAAATCAAGGGGTTAGAATCATACAAAATAATTTTTAAAGAATGTGTGCTGTTATTTATGTCTTATTATATGTCGTCCGAATTTAAGTTTTTTTATAATCTTTTCTCTATTAATTGGCTGATCGCTTAATGCCATCTTATGTGAAATGCGATATTGTTGCCATTCTGGAGAAGTATATAAAATATTTAATATATCTAGTGCTACACTTCCTAAATAATCGCCAGAATAGTCATCCATTTTACACTCATTTCCTGCAACACTGATTACAGTATTGTATAATGGCAACCACATATAGTAGAAATTGAATCCTAACGTACCGCCTTCATAGAACCATACTTCCCCAAAAGGCTGGATATCGAATTCTGCGAGGCCAAGCCCATAACCTCCTATTTTGAGATTTACTGGATAACCTGGTATACAATTACTATCTTCACCGCTACAAACTAAAGATTTCATTTCTGCTAGTTGTTGTGGTTGTGTTGCTTGACCGCTGAAACACGCTCTTACCCAACGCACTATATCGCGAGTATTAGCTAACATACCGCCGGCGGCTCCAACCCAAGATGTATTGGGACTAGATACGTCTTTTAACGTACCATCAAGATATAAATAACCGTGTACGGTTCGGTTAACAATGTCTGCCGGATAATTACCATCATTATAATACGTATTTAATAGGTTTAAATGTATCGAACCTAATAATCTTTCATCCATGACTTGTTCAACAGTTTTCCCAGTTACTTTTCCAATTATCATTCCTGCCAAAATATAATCGGTGTTGGAATATTCCCAACCTTTTCCCGGTTTAAAATAACCTGCATGCTTTGCAGCAACATCAACCAATTGGAAAGGTGTCCATAGTTTGGCAGGATCAGCTATAATAGCATCCATAAATGCCTGGTCTTCTGTATAGTCATAAATACCACTTGTCATATTAAGTAGTTGCTTGATAGTAACGTTTTGCCACCAAGAAGGCCAAGATGGAAACTTTGAAAAATCTATATATTTACTTATTGGATCATCAATACGCAATTTTCCCTCTGCTTCTAGCTGTAAAATAATCGCTGAAACAAATGATTTGGTAATACTGCCAATTTGAAACAAATGCCCAGTAGTTATTGTTGTAGAACCACCAACTGTTGTGGTTCCACTTTCAAAATCACGAGTAGTGTATTCCGCCGGCAAACTAATACTAGCTTGCAGTCCGGGAACCTTATACTTAGAACGACAATTGTCCAAAGCCTCTTGTATCTTCAAATTGGTTGGAGAAACAGAAGCAGCGTAAGAAGCAGTGAACATTGACATTACAATAATAATTGCAATAATTTTAAATAATAAAAATGCGTTTTTATTGTTAAACATAGTTAACCTCAAATACTTATTTATCTCTTACCCTTTGTAAAATGCATACTTACCAAATTTGAATGTCATTATAGAATGTGAACAATTTCGCACCAAACGGTTTTATGTATAAGTTTTGTATAAAAATAGAAATTAATACTTAGATTGGACTGGTAACGTAATTAGAAATTTTGTGCCTCCTAATGCTGAATCAAATACCTCTATAGTTCCACAGTGTAATTCGACAATGGCTTTAACGATACTTAAACCTAAACCATAGCCATTATCCAAATTATCATGTTCTGATTTTAAACGTATGAAAGGCTCAAAGACATTTTTTTTATCTTCATAATGAATGATGATGCCGTCATCTTCAACCGCAATAAATAATTTTTCGGCTGTATTCCAAACAGAAATTTTAATTTGGTTTTTTGCATAACGAAAAGCATTATCAATTAAATTATTAAGTGCATATCCCATGTATTTCTTATCTACTATTGCTTGCTCAATCTTGGATAAATTAAATGTGGTTGAAATCTTGATATGTTGTTTATTGTCTATATATTTTTTCACACTCATTTTGATGAGATTAACAATATTTGTTTTTTTAAGATCAAGTTTCAATTGTTTAGATGTCAATCGCGAATAACATAAAAAATTATTGGTTAAATCATTTAATTCATTAAGATTTTCTTTTAAATTAGCAACATCTTGTTGTAATTTATCTCCATATTGTAATTTTTCCATTTTTTCTATAATAAATAACATTCTAGAAATTGGCGTGCGACTTTCATGTGCTACCAATCTAGTTAAAACTTGTTGAGATTTCATTAAGTTTTTTATTCGTTGACCCATCTCAAGAATATTTGCATATACTCTATACATGCTTGAATACTTAGAAAGCTTGGTTGTAACATTAAAATCACCGCGGCTATAATGATCCGTGATAATAAAAATTTTACGAATAGCTCGCCCAAAAAATAAATGCGAAATAAAAAGAAAGCAAAGCACAACAAACAAAAAAGTCGCATAAATTATATGCATTTCATATCTATCAAAATAATCAATTGGCATAGGTCCAGTATGAATTAAAAAATTTGTACCAGGAATTTTGCTATAAAAGTTTCGAACCTCCTCTTTCTTAGTTTCTTCAATCGTAGTATCATTAACTTGAAGATTGCTGAGTTCTTTTGCAGATAATTTTGGATCGGTTTTACTTATAATCGATAACGGATAACCATAAATCTTTTGCATTCTGTTAGCTATTTTATTCCAATTTTTTTGTGGAGCATTATACAATTCCATAGTTATAAGCTTATTATTCCAAGCAAGCATATATTGCGCTATGTCATTTAATGTAAAATCATATGTTTTAAAAACATATTGACTATGAGGAATGATCTTATATAAAAAATGATCACAATAATCAATACCTAAAAAAGATCGTTCATCTTCCATTTTAACAAAAACCTTTTTCCTTTTTAATTCAGATATTTCACTTGCAGATAAATTAACTTTGGAAATTGGCAATACCTTTATATGCCCAGAAAAACCAGGTTTCATTTTGGCAATTCTATTATTCCATTGTGATAATGGATATTTTTGCAGCTTTAGCTGCAAAAAATTTAGCATACCTTTGTTTGTTTTTATAAGACCATTTTTAGCGAACATTATCCCGATGACGTCTACAACTTTATTCATAAGCGCAAAAGAACAAACAATAAAAATGATTAAAAAAATTATGTATTTTAATATAAGTTTTTGCATTATGTATCCCAAGCATTTGAAATAAAGACATAACCCAAATTTCGTACAGTTTTAATTCTCAGTGGATTTTCAAGATTATCTTTTAGTTTTTTTCTGAGATAAGAAATTCTAAGATCAATAGTTCTATCAATACCGTCATAATGTGTTCCGCGCAACGCTAGCATAATATTATCACGATTTACCACCTTATCCGCATTATTGGCTAGAAATATTAACAACTCATATTCTTTTGGTTTTAATGATATTTGCTGATTATTTAGCATAACTACGCGCGTAATAAGATTAATTTTTAATCTTCCAAATTCAAGCTCAGTAATTTTTTTTATTCTTTTTTCGCGCCTTATTAAGGCATCTAAGCGCGCTGCTAAAACCCGAGGCTCAATTGGCTTGTTGATGTAATCATCAGCACCAATATTTAAACCAGCTATTTGAGTTTCATCATCATCGAGAGCGGTTAACATAACAACCATACCATTATAGCTTCCTCTTATAGATTGACAAACTTGAATGCCATCTAAACCAGGCAGCATAATATCTAAAATTACTATATCCGGTTGCTCTCTGATAATACGAAATATTGCTTTATCGCCTCTATATTCACAATTAACACTATATCCTAATTCAATCAAAAACGATTGAATTAGTTTAGCGAGCTGTTCGTCATCCTCAACTAATAAGATTTTAGTCATTGATTTTACACCATAATTGTTTAAAAAGACTTTATTTTAAGCGCAATGAGAGTAACAGAAGATAGAATTATATACAATATTTTTACAAAAAACCTTATGTATAGTTTTTGTATAAGACACGTTTGTAATTATCGAGTATGTTTGTTTCATATGTTGGCTTTTTCAAATTGTACCTTTTTGATATATACTTTATAAGGATCACAAAAATATGTTTCTATCCCCAGCTTGTTTTTAATTAATTAAAAAAACACCCTTCCAGTGCAAATATAATTTATTGATTTTATTAACCAATAATTACTATCCATCGAAACCACCATCCACAAAGCATAATAATCATTTCAAAATCCCACATAATAAAATTCAAAAAATTTAAAAACACATCCATTTTTCAATTGATAATCATTTCACTATAAAATATTTTTTTGCTTAAATGTTAACCTTGTTGCTTCATTCAAATTATAATCGGCTAAATTTTCAGCTTTAACCCACGCATATTCATCAAACTCATCATTTAAAGTTAAAGCGGTGTTTTTGGTTAAACAATCAAAAATTAAATAAATCATGTAAACTTCTTCTTTTTTGTCGTTGGAATATGTTTTTATTTTCAAGTCATCTCTGAAAGTCCAAGGGGTTATGTTGTCAACCGTTATTCCTAATTCTTCGCGTATTTCGCGGCGCAAAGCATCGTATATTTGTTCGCCTGGCTCCATTCCACCACCAGGCAAACCCCATTGACCAGGAAAAACCCCTCGATTTTTTGGCATTTTGCAAATCAAATATTCTTCATTTTGATTTTGTATAATTGGTACGACTATATTTCTAATTTTCATCCGGTTAACTCCAACAATGATAAATACACCTTGTGTAAAAATTGATCTACTTCGCTAAAATTTGTTACATTAGAACATTGAAGAATTTTAGTCAAAAAGTCTTTGAGAGTCTACGTATTACGATCTTAATGAATTGTATAAAAACTATACTAAATGAGATTGTTTTTGCCTGCTCCTATCTACAATACGTCTACATTTGAAAATTGGATTTTTGGACAATCTTTTTAGACCCAAAGTGTTACCTATGTCTCCGGTATAAAACGTAACCCATGTCTCCGGTATAGACCGTGCTCATGGTTATCTTGACGATTATACTTACAGAAATGTTGGATCGCCGACAGAATACATCGATCTTGTAATGAACAAAAAATTATTACCTTTGGCTGCACAACGTGTTTGCACATCTGAAGAAGCTATGCGACGTTATTTGGTTATGGGATTAAGGTTAAGCAAAATATCGTTAAAACCTTTCGAGAACATGTTTGGGAAAAAACTAACAACCGTGTTTGGAGAAGAAATAAAAACCATGGAAGAAAGCGGGTATATTAAGGTAAATGACAAGTATATTGAATTTACGGATAAAGGTAATATATGGAGTAACAATGTAAGAACGTTCTTTGAAAATGCAAGTTTAGATAGTACAGATGAATACTATAATTCCATTACTAGAGTAAAAGCATCTGGAGATTAGACGTGGGCAAATTTAGATTCTAAAACTTTACCCGAAAATTCAAGCAAGAAGAAAAGTGGTGATAATTGAAAAAATGGTCTAGGCAATGGGGAATACCTTATAGTTGTGCTACTAGCTGAGACCAAATATAGGTAATAGATGAAAAACAAACAAGCATTCTATTGCCATAACAAACAAAGCGAATAAAATAACCGCGCACAGCAATGAATTCCCACCAATTACCCTGAAAGATGAGTGTAATTTCTTACTTTTTCTTAATTTATAGGTCATCATTGCTGGCATTATTATCACAAGAATGATTGCAAAAAAAGCAGCATAACTTAATACGTAAACGAAGCCTTTTGGATAAAATAACACAAAACATAATGGTGGAACAAACGTTAGTATCCCAGTTTGTAATCGACCAAAAAAATTATTTTTACGTTTTAAAGCATCTGCTAAAAAGTCAAATAACCCAAGGCTTACTCCTAAAAATGCGGTACTCATTGCAATATCGGAGAATCCGTTAACAATAACAGTTAACCAATTATTTTTGAGCAAGAAACTAATTTCGTCTAGCATGTAAACTATCGAGTTTTTCTTGGCAGCAAAATGAATAAATCCGTGTTTCCCCAGTAACGGGATAATGCCAAAAACGACAATCAACCAAAGCAAATAAATAATAAGTGGCACAAGCGCTGAATAAATTATAATCCATTTTAATTCTCTAGGTTTTTTTCCAATATAATTTATTATACTCGGTATTGTTGGGTGGAAACCAAAACAAACTATAAAAATGGGAATGGCAGACCACATATATTTAACTGTGTAATAATGATCAAATAAATGTTTTAATCTAACATGTGGCATTAAAACTGAAAATGTTATGATTAACAAAATTCCTTTAACGCTTAACAACCCTTTCTCACACCAGCTCACTAAATGTGTGCCATAACAAACAATGCTTCCAAATATAATTGTAATTACAGCAAGGCTAAACCAATCTGGCATATTAGTACCAGTTAATTTTAAAAAACTTGTAGTTAATAAAGAACCATTGCCCACAATATAAGCTGCAATTAGCGCATTCAATAATAGTAAACAAATAATCCATGCAAGAATTTGCCCAAAACGACCTAAAGTTGCGTCAGCCATGGTTGAAAAGTGATTACGGTAAATATCAAAAGCAAGACTTACCTCAAGCGTTAGCAATGCTGTTATCAGCATAAATGAAAAAACAATTGTTAATATAATAGTTGCAAAAGCAAATCCTACGGCAGCACTAACTATAGGCAGAGCTAACATACCAGCTCCAACTGTGGTGCCTACTAGGATAAAAATACTTCCTATAAATTTACTAAAATCACTATTAAGCAAAATGATGCGTCTCTTTTTGTTGGTTGAGAAATTTAAACGAATATTATCACAAGTTTATCTATTGCAATGTAATAAAGCTTTAAAAATTTTTGTTTATTAGTATCTAATTTTTAATCGCCCCAAAAATCATTAAATCGCTCTGTTAATAAATTAGTGTAAATAACCGTATTTTTGATATTGGCATGTCCTAAATAGCTTTGAATTGCTTTAGGGCTTTGTTCAACAATTCAAAATTTGATTAGAATCACATAAATGTTGCATAAAATCTCAACACTGGTATCTTCGTTATTTCGCAATTTTCACAATTATTCTAAACTTAAAAGGAACTACCAATGCCAAACAAACATTTGAATAATAAAGGAATAGCAATAAAAAAGCAAAAATATAAGCTGAAAAATTGGGCAGCACCGTTGAAAAACCGTGGTAATATAAAAATTTGGTTATCGCAGAAAGTTATCGATGCTTGGTATGAAATTGATAGTAATTATGATGGTACTGGTTCTCCAAAAAAATACAGTGATTTTGCAATAATTACTTGTCATGAAATCAGAAAAGTTTTCAAATTATCATTAAGACAAACTGAAGGCTTTATAAATTCGTCATTTGCAATAAATAAATTGCCAATTGCCTGTCCAAGCTACAATCGTTTATCAGAACGTTTACAAAATCTTGGTTTAAAAAAAAGCCCGCGATATAAAAAGAATGATCGCCCTGAGCTAATTTAGCAGTGATAGCAATTGATTTTATTTGAATTTCAAAACTGGGCCCACTAGGACTCGAACCTAGGACCAACGGATTATGAGAATGGGTGAATTCTAAAAAGAAGTGCGACAAATTCCGAGGACATGTAAAATGGCCTCTGTAAGTATTTGAAAAAAAGGAACTTGTCGCATGAAAGAGTATACCCGGCTTTGTTGCATAAATAGGAAGGGATTAGCTGCATCAGCGGTAACGCTAAGTCTTTGAAATTCATAAAAAACTCTATTAATATACATTTTTTGATGAAAAACATAAAAATGGAGTTTATTTATGTC
>JASFHH010000032.1:0-18020 GCA_050123335.1 Gammaproteobacteria bacterium
ACAGAAAATTTGTTTCGCTTTTTTACCTTTTAGATTAATGGGCTTAAGAATGCGACATATCTTATTCGTAGTTTTTCGCCCAAGCTGACCATAAAAATTATTCCCAAAACTGAAAACTGTGCCATCTGTGCATAAAATTAATGTATGGCTCTCTCCACAAAAAATTTGTTTCGCTTTTTTACCTTTTAGATTAATGGGCTTAAGAATGCGACATATCTTATTCGTAGTTTTTCGCCCAAGCTGACCATAAAAATTATTCCCAAAACTGAAAACTGTGCCATCTATGCATAAAATTAATGTATGGCTCTCTCCACAGAAAATTTGTTTTGCTTTTTTATCTTTTAGATCAATGGGCTTAGGAATGCGGGATAACTTACCCTTAGTTTCTCGCCCAAGCTGACCATATTTATTATTCCCAAAACTAAAAACTGTGCCATCTGCGCATAAAATTAATACATGTTTCTCTCCACAAAAAATTTGTTTTTTAACACCAATTTTTTTTAATGCTTGATATGCTGTTTTTTTAAAGGTGAAAAAAGCAGATTGTTCATTACATTCATTTTCTTTGCTTAGATGCTTATCAAGATTCGAGCAAAATTTCTCATTGATTTTATTATGCTTATAATATTTCTTTTTACCATATCCAGCCAAACAAACATTTACCAAAGTTTCTGCAGTTACAAACGCAAAAATTTCCTGCCCAATATCAGATACAAAACTACCATCTCCTTGCTTAAATAATTCCGATAACAATTTAAATTTTATAGTCGGCTTTTTCGATTTTTTTCCAAAAATTTTTCTTATTGTTGTAAACATAATAGCATTATAGAATACATTTCTTAAGGAAATCTTAAATACGAGAAATTGAAGTTATTTTTTTCTTTGTAGGGCACAAAAATTTATTGTTTAAGACATAAGTTCTTGATATACCAAAGCTTTTGGCCATCCTGCGGCTTGACCGCGGCATAACAATAATAAAAATTTAGATGCGTTCACCCTTATGATAAACCAGCCAGTAACACACCCATATCACCATCCACACCAAAGTCGCGCCAATCAAAATATCACTTAAAAAATGCCCGCCAGCCGCTAACCGTATCATCGAAAAAAACATCCAATTTAAAGCACAAAGACTAAAAACCAAATTACGCCAAAATTTTTTGCGCCAATATATATTAATCAATACTACCAAAGCAAAAAACGTAAATGCAGCCGATGAATCTCCAGCCACAAAAGAACAGTTGGTAGCACATTGATTACTGATAACCCACGGTCTCTGGTAAGTTAATTCACCGCCAAAGCGCACGATAGATGAAGGTCTTGGCCGCCCCCAATGATTTTTCAATACAACATTAACTAATAATCCTGGCCCTAAAGCAAAACATAAAACTAAAAACAAAGCTGGCTTAACAAGTTTTTTTCGCAATAACCAACCACAAAACAACAATAACAACAAAATTATCATCAAACCCCAAACTACCCAAGCTAAAATGTGACGCACAACTAACATCCACGATGGCTTGAAAAACATGCCATGATGATAAAACAAAGCTGAAGTTTTAATATCAATTTGCGGAAAAATATAAAATAATAAACTAAAAAAAATGCAAAATCCGATTGCAATAATTAAGTTTTTGTAATTCATAACAATTCCCCCGCGTCATCCCGCGACTTGATCGCGGGATCCAGTAAAATCAAAACATACTCTGGATGCCGCGGTTAAACCGCGGCATGACAATTACTCATTTTGATCTTCCCTGAAAATCAATTAAATAATATACATATATATTACGATAATTAGACCGAGGATGATTAAAACCAATCGGCTGTAATCGAATAATTTTTTTAAAACTACGCTGCATAGAATCAGACACCCCTTGATTAAATGACAACCAAATAAAATCCTGATGTTTCGCCTGATCCCATGAAGTAAATATTTCTAATTTTGCTTTATCACTATTATCCCAAATATAAACTTTATTTAACGGCAATTTGGCATAATATACGCTTTTAGCCCAAATTTCGCGATTATTAATAACAAAATTTGCATTTGGATAACGCTTAACCAATAACTTGATTTTTTTACCAACCTGTTCCCAACCAAAAGACGTTCGATAAACATGAGGATATTTTGAAAGCCGCATTAAATTATGTGATACCCCAAAATCAACCACGTAAAAAGCTAACATGACCAAAACACAATAACCTAAATTTATCTTAAGCCAGCGATAAGCTTGGTTTTTTACTAAAATCGCGACAACTAAAATCGTTCCAGCTAAATATGCTGTTGCCGCCCAATTAGCATACGCACGTGAAAATAATGACTCCAAAAGAATTATAACCAACATTGGCAAGCTAAACCACCAAAGCAATCTCCACCATTTGTCCTGCCAATATTTTTTCCTAAATATACAATAAAGATAAATCGGTAAAAAGATTATCGTAAACACACCAAGCTGACTTAATAAAAAACCAACCATATTCATCGGATGCAAATTAAAACCATGAATACCAACATTATGATAAACAACATGCTTAACCGCGGCAAAACCATGCTGGATGTTCCAAATTATATTTGGTAATAATACCAACAAAATCATCACCAACATTAAATAAAGTTTGTACGACTTGAGCTTTGGCCTTAATTCACGATCAAAAATTAAATATAAAAATAAAAATAGCAAGAAAAACAGACCTGTATACTTAACTAATGCGCTTAAACCAACCGCCACACCTAAAAGCAACCAATAAAACAAATTTCCACGTTCCAATGCATAAATCAAAAAATACAATCCGCATACCCAAAACATCATCATCAATGGATCAACACTAATAACAGTTGACGAAAGTACAACACTTGGCATAAAGAAAAAACTTACTGCGGTCCATCTAGCAATATCTCGATTAAAAATTTTTTTTGCAATTAAATAAAGAACATATACTGTTACCAACCAAACAATCGGCACAACACAACGCACACCGAAATAACCATTACCAAATATATGAGTAACTAAAGAAACAACCCAAGCAATTAATGGCGGTTTGGAATGATAGCCCCAACTTAAATGCTGAGCCCACAACCAATATTGCGCCTCATCAACATTTAACGGCCTAAAATTAACTGTTAAATAAAATAATCTGAAAGCAGTAAAGCTAATTAAAAAATACCAAACATTGTGCAACGAAAAAATTTTTTTTAACATTCGCCCCATCCTGTAAACAACTGTTTAACATGCTGATCCAATTCATCACATTCAATTGCATTACGTAATCCTCGCATTAAAGTTTGGTAATAATACAAATTATGGATCGTATTTAATCTAGCACCTAACATTTCCCTACAACGATCCAAATGATGCAAATATGCACGTGAAAAATTACGACAAGTATAGCAATCACAATTCAAATCTACCGGCGCCATATCAGTTTTATAACGCGCATTACGCAAACGCAAAATTCCATGCGAAGTAAATAAATAGCCATTTCTAGCATTACGTGTCGGCATTACACAATCAAACATATCAACCCCATGTAAAACACCATTAACTAAATCTGCAGGAGTCCCTACCCCCATTAAATAACGAGGCAAAGCTCGCGGCATTTTTGGCACTAAAAAATCGAGCGTTCTAAACATTTCTTCTTTTGGTTCACCAACTGACAGACCACCTATAGCATAACCATCAAACCCAATTTCCAACAAGCCCTGTAATGATGCTTCACGCAAATCACCATACATTCCACCTTGTACAATACCAAACAAAGCTGAAGAATTATCGCTGTGCGCAATTTTGGAACGCCGCGCCCAACGTAAAGACAATTCCATTGAGTCTTTTGCCACCTTATGCTCCGCTGGATATGGAGTACATTCATCAAACACCATTACAATATCCGACCCCAAATCCCGCTGTACTTGCATCGAACGCTCCGGACTCAAAAATACCATATCACCATTAACCGGGGATTGAAAAGTCACTCCTTCCTCGGTAATTCTGCGCACACTGGATAAACTAAAGACCTGAAATCCACCCGAATCGGTCAAAATTGGCCCCTCCCAACCAATAAAACCATGCAGACCACCTCCTAACTTAATGATATCCGTTCCCGGTCTCAACATCAGATGATAAGTATTGCCTAAAATTATCTGTGCTCCAACCGTTTGCAGCTCCTCCGGAGATACCGCTTTGACAGTGCCATAAGTACCAACTGGCATAAATGCCGGCGTCTCCACCACTCCGCGATTAAAAACCATTTTACCTCGCCGTGCAGCACCAATTGTCTTAATGAGTTCAAATTTCATGAAACTAGTTTATATCAAAATATTGACTTTTGAACAACTTCCATGCATATTTACACAACTTAACTGATATTGCAGAAGTGAAAAATATTGGATATATGAATTAATTTTTGTGTAACATCACAATTTAACGAAATTTACTGGAGATTAAGAAGTGGCAAATACAAGACAGGCAAGAAAACGCGTACGACAAGCAGAAAAACATCGTGGTCATAACGCCAGTAGACGCGCCATGCTACGTACCTACATAAAAAAAGTCGTTGCTGCAATTGAGAAAAAAGACTTAGAAGTCGCTCGCGCAGCATTTAAAGAAGCAGTGCCAATCATTGACAGAGCAGCAAACAAAGGTTTAATCCACAAAAACAAAGCCGCCCGACACAAAAGCCGCTTAATTGCTCATATCAAAAAACTTGAAGCAGGCGCAGGCGAGTAAAAACCCGTCCCCCATCTATTTTAAATACTCAGCAATCGCATAAATCAATTCTTGTGTGCCTCTTTTACTAATTGCTGATATCCGAAACACAGGTCCTTGCCAACCCAAGCGCTCAATTATATCCTTACAAACTTGCTCACACTCTTCATCAGCCAATAAATCGATCTTATTTAGCACCAACCAACGCGGTTTTGCTGCTAATTCAGGGCTAAACTTTTCTAATTCCTGCGAAATTTTATTTACCGCCTCAACCGGATCCGTTCCATCTAAAGGCTTTACATCAACCATATGTAACAATAATTTGGTTCGCATAACATGCTTTAAAAACTGAATCCCAAGCCCTGCGCCTTCTGCCGCCCCTTCAATAACCCCAGGAATGTCGGCAATTACAAAACTCTTATCAACCTCAATCCGCACCACACCCAAATTTGGATGCAAAGTAGTAAATGGGTAATCAGCAACTTTTGGCTTGGCCGCCGAAACTGCCCGAATCAAAGTGGATTTACCCGCATTCGGCAGACCTAGCAATCCAACGTCGGCCAACACCTTTAGCTCTAACTTTAAAGTACGTTTTTCGCCCAGCGTTCCTTTGGTGGTTTTGCGCGGAGCACGATTAGTACTGGTTTTAAAACGCGCATTACCTAAACCATGAAAGCCACCCTGAGCAACTTTTAAGACTTGCTCATGCTTAGTTACATCACCCAAAAGCTCCTCAGTATCCTGATCATAAGCCAACGTCCCCAAAGGAACTTTGATATAAAGGTTTTCACCACTTTTTCCAGTACATTCACTACCTTCACCCGGATAACCTTTCTGCGCTTTAAACTGCCGCTTATAACGAAAATCCACCAACGTATTAAGATTTTTATCCCCAATTAAGAAAACACTACCTCCATCACCACCGTCGCCACCATTTGGACCACCAAACGGAATATATTTTTCCCGGCGAAAGCTTAGACAACCATCGCCGCCGCGACCGGCTTCTACAATAATTGTTGCTTCATCGATAAATTTCATATTGCTCCTACAAAAAAAGCCCCATTACCGGGGCTTTTTAAAAAATCATAAAAACATACCCATCGCGCTCTGGTTTTTCCTTTCGTAGTGCGCCAGATTGCGTTTAGAATTGAACGTTCTGATTGAGGAAAAGCGCAGGTGTAGCTAACCTACATTGAGCTTTTCCGACTAAAGAACGTTCAATTATGAATGCAAGATGGTGTGCTACGAAAGGAAAAACCAGAGCGCGACGGGTATTAACTTATTCTGCTGCAAGAACTTCAACAACACGGCGTTTTTTTGCACCTTTGATAGCAAAACGCACCTTGCCATTAATCAACGCAAACAACGTATGATCTTTGCCAATCCCAACATTCTCACCAGCATGATATTGGGTACCGCGCTGCCGCACCAAAATAGTGCCTGCAATTACATTTTCACCACCAAAACGCTTTACCCCCAAACGTTTTGACTGAGAATCGCGACCATTACGTGTACTACCACCTGCTTTTTTATGTGCCATGATGTTTTCTACCTCTAATCTTCTTTAATATCAGTTATTTTAACGCTAGTAATATACTGACGATGACCCATTTTTTTCATGCTATGCTTACGTCGACGAAATTTGATAACTTCAATCTTCTCAGCACGGCTTTGCTTAACTACTTCACCTAAAACTTTTGCCCCTTCAAGATAAGGTGTACCAATTTTAATATCGCCATCTTTCGCTACCAATAACACCTGATCAAACTCAATTTTATCATTAGGCTCTTGCGCTAATTTTTCAATCTCAATGGTGTCCCCTACCGCTACCTTGCATTGCTTGCTGCCAGCTAAGATCACTGCATACATGTACATCACCTCAAATAAATAAGATCGTGCATCATAGCATGAAGGTATGTTTCCTGCAAGAAGCTTAAGCTTCAGCCTAATCCTTGACAGATTACCCATCTCTACTTAGGATAACACTCATTATCGGAGTGTAGCTCAGCTTGGTAGAGCACTGCCTTCGGGAGGCAGGGGTCGGAGGTTCGAATCCTCTCACTCCGACCAGTAAAATCAAAGAGTTATGCTTTTTAGAATTTCCATGGTATTATATTTATTATTGCTAAAATACTAATCACAAGGAAATGATTATGAATAAAATTCAAACTATCTCTGATATTACCATTAACATGAAAAAACCCACCTTACTTTTTTCACAGGATAATCATGAAGTATATTGGCTAGGTATTCCTGAAAAAACAGCGTTTCGCTGCAATATTTATTTAATTAAAGATGGTGATGAAGCTATTATTGTTGATCCCGGAAATAAAGCTTTCTTTAAATTGATAAAAAAACGTGTTGAACAAATTATTAATCCAAAAAAAGTTGTTGGCCAAATATTGTGTCACCAAGATCCGGATGTTGCAGCATCCATGACAGATTGGCTTAAAGTTAATCCAAAAATGAAAGTCATCTCTACTCCACGATCTCAAGTACTGTTATTACATTATGGAACAACTGAATACGATTTGTACGATGCTTCAGATCATCCGGAATTTAAATTTTCATCAGGAAATACTATAAGATTCATCGAGTCTCCGTTCTTGCATTTTTCTGGAGCCTTTGTTACTTATGATCCGATTTCGCATTTCTTATTTTCTGGTGATGTTTGGGCTGCGTTGGATATGGAATGGGAATTAATGGTAAAAGATTTTGATTACCATATCGAAAAAATGGATTTGTTTCATTTGGATTATATGCCTTCTAATTTAGCCACAAGAGGTTTTATTAAACGCTTGGAAGATTTGAATTTACAAATTGATGCTATTTTGCCGCAACATGGTTCAATTATAGGTGCCGAACATGTAGAAAAGGCGATGGATTATTTAAAGAATCTTCAATGTGGTATGGATATAATTTATGCAGATTTAATGGAATGAGTGTAAATAAAACATATGCATGAGCAAATAACCAAAACTGCATTATTAGCCAGAATTCAACTACTGGAAAAGCAACTTACCTTGTTAAGGCAGGGGTTAAAGCAATCTGAAAATATTAAAAAACTCTGGCAAGGATCGGTAGCAGAATTAAAAAAAACTAAAGTTAAACTCGAGCAAGCAGAAAAAGAATTAAAGTTAAGCGCACAAGTTATGGAATACTCTACTGAAGGAATTTGCATCACAGATGCATCGCCTACAATAAAAATAGTTAACCCCGCATTTGAATTAATAACTGGCTATCCGGCCAAAGAAGCTGTTGGCAAAAACCCAAATATTTTAAGTTCTGGCAAACATGATAAAGAATTTTATCAAGAAATGTGGTCTGTATTAAATAAAAAAAACGTATGGCAAGGTGAAATTTGGAATCGTACCAAGGAAGGTAGTATCTATCCTGAATGGTTAACTATTTGTGTAATCCGAAATCAAAATAACGAACCAATAAATTATATTGGTATTTTTGCTGATATAACACAGCAAAAAGCAAAAGAACATAAATTGCAATATCTAGCTAACTATGATGGACTAACTAACTTGCCAAATAGAATATTATTTCAAGATCGTTTACAGCAAGCTATGAAACGAGCCAAACGGCAAAACAAACAAATCGCGTTATTTTTTATGGATTTAGATCGTTTTAAACAGGTTAACGATACGCATGGTCATAAAGTTGGTGACTCATTGCTACAAGAAGTCTCAACAAGACTAAAAGCATGTGTGCGTGAAGAAGATACTGTGTCCCGACTTGGTGGTGATGAATTCACTATTATTTTAAGCGAAATACAGTCTAGAGAAGGCGCAGGCAAACTTGCTGATAAGATAATAAAAACCATAAACCAGCCATACAAATTACAAAATATTGAGTGTGTGGTCGGAATTAGTATAGGAATCGGATTCTATCCGCAAGATGCTAAAACGGTAAATGAGCTTATTAAATTAGCTGATGCTGCAATGTATAAAGCAAAATCGTCAGGAAGAGATTGTTATCAATTTGCTAAAACTTAGATAACAACAAACGAAACTTCCCACCCATTAATGATGTGTCATTCAATAATCATACACTAGCAGCTAAGGATAACATATACGACTAAAACCCAAACCCATTTCTTTTATTTTTTTTATCACAATTGGTAAAACTTTAACTGTCTGAGAACGATCCTCAGACTCAATAGTACCATCATGAAAAGTAATACTCCTTCCACCATGCACTACACTTAATATGTGTTTTAATATCTTATTCACACCCGGCTTTTTCCAATCTAACGAATCAAGATCAACAGGCACAACTACCATACCCTGCAACTTAATGAATGCATTTGCCCTCGCATCTGTTTCATTATAAGTAGGACGATAACAAATTGGGTATCTACCAATAATTTTTTTGATAATTAACTTACATCCAACAACTTCTCGGTCTAGCTCTTTTTGTGACAAACCAATTAATCTTTTCTGAAAAAAACCATGACACGCAATTGCATGACCATCAAGATATGCTTGTTTAACAATCTCAGGATACTTTAAAGCATTTTGCCCTGAAACAAAAAAAACTCCTTTGACATTATTTTTATTTAATATAGAAAGTATTTTTTTTGTGTACCTAGGCGTTGGACCATCATCAAAAGTAAGAGCAACCGTATCGGGTAATACACGAACTGATTTCACTTTATTTTTTGCAGTATAATCATATGAAGCCTGCAGTGATTTTATTGTACGTTGTGCAGCAAGTTTTTCAGACGATACTTGTCGCACATGAATCATTCGTTTTTCCCAAACCGCAAACATCCACCATCCCCAAAGAAACAATATAACCATCATTAAAAATAACATGCGTTTTAGCATAAACAAACCTGCCTTATTGGATAATATTCATCTATTTTGTTCCCCATTTTTTCCACCCTATAAAAAATGCAAAATAACCATGAATAGCTGATGGAACCATAATCAACGGTTGATAAATAAATAAAAAACATAAATAACCAAGTGTGTTTCTGCGAACCACTAAATTTCTTTTAGCAAATTCTTTTTTATTACGTAAATAAAAAATAAAATTATTGAGTAATATTAACGGAACCACAGATAACGTCATAGGCCCTGCAATGAAATAATATCCAAAAAATGCCAATATCACACCAGGCATAAAAATGAAACCATAACCTAAATCAATAACAGGAATTAACAAATTCCACCAAATAAATACTGTTGACATTCGACGTTTAAACAACAATCTCCAGTGTCTAGCAAGAGACTCCAACATACCTTGCGACCAGCGGCTTCTCTGAAAAAATAATTTTTTATAAGTAACTGGCGCACAAGTAAAAGCAAAAGATCTTTCCGAAAAAGCTGTACGATAATCTTTTTCAAGCAACGCCCAAGTCATCACAATATCTTCTCCTACACATTTTGGCCAACCACCAACATCTTGTATACATTTTTTTCGAAAAATAGAAAAAGAACCTTGAGCCACTAAAGTTGCTTGTAATAAACTTTGAATTCTTT
Source organism: Gammaproteobacteria bacterium (assembly GCA_050123335.1). Taxonomy (GTDB): domain Bacteria; phylum Pseudomonadota; class Gammaproteobacteria; order UBA12402; family UBA12402; genus JASFHF01. The sequence goes on from JASFHH010000032.1 coordinate 10,202, forward strand.
TTTGCGAAATATATTCGTTAAAATAGTTCCACTCTTGAATTCTTGTTAAAAAAGTTTCGCGCGAATTTCTCACACAAACACTACCAGCAACTGCTGCCGTATCCGATAAACTAGACAACATATGTTCCACAATATTTTTTATTGAATCTTCTAATAAATAAGTATCAGCATCAATAGTTACAATAAAATCATATTTTGCAGCAGCAAGCGCAGTATTAAGCATACCCGCCTTTCCTTGATGCTTTTCCTCCAAAATTACCAAATTTTTAACATTAAGTGATTTTGCAATCTCAACTGTTCGGTCAATAGATCCATCATCTGCTAATATAATTTCTAACTTTCCCGGATATTTTTGTTTTACTAATGAAGCAATAGTTTGGTCAATTAATTTTTCTTCGTTATATGCAGCAATTAATACAGACACTTCAGGATACTTATCAATTGTGCCATATTCCGGACGCGTATCTATAATAAAACTAAGCAAAGCAAACGAAAACCAAAAACTTGGTATAATAGCAATTATAGAAATCACAATAATTGCCAAAGGCAAATAAATATATTGCGCCAACTGTTCTATCCAAGTTAAATTAATATATGATACAACAACAACCCAACAAAGCGCTAAAGTAAATACAATAATAAATTTCTGCCTAACAGTAAGCCATCTCCACTTTCTTTTTTTTTCGTCTCGCTTAATCATATATTGCAAACCTAATTATTCTCTAAATATTAAACTCATCATCACCATGATAAATAAAAACTCAACCTAATTTCCTGATATCTATAATCCTCAGAATCAACAAACGTCGACGCCTGATCAAACCTTCCATATTCTAAAGTCACATAACCATGTTTTTTTATTGGACCACGGATTCCTAATTGATAAAGCCATGATGGACCGCTGCCTGCAGCAACCAAAGGATTTGGCTTAATTGTTTGTGTACCGTACCCTCCCCTGATAAAATAACGCCAAGTGGTAGCAAATCTCCTGCTAATCCCAGCTGTCAAAAGTTTTTGTAAATATCGATCAGGATTAAAATAATTGGGCGATTGAAATTTACCATTATACCCACGTATTCTGACTCCTGCACTGATACCAAACTGCGGAAATATTAAGATAGAACCATTAAAATAAAAACCATCACGAGTATTATTATCACTAAATTTGTTTTTGTATGCTGAACCATATAAATCGACATAAGGTAATGGAGATAATAATAAACCGACAGAATAAGTATCATAAGTAATATGATTATCAAATGAATCAAAAGATTCTATGTATTCCCTATTTACTCCTAAATTTAAAGCATAATAATCATTACTACGATAATCACCTGAAAGCGACCACATAGAAGTATTCCAATTCCCTATTTTAATCGGTTCAATTTGAGCATTTAAAACCACATTACGATGCGGTCGAACCATTTGCCTTAAAACAATTGAATCTGTTTGTAGTTTTCTACCATGCTGTGAATAAAAATTCTTTCTCTTACTAATAAAAGACACCCAAGTTTGTGACCAAACACGCCTATAAGTCAATTCATATCTATGAGCAAAAAAACGCTCTGAGTCATCAAAATAACTGAAACTAGGACTAACTTGATTTGGAGATGTTTCTAAACGTGACAATATTTCCACTCTGGTTAAATCTCTTCCTAAATGAGAATCCCGAGAAATTTTTTTAAGTATATGCTGGTACTTATGCATATAATCATTGCAAAGATCACCCCATCCAGCCCACATGGTTGTTTGCATTGCAGCTATTACCATATTCGGATTAGTAAAAATCATATTTTTCGGGATTTCAGCATATGCCGACCTAATACGGCCACGATAAGCCAAACTTTTTACCAAACCAGCTTGTGCTTCTTCGTAAGTTTTAGCATCAAGATGATAGGTTAACAATTTTCTGTAGCTTTTGGTTGCTCTGACATATCGATCTAACCACATTTGCATAGCCGCAATTTTCATCAAACTTATTCGCTGTCGCGATATGTTCTTCTCAATTATAGCAATCTTATAAGCATATTTATAATAATGCAGCGCTTCTTCTGGTCTATCAAGCCATTCCATCATTTTTCCCGCAAAAATATAATCATCATACTGATGATGCTTTGCAAGCATGGTTTGTAATAAAGAATAAGCGTGCCGCTCATCTCCTTTACTAATATAATCACTAATTATAGCCTGTTTACTTGCCATCAAACCCGATTGTGCAATTATGCGATCTTCTTTTGATAACTTCGTACGTAAAATCTTCGTGTAAGTTTTTTCAGCCGCCGTATATTGTTTTAAAGCCATATATATACGCGCAATACCAAACAACGCAATTTGTTTTATGGCAGCATCTTGTTCTGCTTGCGCAAGAACGTAAGCTTTTTTATAATATCGCATGGCTAATTTTGGTTGTGCCATTAACGAAACACTATGACCAGCCCACAAGTAAATCGTAGCTGTGTTATCAATGCGCAAATAAGGTTTAAGCAATTGATAAGCTTTAGCACCATCTCCATTATTTACGTATAATCTAATTTTTGCTATTTGTTCCGCAGATAAAATTTTATCTTGTTTTAATTGCACAACCTTAACAGAAACAGGTTTTTCTTTTGGTGATTGATCGACTTTTACAATTGTTTTTTTTGCTGGAACTAACACCCCTTGCTTTAGCTGTATCGCTCTTCTAAATCCAGACGTTGCTAACTCACGCTCTTTACTACCAATTCTTAAATTTAATATCTGTTGATAAGTTTTACCTGCATTATCATAATTTCTCAACTCTAACTGCATCTGAGCTATACCGAATAATGCTTTTAATTTATACTCATTTCCTTCACTCTGTACAAGCTGATTTGCTCGTTGATAGTAAAACAACGCTTGCTGCAAATGACCTAAGGATTTAGCTGCTTCAGCCGCTAATATATATATGGAAAAATTTTCCTGCTTAATAAGCAAAGAACTCAAAATATCTAATGCCTGTTGATATTGCCTGTCAGCAACAAGTTTTTTGGCAGTTTTATATTGCGCCCAATAACTTTCCTTTACAACAGTTGCGTTACTATTCAATGTTAACAACAAACAAAACAAAGCAAAAAAAATCACCCATGACTTCTTTACAAGTTGCTTTGCTACCTGATTCACCATTCATCCTTAATTCAAACAGTTAAAAAAGCTGTGTATATAATGTGCACAAATGCAGTTCACGACTAGTTATTACTTTACCAAGTCTAATATATAACATACTTATACGCAACTTAGCTTGATGCAACAATTATATATCTGGAAAATAATAACTAATCATTATATAATTCTAACAAAATTTGCAGAGACCTTATGCTAACCTATCATCTACTAAAAAAAACTGTTGGATTAACCATCATTTTTGCCATACTCAATACTTTATTTGTTATGGCATTAATGCGCGCCCGCGTATCCTTGCGTTTGCAGCCAAAAACTTCAAGAAAAATCTATCACATCTGTATTTTCACCGCAGCGTGGTTTATTCAGACTTTTTTTGGATTTTACGCACTCGCGATTTTTGCAACTGTGGTTTTACTGATGACTTTTGATATGCTGCTAATCAAAAAAGATCGCTCATTAATTCATTCAATGTCTACCACATACCTCTTACCACTTAAAAAAACCACCAAACAACATATCCTCGCTCCTTTTTTGATGACAGCTTTAGGTGGTCTAATCACCAATCTATTTTTCCCCTTGTATGCTCCTGTCGGCTATTTGGTAGTTGGATGGGGAGATGCAGCCGGTAGTATTATTGGCCAAAAATTCGGAAGATACCCAATTTCGTTTAAATTATTTGGTAAATTTAAGATTAAAAAAACGATTGAAGGGTCACTTGGAGTTTATGTTTTTAGCGCTTTAGCGATTATGGTAGGGTTATTGTTTCTACATATCCCATTCATACATGTAATTTTGGCAGCGATATTTTTTAGTTTAGTAATAACCATCGTAGAATTAATTAGCCCATTACACTCGGATAATTTGACAATTCAGCTAGTGGTCGCTTTTATGCTATGGTGTATGCTTTAGTTAGCGCGGTCGCGGCGTCATACTTTGTCGCTGTTCATCCTGCTTCTGATGTTGTTCTTTAGCCATTTTACCAACTGTTTCAGTTACATCATTAACATTATTTGGCGCTTTCTGAATATTCTGAAACCTATTAGCCATTTGATTAAATTTATTGAATTGACTCATAACTTTAGCCATCTGACCTGCGACTTTAATTGCTTTGACTGCTGCAATAACTGGTGCTGGCATCTTAACCCCCTCAAATTCTCTTCATACTTATATAGTAAATATAGGATATAACTTACGAAAATGCATACTAATTGGGTGAAAAATTTGAGGTTTTTTAACTTAATCCTAACTGACTATGTGATCCAAGACGCACCAATTCTAAAATACTATTATCCGGCTTCCTGTAAATTAAAATAAGATCGGGATAAATATGACACTCCCGGTAATCTTGCCAATTTCCAGTTAAAAAATGATCGTATTTACTAAACAACAATGGTTTATCAGCAGCAAGCAACGTGAATATAGCTCGTAAATCATTATCCAAATTTTTATGCTGATTTGCTTTATATATTCGTTTATAGTCACGTTTAAATTTTTTTGTTCTTTTAATCGTCCTCATTTTTTAGATCTTTCATTAAATCTTCAACGCTCCCTACATTTATTAACTTACCCTCTCGAGCATCTCGCATTGCTTGAATGGTTTCTTTATTTGGAATAAGCGGCTCAAAAGGAAGCTTTTTATCTTTTGCAACACGAATAAGCAATAAACGAAAAGCGTCCGAAATAGTAAGCCCCATAGCTGCTAAAACAGCAGCTGCCTCTTCTTTAATTTCTTTTTTTATGCGTGCTCGAACAACACTATTTTCAACCATAATTTATACTCCCCTAATATTTGAGCTACATTGTAGCCCAAAATGTAGGGTTTAGCAACTAAATCACTATGATAATATATTCAAATTTTAAAAAATAGCGTGAAAACTACGGGGTTTTACAACCAAACTGGACGGGACGGGGCTTTACATAATTACAAGTGCCTTGTTTGTTGCTTTGTAATCATGTAACGCCCCGTCCCTCAAAGAAGCTAGCTTAGAAAGACCTGACCCCTACAATAGACCCCTAAGGAATTGACCTGTATAAGATTTCTTATGCCGAGAAACCTGCTCTGGAGTACCGCAAACCACGATTTTACCGCCTTTGTCACCACCTTCCGGCCCCAAATCAATGATCCAATCTGCAGTTTTGATTACATCTAGATTATGCTCAATCACGATTACAGTATTGCCATGATCCCTCAGTCGATGCAGCACCTCCAGTAATTGCTTAATGTCATGGAAATGCAAACCTGTCGTAGGCTCATCAAGAATATACAAAGTATTGCCGGTATCGCGCTTGGAAAGCTCTCGAGATAATTTAACCCGCTGTGCTTCACCACCTGATAATGTAGTTGCGCTCTGACCTAAACGAATATATGACAAACCAACGTCAATTAAAGTCTTAAGTTTTCTCTCAAGTACCGGAATATTCTTAAAGAATTCATGCGCTTCCAATACCGTCATATCAAGCACTTCATGGATGTTTTTGCCCTTATAGGTAACCTCCAAAGTTTCTCGATTATAGCGTTTGCCTTTACACACATCACAAGTTACATACATGTCTGCTAAAAACTGCATATCAACTTTAATCATGCCGTCACCGCGGCAAGCCTCACAACGCCCGCCTTTAACATTAAAGCTAAATCTGCCTGGCTGATAACCACGCGAACGTGCTTCCGGCACCGCAGTAAATAATTCTCTGATAGGTGTAAAAAGTCCGGTATAAGTCGCAGGATTAGATCGCGGCGTACGCCCAATCGGACTTTGATCGATATCAATTACTTTGTCAAAATGTGATAAACCATCAATAGATTTATATAGCCCCGCCTGTACATGAATCGCATCATTCAATTCTACTGCCGCAAGCGGATACAAAGTATCATTTATCAAACTTGACTTACCCGAACCAGAAACGCCAGTAACACAAGTCATCAAACCTACTGGAATTTCCACATCAATGTTTTTTAAATTATTACAACTTGCACCTTGCAAACGTAAAACCCGTTTTGAATCACAAGCAGTCCTTTTTTTAGGCACGGGAATACACTGCTTGCCTGATAAATATTGACCAGTTAACGAATCCTTACATTTCATTACTTGTTTTGGTGTGCCCTGCACCACAACTTTTCCGCCATGAATTCCAGCACCAGGACCCAAATCCACTACTTGATCAGCAGCACAAATTGCTTCCTCGTCATGTTCGATCACAATTACAGTATTACCTAAATCACGCAAATTAGTTAAAGTTTCTAACAACCGTTTGTTATCCCGCTGATGCAATCCAATTGATGGTTCATCCAACACATACATTACACCAACTAAACCTGCACCAATTTGACTTGCCAATCTAATTCGCTGCGCTTCACCGCCAGATAAAGTATCCGCGCTGCGATCAAGCGTTAAATAATCTAAACCAACATTTACTAAAAACTTAAGCCGCTCACAAATTTCTTTTAAAATACGCACCGCAATTTCACCGCGATGACCTTTTAATTTTAACTTAGTAAAAAATTCCAACGCATTTTCAATCGTCATCGCAACAATTTCCGGCAAGTTAATATCTTGTATAAAAACATTTCTCACTTCTTCACGCAAACGCGCACCATGACAAAGTTCGCAAGATTTAGTAGCAATATATTTAGCCAATCCCTCACGCACTGCATCCGAATCCGTTTCACGATAACGACGTTCCATATTCGGAATCACACCTGCAAATTCATGAGTCCTTTCAAAAAGCGAACCACGATCATTCATATAACGCATTTTAATTTTTTCATTTCCACTACCGTATAAAACTATCTGTTGAATTTTTTTCGGTAACTTATTAAATGGTTTTTCGATATCAAATTTGTAATGATCAGCTAAAGACATTAACATACAAAAATAATAAGCGTTACGGCGATCCCAACCACGAATTGCACCATGTGCTAAACTTAAATTAGCATCATGTACTACACGAGACTCATCAAAAAATTGCTGCACACCTAAACCATCACAACCCGGACAAGCACCTGCAGGATTATTAAATGAAAACAAACGCGGCTCTAACTCCGGAATAGAATAATCACAAATCGGACAAGCATATTTGGCAGAAAACAATTTTTCCTTTTGTGTTGCATCATCAACAAAAGCAATACTTGCAAGCCCATTCGCAACCGATAATGCAGTTTCAAAAGATTCTGCTAATCTTTGTTGCAAACCATCGCGAATCTTGATACGATCTACAACTATCTCAATCGTATGTTTCTTTTGTAAATCTAATTTTGGCATTGCATCCAATTCAATTATTTCGCCATCGACGCGTGCGCGCATAAAACCTTTACTTCTTAATTCATCAATAAGATGTAAATACTCACCTTTGCGTTCACGCACTACTGGCGCCAATAACATAATACGTGTACCTTCTGGTAACTCCATAACACTATCTACCATTTGGGTAATAGTTTGCGCTTCGAGTTCGATGTGATGTTTTGGACAACGCGGAAGACCTACTCTGGCAAACAACAAGCGCAGATAATCATAAATTTCCGTAACCGTACCCACGGTAGATCTTGGATTGTGTGAGGTCGATTTTTGTTCAATTGAAATTGCTGGAGACAGTCCTTCTATATGATCAACATCTGGCTTTTCCATTACTGACAAAAATTGGCGCGCATATGCTGACAAGGATTCTACATAACGACGTTGACCTT
>JASFHH010000033.1:0-17850 GCA_050123335.1 Gammaproteobacteria bacterium
TCTATGCTAACAATGTACAAGCCGCTGCAGGTCAACTTAAAGATTCACTGCAACAATACGATGTTTATGCCAATACTGATTTAACCACTCAAAAAGCATTTAATAATCTCGTTATTCGCAGTGATAAAGGAAAAATCGTACGTATGAAAGATGTTGGCCACGCAGAGTTAGGCGCAAAAGATACCGATGTCACGATTTTTATGAAACACAATAAAGCTACTTTTTTGGAAATTATTGCAAAATCCAATGCCAATCCATTAGATGTTGTTACAAATATCAAAAAAATCTTACCAGATCTACGCAGCCATCTTCCACAAGGTTTAAACATGAAAATTATGTATGACGTAACCCGATTTATTTCGTCATCACTAAAAGAAGTACGCTTTACTATTATAACTGCCGTATTATTCGTATTCATCGTAATATTTTTGATGATCGGCTCCTTACGTTCAATTTTAATTCCAGTGGTTACAATTCCATTATCAATTATTGGCGCATGTTCATTGATGTTGGCATTAGGCTATTCAATTAACACCTTAACTTTGTTGGCATTTGTTTTAGCAATCGGCCTGGTAGTTGATGACTCCATTGTGGTTTTAGAAAATATTCATCGACACCTCGAAGACGGGCTACACCCATTTAAAGCATCAATAATAGGCGCACGCGAAATCGCGTTTGCAGTAATTGCAATGACTTTAACTTTAGCTGCTGTTTACGCACCAATCGGATTTATGACCGGCTTAACTGGAAAATTATTTTCTGAATTCGCTTTCACTTTAGCTGGCGCAGTTTTATTCTCCGGTTTTATTGCATTAACTTTATCTCCGATGATGTGTTCGAAACTTTATCGCGCCAACGAAAATTTGAATGCTGGTTTTGCAGGTATGGTTAATCGTACATTTACAAACTTAACCGCTGGATACAGATCAGCATTACAAACAACTATAAAACTGCGTTATCTTGTGGTCATCGTTGCCATATTAATTTATGCCTCATGTTTTTTATTTTATACCCACATTTCTCAAGAATTAGCACCGGATGAAGACCAAGGCGCAATTATTGGTATTTCTTTAGCTCCAGCTGCAGCAAATATTAACTACACTCAACAACATACCAACCAAATAATGAAAATTTATGACTCAATTCCTGAAATGCAAACTTACGGAATTGTTAATGGCTTTCCTTATGGCGCCAACTCTTCAATTGCATTTTTAATTTTAAAACCCTGGGATGAACGTAAACGCACTGCAATGCAAATTCAACAAAGTTTATTTACGCAGTTTTGGTCAATTCCCGGAGTCCAGGCTTTTCCAAGCAGTCCGCCAAATCTGCCTGGAACAACAAGCTTTACTCCAATTGATTTTGTACTAAAAACCACCGATGATTATGCAACTCTGCAAAAATACACAGATCAGCTCATGCTGGAAATTGAAAAATGGGGCGGCCTCGCCAATCCGCATGTCGATTTACACATTGATAAACCGCAAACAAACGTTGACGTCCTGCGAAACAAAGCCGCGGACCTCAACATTAATATGGAAGAAATTGCAACAGCCTTAAATGTAGCTTTAGGTAAACCAATTACAACACACTTTAATTTGAACGGCCGTTCTTACGAAGTTATACCACAACTGAGCGCAGAATATCGCACCGTGCCCGATAAATTAAATAATTTATATGTGCGCACTGGCACAAATAATTATTTAGTACCTCTAGCAAATGTCGTTAACATAACTGAAAAAACTGTACCACGCACCCTAAATCATTTTCAAGCACTGCGTTCTTCTACAATTTCAGCAAATCTTGCACCTGGCGTAACCCAGGGTGACGCTTACGAACATCTACAACAGCTAGCGAAAAAAATCTTACCTAAAGACATTCAAATCGACACCGCTGGACAATTACGCCAATACATAACTGCCTCTGGAAAAATGGTTGGAACATTTGTTTTTGCAGTAATATTTATCTACTTAATTTTAGCCGCACAATTTGAAAGTTTCCGCGATCCATTCATTGTTATGTTAAGCGTACCATTATCTATTGCTGGTGCGTTATTAGTCTTATTAGTATTTGGTGCAACTATTAATATTTACACCCAAATTGGATTAGTAACCTTAATTGGCCTGATTACCAAAAATGGTATTTTAATTGTAGAATTCGCTAATCAACAGCAAGAAAAAGGCAAAGAATTTCTGGAAGCTCTTTTAGACGGCGCATCCTATCGTTTAAGACCGATTCTAATGACAACATGCGCGATGATCTTAGGAGCAACACCTTTAGTATTCGCCAGCGGTGCTGGAGCCGTCAGCCGCCACCAGTTAGGTCTGGTGATCGTCGGCGGTATGAGCTTTGGAACACTACTTACCTTATTCGTTGTTCCAACCGCATACTACCTCTTCGCCGACCGTAAAGCTAAAGATGAACATATAGAAAAAATCTTAAAAGAAATTGAAAAAGAATAGCCACTCTAGTTGTTCTTTGTTAATCGATGATGCTACCAAATCTCCATTTTCTAGCAACCTTTCTCTTTTTGTATTGCTTGTGCCAAAAATTTACCAATTTCTTCTTTACTTGGTAGCTGTAAACTATACTCAGATACAAATAACTGATTATCTATCCCTGCTAAAGCATATTCAACCAGCGGATGATCTTTTTCAGTACATAACAAAATACCTATTGGCGATTTATCGCCTGTTACCATTTCGTTTTTTTTGTAATAATTTAGATAAGTATTAAGCTGTGCCATGTCTCCATGTTTGAATGGTCTAAGCTTCAGTTCTAGAAGTATACTGGCTTTAAGGATTTTATGATAAAAAACCAAATCAATAAAATAATATTTTTCTCCTATTATAACTCTTTTGTTTCGAGCTTCAAAACAAAACCCTTTCCCAAGCTCTAAAATAAAATTTTGTAGTTTAGCAACTAAAGCATCTCTTAAATTATTCTCATACATAACTTCGTGTGGTTTAAGCCCCAAAAATTCAAAAACATATGGGTCGCGAATAATATCATCTGGTTGTTCTGGTAATTTTTGATTGCGAACTAACTTAATAAGTTTCTCCTTATTCTTGGATAACCCTACCCTTTCATAATACAAACTGCCTATCTGGCGATTGAGTTCTCTTGTTGACCAACCACATTTGATACATTCCAATTCATAAAATACCCGTTTCAATGGATCCTTAATTTTTAATAATTCTACAAAGTGTGTAAATGAAAGATTTGATAATAATGTTGCAACATCTAACCCTGTAACAGACTGTGCTGTTTTAGATTCTGCAGGCGCTGCCTGCAGAATTGGTGACAGAATATTTTGACCCAATAAATCTTTGAATTCCGCAGGCACTGCCTGCAGAATTAAGGGATATATTTGATAAAACTGACGAAATAACCATATATTCCTAGCTGAACAACCTGAAATTCCCTTTCTTTTCAAGTCATTAGAAAGTTTTTCCAATAATCCTGCGCCATATTGTGCCCGATCTTCTCCTTTTTGTTCATATTCTTGTACATATGCACCAATCAACCAATTCCTCAAGGTCGTACATGTGTTAATCGTATTATTAGCTTTTTTGCCTAATACATTATGAGTATTACTTATAGCTATAATTAAATCATCAAAATTCATATCATTTATCTCTATTCCATAACCCACATTACCTGTCTAAAATCAAAACTTTATCACATATGAATTTTCAAAAATAGAGTATAAAATACTGAGTAAAAAATACGGGTATAGATATCAGACACCTACAAATGACTTAACCAATTGATTGAACTTTTCCGGATGCTCTAATTGCGGTATGTGTCCGCATTTATCAAAAATTTCTAACTTAGCTTGTGGTATTAACCGCAACGCTGCTTGCGTATTTTTAACAGGTAATAACTTATCATTCTTTCCCCAAATAATTAAAACCGGCATAGTTAATTGGGATAAATTTTCCATCACCGGTTCAATTATTTCTTTTTTTATCCCATGTATATCAATATTCTGTCGCAATAAACTAATCAAGACCCTACGTACACCAGGCAACTGCGCAATTCGATAATTATTTTGCAAAAATTCTTTAGTAATACATTTTTTATCATACACATACAAATAAATCACTTTTGTAATTAACTTCTTGCTAATATATTTTATTAATTGACAAATAAACGGCAAAGTACCTAAACGTACGATTAACGGCAATTTATGTGTAAACCCAACAGGACTTACTAAGATTAGCTTTTCCACAACATTAGGGAACCATAAAGCAAATTGTAAACTAACTGCTCCACCTAATGAATGTCCAACCAAATAACAGCGCTTAATTTGTAAACCCCGCAAAAAATCACCTAGAAACTGGGCAAGCATTGTGACATTGTATTTCACATGCGGTTTATCAGTATCACCAAAACCAAGCAAATCAAGTGCAATTACTCTGTGCGTTTTCGCTAAAGCAGAAAAATTTTTATGCCAAAAAGAAACATTAGCATTAATGCCATGAACTAATATAATTGGAATGTTGCTATCACCCTCATCCCAATAATGAACTTTAATATTATCAATCGTGATATATTTATCTCGTGGCATAATTATCTGAAGTTATGGATCGAAAGTCAGAACATATATTAGTAAAAAGAAAGCCGTCCTTGGCCTTCAAACCAGTAAAATTAGGTGTCAGATCTAGACTTGAGGCTTGACTTGTTTATCAAGTCTCAAGTCTAGATCTGACACCTAAAAAATCTATTTGCCTTCACTTAAAGGAACAATGGTCGCAATGGCATGCTTATATACCATTTGCTCATTAGAGCTGTTTTGTGAACGTAAAAATATTGCATGTTCATCAAAACCAGTAAAAACACCTTTAAGCTGAATACCGCTAATCAGATAGACAGAGCCAAACTGACTGCCTTCGCATAGATTCTTCAAAAACTCATCTTGAATGTTATTTTCTTTTAGCATTGTTATTTACTTTTAATGAATTGATTTTTATAACAAAATACTATGATAGACAATTAAGATGTATTTTTATAGTTATTAATTTCGGAAAATTACGTAAGATTTTTGCTATATCTACTTTCCGGCACGAATGTAGTCGGGACGCGAGCTATTACATATTACAAAACCTTGCTTGTCGCTTTGTAATATGTAAAGCTCCGTCCCCCTGAGATGCTATGAAAATACTAAGATGTAAGTATAACTATTCTTCCTCTGAATCTTCCTCAGCCTTCTCCAGTTGCTGCTCTACTTCTTCTTCAATTGCTTGTTCAGTTGCCAAAGCCTCTGCAATTTCTTCGGCTGTCTCCTTCATCCCTTCTGCAGTTGATGTTTCTGACTCTTTGTCTTTAGCGGCTTGTTCAGCATTAAGAGCTTCTGAAAACGCTTGTTCAATTTCTTCAGCCGCAACTTCTTTTGCTTTTTCCGGAGTAAATTCTTCTCTTTGTTTTTCTTCCTTGCGCGCCTTATGATACTCAAAACCAGTACCTGCCGGAATTAACCGCCCAACCATAACATTTTCTTTCAGCCCACGAAAATAATCTTTCTTTCCTTTGACTGCTGCATCTGTTAATACTCTAGTCGTTTCTTGGAAAGAAGCCGCTGAAATAAACGATTCGGTTAATAATGATGCTTTAGTGATACCCAACAAAACAGGTTCATAGGTCGCTGGTTTTTTCCCTTCTGCAATTAATGCATCATTTACATTCAATAATTTACTTTTTTCTACTTGTTCATCTCGTAAAAAACTCGTATCACCAGGATCAGTGATCATAACTTTACGCAACATCTGTCGAATAATAACCTCTAAATGTTTATCATTTATTTGCACACCTTGCAAACGATAAACTTCCTGTACTTCATTAATAATATGATTTGCTAAAGCACCTACTCCCAACAAACGCAAAATATCATGAGGATTTAATTCTCCTTCAGCAATCACTTCACCTTTTTCAACACTTTCTCCTTCAAATACATTCAAAACCCGCCATTTCGCAATTAATTCTTCATGTACTTCGCCATCAGTGGCAGTAATTACCAAACGACGTTTACCTTTGGTCTCTTTACCAAAACTCACTACTCCACTGAGTTCAGCCAAAATCGCAGGATCTTTTGGTTTACGCGCTTCAACTAAATCAGCAACTCTAGGCAAACCACCAGTAATATCTCGAGTTTTTGAAGTTTCTTGCGGAATCTTCGCCAAGGTATCACCAGCTTTAATCTCCATGCCTTCGCTGACATTTACTAATGCATGTACTGGCAAAAAGTAATGCGCAGGCGTCGAAGTATTCGGCAAACATACTTCCTCACCTTTTTCATCAAGTAATTTGATCATTGGTTTTAAATCTTTGCGGGTAATACCTTTTTGTTTAGGATCAACAATCACGATATTAGTTAAACCAGTCACTTCATCAGTTTGACGATTCATAGTAACGTTTTCTACCATATCAACGAATTGAATCTTACCGCCAACTTCAGTAATAATTGGGTGCGCATGCGGATCCCAGGTTGCAACAATCTGACCAGCAGTTACCGGTCCCTCATTACCAACTGTCAAAACCGAACCATAAGGAATTTTGTAACGTTCTTTTTCACGTCCTTGTTGATCGAATACAACCAATTCACCAGAACGTGATGTTGAAATAAAACGATTATCTCCTTGCGCTACTACTTTAAGATTATGCAATCTAACCGTACCATCAGATTTTACTTGCACGTTATTTATAGCTGTAGCTCGTGATGCCGCACCACCAATATGGAAAGTACGCATAGTCAACTGCGTTCCTGGCTCACCGATAGATTGTGCTGCGATAACACCAACAGCTTCACCGATATTAACCTTATGCCCACGCGCTAAATCACGACCATAGCAAGTTGCACAAATACCATAACGTGTTGCACATGTAATTGGCGTGCGTACTTTAACTGAATCAATTCGCAATAATTCAAGTTTATCAACTAATTCTTCATCCAATAATGTACCCGCAGGAATTGCGACTTCAGAAGAAGAAGAATCAGGATCAAAAATATCCTCTGCAACTACTCGACCCAACACCCTCTCTCGTAACGGCACAACCACATCACCACCTTCAACTAAAGGCGTCATCACTAATCCCTCAGTAGTACCACAATCGACCTCTGTAACCACTAAATCTTGTGCAACATCAACCAAACGTCTGGTTAAATATCCTGAATTTGCAGTTTTTAATGCGGTATCCGCCAAACCTTTACGCGCACCGTGAGTAGAAATAAAATACTGTAACACATCCAAACCTTCACGGAAATTAGCTGTAATTGGTGTTTCAATAATTGAACCATCAGGTGTTGCCATCAAACCTCGCATACCAGCTAATTGTCGTACCTGCGCTGCTGAACCACGAGCCCCTGAATCAGACATCATATGAATAGAATTAAACGATTCCTGCTCAACAACCTCTCCCTTAGCATTTTTTACTTGCTCTTTAGCCAAATGCTGCATCATCATTTTACCAACCTGATCATTAGCATGAGACCAAATATCAATAACCATATTATAACGCTCACTTTGCGTTAATAAACCTGAAGCAAATTGTCGTTCAATTTCTTTAACTTCTTCTTCCGCTTTATTAATAATTTCTTCTTTTTCTTTTGGCACTAATAAATCATCAATACCGATTGAAATACCTGCTTTGGTAGCGTAATAAAACCCTGTATACATTAAATGGTCAGCAAAAATTGCTGTGGCTTTTAATCCGACTTTTCGATAACAAGTATTAACTAAAGATGAAATTGCTTTTTTATTCAATACCCGATCGATTAATTTAAACGGCATTCCTTCTGGCAAAATTTCCTTTAATAACGCACGTCCTACCGTAGTTTCAACAACTTTTTCCTTTGAAACTGTATTCTGATCCTCATCAAAATCAGTATCAACGATACGCACTTTAATTCTTGCCTGTAAATCGACATGCCCACAATTGTATGCACGATGCACTTCCGCAGTATTAGCAAAAACCAATCCTTCTCCTTTAGCATTCACCCGATCACGCGTCATATAATATAAACCTAATACCACATCCTGAGTCGGCACAATAATCGGATCACCATTAGCTGGCGATAAAATATTGTTGGTTGACATCATTAAAGCTCGCGATTCTAATTGAGCTTCTAAAGTTAACGGCACATGCACTGCCATTTGGTCACCGTCAAAGTCAGCGTTGTATGCCGTACAAACTAATGGGTGCAACCGAATTGCTTTACCCTCTACTAATAAAGGCTCAAAAGCTTGAATACCTAAGCGGTGCAAAGTTGGCGCACGATTCAATAACACCGGATGTTCACGAATAACTTCTTCAAGAATTCCCCAGACTTCCGCAGTCTCACGTTCAATCATTTTCTTTGCTGCTTTGATAGTTGAAGCAAGCCCGCGAAATTGTAATTTACTCAAAATAAACGGCATAAATAATTCCAACGCCATTTTTTTCGGCAAACCACATTGGTGTAATTTTAAAGTTGGTCCCACTACAATTACTGAACGACCAGAATAATCAACTCGTTTACCCAACAAATTCTGTCGAAAACGTCCCTGTTTACCTTTAATCATATCAGATAATGATTTCAAAGGTCGTCGGTTAGAACCAGTTACTACTCTACCACGACGTCCATTATCTAACAGGGCATCAACCGCTTCCTGCAACATACGTTTTTCGTTACGCACAATAATGTCAGGAGCATGCAAATCTAATAAACGTTTTAACCTATTATTACGATTAATTACTCGGCGATATAAATCATTAAGATCTGAAGTTGCAAAACGCACCCCTTCAAGCGGCACCAAAGGACGTAAATCCGGCGGCAACACTGGTAAAACAGTCATAATCATCCATTCAGGTTTATTACCAGAATTCACAAAAGACTCGATGAGTTTTAAACGCTTAGTTAATTTTTTTAGTTTGGTTTCCGATTTGGTTTTTTCCATAGCCGCTCTAACTGCTAAAGCTTCCTCTTCAAGATCAATATCCTTTAACAATTGTTGCACCGCTTCTGCACCCATGCGCGCTTCAAACTCATCACCATATTCTTCAATTGCATCAAGAAATTCTTCGTCTGACAATAACTGTCCACGCTTCAATCCCGTCATGCCCGCCTCAACTACCACAAATGATTCATAATATAAAATGCGTTCAATATCACGCAAAGTTACATCTAACAACAAACCAATTCGTGACGGCAAAGATTTAAGAAACCATATATGTGCAATTGGACAAGCCAATTCAATATGTCCCATACGCTCACGACGCACCTTCGATAAAGTAACTTCAACTCCACATTTTTCGCAAACTACGCCGCGATGTTTTAATCTTTTATATTTTCCGCACAAACATTCATAATCTTTTACTGGTCCAAAAATTTTAGCGCAAAATAATCCATCTCTCTCTGGACGATGAGTACGATAATTAATTGTCTCCGCTTTTTTTACTTCGCCGTAGGACCATGAACGAATCATATTCGGCGCAGCAATACGAATACAAATATCATTAATATCTTTATACTGTTCTGGATGTTTTAAAATATGTAACATACTCAATTGTGTACCCTCTTAATCACGTTCTATTTCGATATCAAGCCCAAGCGACCGAATCTCTTTAATCAAAACATTAAACGATTCCGGCATACCAGGACTCATACTATGATCACCATCAACGATATTTTTATACACTCTGGTTCTTCCTTTGATGTCATCAGACTTAACTGTCAGCATTTCTTGTAAAGTATATGCTGCACCATAAGCTTCCAATGCCCACACTTCCATTTCACCAAATCGTTGCCCACCAAACTGTGCTTTACCACCTAACGGCTGTTGTGTTACTAAACTATATGATCCTGTGGAACGAGCATGCATTTTATCATCAACCAAATGGTTCAATTTCAGCATATACATATATCCCACTGTAATTGGCGTATCAAATGCGTCACCGGTACGTCCATCATATAAAACAGCCTGTCCGCTAAGCGGCAATGCAGATAATTCCAGCATTGCTTTAATTTGTTCTTCAGATGCACCATCAAATACTGGCGTTGCCATCGGCACACCGCCACGCAAATTATTTGCTAACTCAAGCACTTGCTCTTCAGAAAAATCTTTTAACGGAATCTTACTATTTGAGTTTTTATTATAAATCGTATTTAACAGCTCGCGTATTTTTTTGTCAGATGCTTGTTCTTTTAGCATTACATCAATTTTTGCACCTAAACCTTTAGCCGCCAAACCCAAATGCGTTTCTAATACTTGCCCAATATTCATTCGCGATGGAACACCTAAAGGATTTAAAACCACATCAACCGGAGTACCATCATCTAAATAAGGCATATCTTCAACTGGAACAACAATCGAAATAACTCCTTTATTACCATGTCGACCAGCCATTTTATCACCTGGCTGCAAACGTCTTTTTACTGCTAAATAAACTTTAACAATTTTTAATACTCCTGGAGCTAAATCATCTCCTTGGACAATTTTCTTATTTTGTTCAGTAAATTTAGCATCATATTCTTTTCTTAATTGCTGTAATTGCTCAGAGACAACGTCCAACTGCTGTTGTACTTTAGAATCGCGCAATTTAACATCAAACCACCTGTGCGGTGGGATGCTATCTAAATAATCCTGAGTTATTTTAGTTCCAGATTTCAATTTATTCGGACCACCGCTTGCTGTTTTATGCAGTAATAATTTTTCAATTCGATGAAAAATATCATTTTCACAAATCTTAAATTCATCGTTAAGATCTTTTTTGATTCGTTCTAACTTATCTTCCTCGATTTGCAAAGCACGAGAATCTTTTTCTACACCATCACGAGTAAATACTTGCACATCAATTACTGTTCCAGTCATGCCTGTAGGAACACGTAACGATGTTTCTTTAACGTCAGATGCTTTTTCACCAAAAATTGCTCGCAATAATTTTTCTTCCGGTGTTAGCTGTGTTTCTCCTTTTGGAGTAACTTTTCCAACTAAAATATCACCCGCAGAAACTTCAGCACCTAAATATACAATTCCTGACTCATCAAGCTTAGCCAATACATGTTCACCAACATTAGGAATATCTGCAGTAATTTCTTCAGATCCCAATTTGGTATCACGAGCTATACAAGTTAATTCTTCAATGTGAATCGAGGTATAACGATCTTCCTGCACCACTCTCTCAGAAATTAAAATAGAATCTTCAAAGTTATAGCCATGCCAAGACATAAACGCAACCAACATATTTTGCCCTAAAGCCAATTCGCCTAAATCAGTCGCATGCCCATCAGCAATTACATCACCTTTTGCAATAACTTCACCTTCTTTTACTAACGGTTTTTGGGTAACACAAGTATTTTGATTGGAACGTGTATATTTAATTAAATTATAAATATCCACTCCAGACTCATCAGCAGAAGTTTCTTCATCATTTACACGAATAACAATACGACTGGCATCAACTGAATTAACTACTCCGCCTCGAGCAGCAACTACCGTTACACCCGAATCTTTTGCCACCAATCGTTCCATACCTGTACCAACTAACGGCTTTTCTGAACAAATTAATGGAACTGCCTGGCGCTGCATATTAGAACCCATTAATGCACGGTTAGCATCATCGTGCTCTAAAAAGGGAATTAATGATGCTGCAACTGATACCATTTGTTTCGGCGAAACATCCATATACTCAACTTTATCGGTAGTTGTATAAGTTGATTCATTTTTGTAACGTCCCTGTACAAATTCATCTGTCAACATGCCTTTGGTATCAAGTGAAACTTTTGCTTGCGCAATTACATATCCGCCTTCTTCAATTGCAGATAAATAACGCACTTTATTGGTAACCTTGCCATCAATTACTTGACGATACGGTGATTCTAAAAATCCGTATTCATTACAACGCGCATACACAGCTAATGAATTAATTAATCCAATATTCGGTCCTTCTGGTGTTTCAATCGGACAAAGTCTACCGTAGTGGGTAGCGTGTACGTCTCGCACTTCAAAACCAGCATGCTCCCGACTCAATCCTCCTGGACCTAATGCTGAAACACGACGTTTATGAGTGATTTCTGATAATGGATTATTTTGATCCATAAATTGCGATAATTGGCTCAAACCAAAAAATTCACGAATCGCAGAAACAATCGGCTTAGCATTCAATAAATCCTGCGGCATTAAATTTTCTGCTTCTGCCACATTAAGCCGCTCTTTAACCGCTCTTTCCACACGCACCAATCCTACACGAAAATGATTTTCTGTCATTTCACCCACACTACGCACTCTACGATTACCAAGATGGTCAATATCATCAACACTTTCTTTACCATCACGAATCGCTATTAAAACCTGCATTGCATCGATAATATCATTTTTATCTAAAATACCTTCTCCAATTATTTCCTCTCTGCCAACCCGACGATTAAATTTCATTCGGCCAACTACTGACAAATCATAACGATCTGACGAAAAGAACAGATTATTAAATAAATTTTCCGCAGCTTCTTTAGTTGGAGGTTCACCCGGTCGCATCATGCGATAAATTTCAACTAAAGCTTCTAATTCACTGCTAGTAGGATCTGTACGCAAAGTATCAGAAATATACGAACCATGATCAAACGGATTAACATAAATTGTTTGGAAAGACGTTATATTTGTCTCAAGTAATTTTTGTATCAACTCTTCAGTAACTTCAGCATTTGCATAAGCAATTACTTCCCCGGTATCTTTATCAATAATATCCTTTGCTAAAGCTTTTCCATATAAAAATTCTACAGGAACTTCTAATTTATCAATTTTGGCTTTTTCCAATTCACGAATATGCCGAATGGTAATTCTACGATCTTTTTCAACTATAGTTTTGCTGCCACGCTTAATATCAAAACTTGCCATTTGTCCTTTTAAACGTTCCGGAATAAAATCCATAATCCATTTATTCTTCTTATAATAAAAATTTTCCTGCTTGAAAAAAATCTCTAATATCTCTTCAGTAGACAAACCCAACGCACGCAATAATATTGTTGCAGGTAATTTTCTACGCCGGTCAATCCTCATAAATAAACAATCTTTAGGATCAAATTCAAAATCTAACCAAGAACCTCTGTAAGGAATAACTCTAGCTGAATATAATAATTTCCCTGAAGTATGCGTCTTACCTTTATCATGATCATAAAACACCCCGGGAGAACGATGTAATTGTGAAACAATCACACGCTCAATACCATTAATGATAAAACTACCAGTTTCTGTCATCAATGGCAACTCACCCATATACACTTCCTGTTCCTTAATATCCTTAATTTGCTGATCCTTGCCTCGTGTTTCTTTATCGAAAATAATTAATCGCACCTTAATACGTAACGGAGCAGAATAGGTTAAACCTCGCATTTTACACTCACGCACATTAAAAACTGGCGTACCCAAACTATAATCTATATATTCTAATTTCGCCCCTCCAGAAAAACTTTCGATTGGAAATACAGAACTAAGTGCGCCATGTAAACCATGATCTCCACGTTCATCAAAAGCTTTACCTCCCTGCAAAAAATGCTTGTAAGAATTCAGTTGCATTTCAAGCAACGGCGGTGGAGCAATTACATCATGCAATTTACCGAATGTTTTACGAAAACGTTTTCTTTCTATATTAGTAAAATTGGCTAGATTCATTTATAACCTCATATCAAATAGGTGAAATAGGTGTCAGACACCAGCGCAAAGCGCTGGTGTCTGACACCTTCATCGTAAATTACTTCACTTCAACTGTAGCACCAGCTTCTTCAAGTTGTTTCTTGATATTTTCTGCTTCGTCTTTAGCAACATTTTCCTTAATGTTTGCCGGAGCACTTTCTACCAAGTCTTTAGCTTCTTTCAAACCAAGACCAGTAATTCCGCGCACTACTTTAATTACTGCAACTTTGTTTCCACCAAAGCTTGACATTACTACGGTAAATTCAGTCTTTTCTTCCGCAGCTTGAGCTTCACCACCTGCTGCAGGAGCTGCAACTGCAACAGCTGCTTGAGCCGAAACACCGAACTTTTCTTCCATAGCTGAAATTAATTCTACTATTTCCATAACCGGTTTTTCAGCTATTGCATTTAAAATTTCTTCATTTGATAGAGCCATAATATTTTCTCCTGTGGGTGTCAAGTCTAGACTTGAGACTTGACTTGCTTTCTCAAGTTCACTTACACCAATTTTGTCTTCTCAAGTCTCAAGTCTAGACTTGACACTAATTTACGCTGCTTGTTTCTTATCACGAACTGCAGCTAATACACGAACTAATTTTGCGTGTGGTTCGTTTAATGTACGCACAAACTTAGTAATTGGCGCTTGCATTACCGCCATCAATGAAGCAATTGCCTCATCTCGTTTCGGCAATTTAGCAACCGCTTGCAATTCAGAAGCCGCAAGCATCTGACCTCCAATTGCTAATGCTTTAACTTCGAGAATCTCGTGATCTTTAACAAAATCACGCATTAATCTCGCAGCCGCACTCGGCTCTTCACGCGAAAATGCGAAAATTAAAGGGCCGGTTAGCGATTCATGCAAACAAGAAAATTCCGTATTCTCTAACGCACGCTTTGCCAATGTGTTACGCACTACCCGTAAATAAACACCGCTATCACGGGCTTTTACACGCAAGTCGTTTAGTTCAGCAACAGTTAACCCGCGATAATCAGCTATTACTGCAGATAGCGCGTCTTTCGCTACTTCAGTAACCTCAGCAACTATCGCTTTTTTCTGTTCTAAATTTAACGCCACATTTAACTCCTTAAAAAGTTAATAACTTGGTGGCCGACTTCACTATGTCGGTTCACCGCCTACGTGGGTCAGAGGACAGAAGACAGAGGACAGAAATTTAGATAACAAATTATTATCTAAACCTTACCTAAATCTCACATCATCAGTTCCCCACAATTAAGTGGAATACACACCCACGGTCTTCGACGGCTTGAGATTAAGTTTTTAAATTAATCTTAACCGCGAAATTCTTATATCGTCATACTGCGGAATGACAATTTACTATATCTCTAAACTGCTTAAATCAACTGAAATTCCAGGGCCCATAGTAGTTGATACAGTAATTTTCTTTAAATAAATACCTTTAGATGAGCTTGGTTTAGCTTTATTCAACGCAACAACCAAAGCTTGTAAATTTTCTTTTAAATTCTGCTCGGTAAATTTTACCGTTCCAATACGACAATGGACTATGCCTCCTTTATCAGATCGAAACCGCACCTGCCCTGTTTTAGCATTTTTAACCGCTGTTGCAATATCGGTAGTTACCGTTCCATCTTTTGGATTAGGCATCAATCCTTTCGGACCCAAAATTTGTCCTAATTTACCAATTGCCGGCATCGCATCTGGGGTTGCAATTAAAACATCAAAATCAATTTTACCTTCTTTGATTGCAGCAGCTAAATCATCAAAACCAACTATGTCAGCACCAGCTTTCTTTGCTGCATCTACATTAGCCGCTTGAGTAAATACCGCAACTTTAACCTCTCGACCAGTACCATGAGGCAACACAATTGCACCACGAACAGCTTGATCAGATTTTTTTACATCAATGCCCAAATTTACACTTACATCTACACTTTCAACAAACTTTACGCTAGATAGCTTTTTTAATGTTTCAAAAGCATCTTTTACATTTACATACACTCCGGGTTTAATTACTTCACGTATTTTTTGCATTCTTTTAGTTAATTTAACCATTACTCTACCCCCTCAACGTCAACACCCATACTACGTGCAGTTCCCGCAATAGAACGAATTGCGGCTTTAATATCAGCAGCAGTTAAATCAGGCAATTTAACTTTAGCAATCTCTTCTATCTGAGCATAAGTTAATTTACCAATTTTATCTTTATTAGGAACTGAACTACCTTTATTAGTTTTAATTGCTTTAAGAATTAAAGCTGACGCAGGCGGAGTTCTGGTTTCAAATTCAAAACTACGATCTTCAAAAACTGTAATATTGACCGGTACTTTAAGACTTTTATCCATATCCTGGGTCTTAGCGTTAAAAGCCTTACAAAATTCCATAATATTAACGCCTTTTTGACCTAATGCCGGACCAACTGGTGGACTAGGATTTGCACCTCCTGGCGCAATTAATAATTTAATATAACCACTTACTTTCTTTACTTTTTTTGCCATAATTACCTCTCTTTGGGTCATAACGCCTTGCGGCTCCCCATATTATTTATCAAGTACCCATCCATGGTGCTATCGCCAGCTCGGCCATCCACGGCCTCGCGTTCGCCGGGAAAAAGCTTCGCTTTTTCTAAACCGCACCGGCTCACCCTCTCTTTGGGTCATAACGCCTTGCGGCTCCCCTGTTAAATAAAACCTACCTAGCAACCATCCATGGTGTACCTATCCAGCCCAGCATCCATGCTGGTCGTTCGTCGCGCTGCGTTTGTCCACTGGACAAACGGTCGCTCCTCACCCCTTTTCAACCTGACTAAATTCCAACTCTACCGGAGTTGAACGACCAAAAATTAATACTGCGACGCGCAATCTATTTTTCTCGTAATTAACTTCTTCAACTACACCATTAAAGTCAGCAAATGGACCATCAATAACTCTAACCACTTCACCAACTTCATAAACAATCTTCGGCTTAGGTTTATCAACTCCAGCCCGAACCCGATCTAAAATTTCATCAACTTCTTTATCACTAATTGGAGCAGGATGATCGCTAGTTCCTCCAATAAAGCCCATAACTTTCGGTACAGATTTAACTAAATGCCAAGTTTCATCATTCATTGCCATCTGCACCAAAACATAACCAGGAAAATATTTACGTTCGCTAGTACGCTTTTGACCACGACGCATCTCCACAACTTGTTCTTTAGGAATCAAAATTTCACCAAAATATTCTTGCATACCTAAATCAGCAATTCGCTTAACCAAAGCTTCTTTAACATAAGCTTCAAAACCAGAATATGCATGCACTACATACCATCGCAATTTAACTGGTTCTTTTTGTGCTGACGCATCTTGTTGTACAGAATCTTCTGCCACTTACTATCCCCCTTTAACCTGTTAACCAATTAACAGCATGCAGTAAAATTGTATCAAACACCCACATAATAACGGCAAAAACAATCACAATCGCAATAACCATAAATGTTACTTTTATAGTTTGTTGTCTAGTAGGCCACACAACTTTACGCATTTCATTACGTGCTTCACGCACAAACTTCCAAAATCTTCGCCCCAAAGTAGTTTGTAACGCAATAAAGGCTGCAATACATACTAAAATTAACCAACCTACAACAATAATCGGCCAAGGAATCTGCGCAACATTATCAAGATAATAATGCGCAACAAAACCACCAATAATTAACACAGCAATTAAAATAAATTTAACTATATCAAATTTACTTGTTGTTTTTTCTTTAGCAACCATCAACTACTCCATTGATATTAGCCTATTTCCATCTTTTACCTTCTGGCATACAGGCCAGGAGGGAATCGAACCCCCAACCTACGGTTTTGGAGACCGTCGCTCTGCCAATTGAGCTACTGGCCTATCTTAAGGTGTCAGGTCTAGACTTGAGACTTGACTCGCTTATCAAGTCTCAAGTCTAGACCTGACACCAATTAACTATTCAATAATATCAATCACAACACCTGCGCCAACTGTTCGGCCTCCTTCTCTGATAGCAAAACGCAAGCCTTTCTCCATCGCTATCGGCGCTACTAACGTCACTTCCATCTTCACGTTATCTCCTGGCATCACCATCTCTACTCCTTCCGGCAATATCACTTCTCCTGTAACGTCTGTCGTCCTAAAGTAAAACTGCGGCCGATATCCTTTGAAAAATGGCGTATGTCTTCCTCCTTCTTCCTTGGTAAG
>JASFHH010000034.1:0-17533 GCA_050123335.1 Gammaproteobacteria bacterium
TTATAGCAGTGTGATTTTGTTGTTGTTCTGTAGTCACTTGTGTTGGAATAGTGACGCCCGCGTGCTTGGCTAAAGTTTCAATAGCTTCTGGGAAACTTTGATGATCATATTCCATTAAAAAGCTGATCGCATTGCCTCCAACTCCACAACCAAAACAATGGTAAATTTGTTTAGCTGGACTTACTTTAAATGATGGTGTTTTTTCCTGGTGAAATGGGCAGCAGGATTCATAATCAGCGCCTGCTTTTTTAAGTTTGACATATTGTTCGATGATATTTACGATGTCTATTCTGGTTAAAAGATCGTCGATGAATGATTGTGGGATTTTCATATCAGTTCTTTTGTAGCATCTCAGGAGGTCGGGTCTTTACTCATTACAAAGCAACAAACAGAGCACTTGTAATGAGTAAAGACGCCGACCCGTCAACTTCATGGTGTTAAATACCTAACAATTTTTTTACTAAACTGCTAACTTTGCCCATATCTGCTTGGCCCTGAATTTTAGCTTTAAGTACACCCATTACTTTGCCCATATCACGAATTGATGCAGCACCGGTTTCAGTGATGGTTGTTTTAATGATAATTTCCAATTCGGCATCGCTTAATTGTGCGGGCATGTAAGTTTGCAGTAATTCAAGGGCAAAAGATTCTTTTTGTACAAGTTCATTTCTACCAGCTTCTTTATACTGAGTAATAGCATCTTTTAGTTGTTTGATTTGTTTTTCAATGACAGAAAGAATTTGGGTATCATCTAATGTGATTTTTTCATCAATTTCGCGTTGTTTAATTGCAGCTAATAAAAAGCGAATAACATCCAGTCGTTGTTGTTCGCGTGCTCGCATTGCGGCTTTCATGTCGTCCTGAATGCGATTTTTAAGATTTGATGGATTACTCATAATAGCGTTGTTTATTTGATGATGTTTAGAATTTACCGGTTTTATCGCCGTTGCCGCCTTGCTCGCGCTGTGTTTTCTTCTGCCATCGTTTTACTGCTTGAGCTTTCTTGCGTTTACGTTCCCATTTGGGTTTTTCGTAATATTCATGGCGGCGCATTTCAGAAATAATTCCGGCTTTTTCACAAGTACGCTTAAAGCGTCTAATTGCTATTTCAAATGGTTCGTTATCTTTTACTTTCACGCTAGGCATGAACTTATATCACCTCTTTTATGTGTTATGTAAAAGATCAAATTCTACTCGGATAGGGTGCAAAATGCAAATAATTATTTGAGTTTATCCGTCCCGACATAAATCGCAAAATTTACGTGGCAATTTGATGTTTTGGGATTATAATCCGAAATTGATCTTTCTTTAAATAACTATTTGACTTTATGGAGATTTAGTTATGAGTATTATTAGCAAGCATCAGAATCCTTCAGAGTTTAAGCGTTGGTTAGTAGTGATGACTGCCACGGTATTGTTTTTTTATACTTTTATTCAAATGAATATGTTAAATCCCATTGGTATGGAATTAATGCGGGTTTTCGACATAAATGCGCGTCAGTTTGGCACACTTTCTTCGATGTATTTTTACGGTAATTTTATATTATTGTTTCCAGCTGGTTTATTGTTAGATCGTTTTTCGGTAAAAAAAATTCTGTTGTGTGCATTGATTTTGGCAACAGCAGGAATGTTTGTGTTTGCTTTTTCTAATAGTTATGCCATTGCTGCGATTAGTCGTTTTGCTTATGGAATAGCGGGATCTTTTGGTTTTTTAAGCGCGATTCGATTAGCGTCACGTTGGTTTCCACCAAAAAAATTAGCTTTAGTTAGCGGATGTATTGTTACTTTTGCGATGTTAGGCGGTGTTGTGGCGCAAGCTCCGATGGAATTATTAACTGAAGCTATTGGTTGGCGCCAAGCATTGATTGTTATTGGTGTTTTGGGAATCGTATTAATTTGTTTGGTGTTTATTATTGTGCGTGATTATCCTGGTGATTATAAGGTTGTTGGAACCGAAGTTAAAGATATCGCTAAACTGGGATTTTGGCGAAGTATTAGGATGGTAGTGTTCAATCGTTATAATTGGATTGGAGGTTTGTATACTACGTTGATGAATTTACCGATTTTTACTTTGGGGACTCTTTGGGGCAGTATGTATTTGACACAGGTCAATATGCTTTCTACAACGCATGCAGCAGAAGTTGATTCAATGATATTTTTAGGTACTTTAGTTGGTTCACCATTAGTTGGTTGGATTTCTGATAAAATAAAATTGAGAGTTGCACCAATGTTTGTTGGCGCAGTGCTTTCTTTGGCGATAATTTTTGTAATTATGTATAGTTTGCATTTATCGTTTGGAATCTTGATGGTGTTATTTTTCTTGTTGGGCTTAATTACTGCAACACAGGTAATTGGTTATCCAGTTGTTGCTGAGCTTAATTCGCCTTTGGTTACTGGTTCTGCGATCAGCATTGTTTCGTTGTTGTTAATGGCTAGCGGTTTTATTTGTCAGCCTTTATTTGGTTGGTTTATGGATTTGCATTGGAATCATTTGATGGTTTATGGGATGAGAATATATTCATTGCATGATTTTAGAAACGCTTTATGGATGATTCCAATAGGTTTTATTGCTAGTATTGTATTGTCACTGTTAATTAAAGAAACGCATGGTAAGTTAGCATATAAAGATTGAAGTTGTCGGGTCGCGAGCTTTACATAATTACTAAAGTAATAAATTAGTTTCTTTGAAGGACGGGGCTTTACATGATTACTTGGGGCCGGGTCTTTACTTATTACAAGTGCGTAGCTTTGTAATAAGTAAAGACCCGGCCCTATTTATTGTAATTATGTAAAGCCCCGTCCCACCTAAAGCTTTATTTCTTTCTTACGTAAGATCTCGCCCGCTAGAGCAAGATATGCCAGTGCGCCGTGAGATTTTTTATCATAATGTAAAGCTGGCATACCAAAGCTTGGTGCTTCAGCTAGTCGTACATTGCGCGGAATAACTGTGCCAAAAACCTTGTTTTGGAAGTGCTTAAGTAGTTGTTCAGAAACGTCTATTGATAAACGATTACGTCCATCATACATGGTGCGCAAAATCCCTTCGATTTGTAAATTTGGATTTATGGAATTTTGAATTTGTTTGATTGTTTGTAGTAATCCTGACAAACCTTCCAGGGCATAATATTCACATTGCATTGGAATAAGCAAGGAATCAGCGGCGACAAAAGCGTTTAGGGTTAAAATATTTAAAGCAGGTGGGCAATCAATGATAATAAAATCATATTCATTAGCTATTGGTTGTAACGCTTTACGCAAACATTGTTCGCGTTGTGGGAATTGCAGCATTTGTACTTCAGCAGCAGTTAAGTCGCTATTTGCTGGTAAAATATCATATCCCGCGGGGGAATTAATTTTGATTTCTGTGATGGGATTTTCTTCTAATAATAATTCAGTGATAGTATTTTCTAATTGATTTTTATCAATACCGCTTCCCATGGTGGCATTGCCTTGCGGATCAAGGTCGACTAATAAAATTTTACGTTTAGTTGCAACAAACGAAGCGGATAAATTAACGCTAGTGGTGGTTTTGCCTACACCACCTTTTCGATTAGCAACAGCTATTATTTTTCCCATTATTACTCCGTAGCGGGGTCAAGTCTTGAATTCTACACTTTGGCTTAGTGGATGGAAATAGCAAAATCACGTTTTGAGCTTTAAACCAGAGTGTAAAATTCAAGACTTGACCCCATTATCATTTACAAACACAAACCAAATGCCTTTGTGCATCTAATCTTGGTATTTTTAATTTTTTAATCCATTCAACTTTAAAATCTGGTTTCAACTCAGATAATTCTTTTTCAGGGTAAATTCCCTTCATCGCTAAAAAAATGCCATCGTTGCAGCATAAATGTTGAGTCTGCAATAGCATATCATTTATTGAAGAGAATGCACGCGATACTATAGTATTGTAACAATTTTGTGGTTGATATTTTTCCGCTCGTGCGTGAATTACCTCAATATTGTTTAATTTTAGTTCGATTTTTACTTGAGTTAGAAAGCGGATTTTTTTGTTGTTACTATCAATTAAAGTAAAGTATTTGTCGGGGTTTACAATTGCCAAAGGTATTCCCGGCAAACCTGCACCGGAGCCAACATCACAAATTCGGGATCCGAGTAAAAAAGGATTAATTGCTAGGCTATCTAAAATATGCAGAATGACCATATTTCTTGGTTGGGTGATGGTAGTTAAATTATAAGTTTGGTTCCATTTGGCCATTAAATTAAGATATTGCGCAAATTGTTCAAGTTGTTTGCCAGTGTAATTTTTTGTTAGATATTGATTATTTATTTTCATAATTTGCAGTATAACATTGTTAATAGATAGCAGCAGAAATTTGTTGCAATTTGAGAAGAATAAGGTATATTTTTCTTGCACACATATTGCACAATTAATAGGGGGGATTATGAACAAAATATTGAAGTTTTGTGTGGTGATTGCAGCAGTTTTGGGTTTATCTGGATGCGCGATGAGTATGAGCAATGTGTCACTGAACTATAAAACTCCGCGAGTACCAAAAATCAATCGTGCCAAGTACAATCAGCCAATCAAGGTAGGCCGTATCGATGATCAAAGAGGAGAAAACCCAAGATTAATTGTGCACAAAATTAATATGAATGAAGAGACAACCAGCGGAGGTTATTTGGCAGAAAAACCGCTGAATGTTGTTGTTCAGAATGCTTTGCGTAATGCTTTTATTAAGCAAGGTTACGTTGTGAAAGCAAATAATGCTACCTATGAGTTAACAGGTACTTTAAATGATTATAGCGTGAAATGGATCACAGGCATGTTTTCCTCAAAAGCCATCAGCAAGTTGGAAATGCAGTTTAGTTTATTGAATTTAAAAACACATAATGTTGTTTGGAATAATTATGTGATTGGAAGAGGTAATTACAAGAGTGGTGAATCAGGTGATGCAGTAGTGTTGCTTTTTAATCGGGCATTAAATAGTGTAATTATGCAATTAACTAATTCAGCTGGCTTTAGACAGGCTCTGTTGAAATAAAAATTTATATATCCATACACTTGAAAATGCGAAATATACACTATTGGCATGAATGGAACCAGTGATTTTACAGCACCAGTAAGTTTGCGTAAAATCACTGGTAAGCAAGTACTTTTATAACGTTAAAAGAACACAAGTTTACCATGCGCGGTAGTTACCACAAAAATTTAATAAGTATTTTTCTGTAGTATTTGTTTCTCATTGAGTGATGTTGATTTGGTATTTTCGTTCTGACCAAATGTCATTTTAATATCAAAAAGTTTGGTTGATGGTATTATTTTTATCTTGTTTTGCTTGTCTATCTGTTTTTTTTGTTTATTAAATTCCTTGTGAAACCATTCTGGCGTATTAATTACTATATTTCCTACATATGGAATATGGTATTCAGCTAATGTGGGTAATTTATATTTGCATAATGACACCTTCATTTTTTTTGCCAAGATCGAAAAAGTTTCTAAATAATTAGCCTTTTTGTTTGTAGGACAAGCACATAAAGCAACCATATCCATAATGGATAATTGATCAATATCGTTAACGATGCTAAATTCAAATTTTGAATTAGTTGGAGTTGCATCAAATTTTTTTATCAAATAATCAACTACTTTACTTTTGCCGTTGACCGCAGCTGCCCACAAAAGATTTGTTTTATATTTGTTAAGCATATTGATGTTTTTCTTTACGTTGAATATATTTTGTTGTTTTAGGATCTTGTATATTTTTTCTAAGGTTTGATTTTGCGTGTAAGATGTTGTGCAAACTATTTTATAACATTGTTTTAGCCATTTGGGGGAGTTTTTTGGGGAAGTGTTGATTTCTGTTTTTGCGTCATTTATATTCATAATTTTTCTCCTTTTTTTAAGTAAATTAATAAAATCGAAATTGCAGCAGGTGTCATACCTGGAATGCGTGATGCTTGTCCTACGGTTTCTGGTTTGGTTTCTATTAACCTTTGTTTTATTTCCGTCGATAAACTGGTTATTTTTTTGTAATCAATGTTTGCAGGGATTTTTAGATTTTCGTAATGTGCGTGACGTGCAATTTCTTGCTGTTGGCGTTCAATATAACCAGCATATTTTGCTTGGATTTCAATTTGTTCAGCAACTTTTGCGTCATTAACCGGTGAGCCAATTATGCTTGTTAGTTTTTGGTAAGTTATTTCTGGGCGTTTAAGTAAATCGATTAATTTGTATTCGCGATTTAATTTTTGTTGAAATAATTTTTCAAAAGCATAACCAGCATCAGTGTTTGGTCTTATCCAAGTGGTATTAAAGCGTTGTTGTTCTTTCATAATTGCTTCACGTTTTATATTAAAAATTTTCCAACGGTTATCGTCGACCAAGTTTAACTTGCGTCCTATTTCGGTTAAGCGCAAATTAGCATTATCTTCACGCAAAAGCAAACGATATTCAGCGCGGCTGGTAAACATTCGATACGGTTCTTTTATTCCTTGAGTTAATAAATCATCTATCATTACGCCAATATAAGCTTGATCGCGTGTTGGTGCCCATGGCTCTTGATTGAGAGCTGCGCGTGCAGCATTTAAACCAGCAATTAAACCTTGAGCTGCTGCTTCTTCGTATCCAGTGGTTCCATTAATTTGACCAGCAAAAAAAAGATTTGCGATTTTTTTTGTTTCAAGCGAGCTGTGTAAATCTCTTGGATCATAAAAATCGTATTCAATTGCATAACCTGGTTGGGTGATATGTGCATTTTCAAAACCTTGCATGCTGTGAATAAATTTTTTCTGCACTTCTTCTGGCAAACTGGTAGAAATTCCATTGGGATAAACTAAGTTTGTATTAAGTCCTTCCGGCTCGATAAAGATTTGATGTGATTTTCTATCAGCAAAGCGCACAATTTTATCCTCAATTGAAGGACAATATCTTGGACCGATTCCTTCGATTATGCCGCTGTACAATGGAGATTTTTTGAGATTGTCGCGAATAATTTCATGAGTTTTTTCATTAGTATATGCGATATGACAACAGATTTGTTTTGGATGTTCTTCTGGTTTTCCTAGAAAAGAAAAAACTGGAACGGGCGTATCACCGGGCTGTTTTTTTAATTTAGTGTAATCAATGGTTTTTCCATCAATGCGCGCGGGTGTACCGGTTTTTAAACGTCCAGCACGAAAATTTAATCCACGTAGTTTTTTTGCCAAAGAAATTGAGGCAGGATCTCCCATTCTTCCAGCAGAAAAATTTTTTGATCCTATATGGACTTTGCCATTTAAAAAAGTTCCGGTGGTTAATACAATTGATTTAGCAAAAAATTCCAAACCGGTTTTGGTGATAATTCCGCTTACTTGATTATTTTTAATTATCAAATCATCAACAGTTTCTTGCAACAGTTGTAAATTTTCTTGGTTTTCCAATGCATATCTTATTGCTTGTTTGTAGAGCGCACGATCAGTTTGTGCGCGAGTTGCACGTACCGCAGGACCTTTGCTCGCATTTAAGATGCGAAATTGAATACCAGCACGATCAGCAGCAATAGCCATGATACCACCTAAAGCATCGATTTCTTTTACCAAATGACTTTTGCCAATGCCGCCGATGGCAGGGTTACATGACATTTGGCCCAAAGTCTCGATATTGTGCGTAACTAATAGAGTTTTAACACCGACGCGGGCAGAGGCAAGTGCTGCTTCAGTGCCTGCGTGGCCGCCGCCGACAATAATGACATCAAATGTGTGATTAAGTTTCATTGCGAGAGTATAACAACAGATAAAGAAATTTAGAACCAAAACTTCCTGAGCATAGCAGTCTATATTATTTGCTTATAGATGGAAAGTAAAAAAAGGCTTTTTTTTACTTTTTTTGAGGAATTTTTTTTTAAATCAAAGTATCATTGCGTGTTTTTTGAAATTTTTTATATTATGAGGAAAGAAAAATGTCAACCGGTATAATTTTTGCTTTGATTTGTGCAGTCATTGCAGTTATTTATGGTGTAGTTTCTTGTATTTGGATTTTGTCACAATCTGCTGGCAGTGATCGCATGCGGGAAATTGCAGTAGCAATTCAACAAGGAGCTTCGGCTTATTTGAATCGACAATATACGACTATAGGTATTGTCGGGCTTATCGTTTTTTTAATAATTGGATTTTTACCAACGCTTGGTTGGTATACTGCATTTGCATTTGCAATCGGTGCAATTTTTTCTGGTGCTGCAGGTTATATCGGAATGCATATTTCCGTGCGTGCTAATGTTCGTACTGCAGAGGCTGCAAAGCAAGGAATTAATCCAGCGCTTAAAATAGCTTTTCGTGGTGGTTCAATTACTGGAATGTTGGTAATTGGTTTGGGTCTATTAGGTATAGCTGGATATTATGTGTTTTTGGTTTCTGTCCATCATGCTGATACTTTAGTGCAAATTATTAAACCGTTAGTTGGTTTGGCATTTGGTGGTTCTTTGATTTCGATTTTTGCGCGACTTGGCGGCGGAATTTTTACCAAAGGTGCTGATGTTGGTGCTGATTTGGTTGGAAAAATTGAAGCAGGGATTCCTGAAGATGATCCACGAAATCCTGCAGTAATTGCCGATAATGTTGGTGATAACGTGGGTGATTGTGCTGGTATGGCAGCGGATTTATTTGAAACTTATGCGGTCACTATAGTTGCAACTATGCTGTTGGGAGCGTTGACTTTTAAAGCATCAACAGGAGCGGTTATTTATCCTCTGGTTTTAGGCGGATTTTCTATTATTGCTTCAATTGTTGGTGGTTTTTTAGTGCGCGTAAAGAAAGGCAGCACCAAAGTAATGCGCGCTTTATATCGCGGATTTATTGTTGCAGAAGTGTTGGCGGTTATTTTCTTTTATCCAATCACAGTGTGGTTGATGAAAGGGGTGAGCTTACAAGCACACGGATTTACGGTATTTGATATTTATGGATCCACTATTATCGGTTTAATTTTGACTGCTTTGATGGTTATTATTACTGAATATTATACTTCAGCTGATTATGCGCCAGTACGTCGTGTGGCTAAAGCGTCGACTACAGGACATGCGACTAACATTATTGCAGGATTAGCGGTTGCAATGCGTGCAACGGCTTGGCCGGTGCTTGCGATATGTGCCAGTATTATATTGGCATTCCATTTAGCTGGTCTTTATGGGATTGCAATTGCAGCCACTTCAATGTTATCGATGACTGGAATTATTGTGGCGCTTGATGCGTTTGGGCCGATTACTGATAATGCTGGCGGTATTGCTGAAATGGCGAAACTTCCTAGTGAAGTGCGTAAAGTAACCGATTGTTTGGATGCTGTTGGTAACACTACTAAAGCAATTACCAAAGGTTATGCGATTGGATCAGCAGGCTTAGCTGCATTAGTTTTATTTGCTGACTATACTCATGCGTTGGCCATGGTTCATAATATGGTAGCTTTTGATTTATCCGATGAGTTAGTAATTATTGGTTTATTTATCGGTGGGTTGATACCTTACTTGTTTAGTGCTATGGCTATGGATGCAGTGGGGCGTGCTGCTGGTTCTGTGGTAGAAGAAGTGCGCCGTCAGTTTAAGTCTATTGCTGGTTTGATGGAAGGCACAGCTAAACCAGATTATTCTAAAGCAGTGGATTTGTTAACCAAGGCAGCAATTAAAGAAATGATTATTCCGTCGTTGTTGCCGGTTGTAGTGCCAATTTTAGTTGGAATATTTTTAGGGCCTAAAGCTTTAGGTGGGTTGTTGGTTGGCACAATTGTCACTGGATTGTTTGTTGCGATTTCTATGACTGCGGGCGGCGGCGCTTGGGATAATGCTAAGAAATTGATTGAAGAGGGTGAGTATGGTGAGATTGGTAGTGCTGCGCACCAAGCTGCAATCACTGGCGATACTGTAGGTGACCCGTATAAAGATACAGCAGGCCCAGCGGTTAATCCATTAATTAAGATTATCAACATTATTGCGTTGTTGATTGTTACGTTGATTTAGATTTTCGTAAGTAGATTAGAGACTGCATAAATAATTTTAGCTCCTGACGCTTGTCTAACCACACTTTGTGTGGTTAGATTCCTTGCGTTACTCGCTCGATATACGAGCCGCGCTGATTCGGCATCCATGCCTCAGCAGCGCTGAAATTTGCATCCAGCAAATTTCGCTCTATCTCGCTGCGTTACTCAGCAAGCTTTAAGTCGCTAAAATTTATTTATGCAGTCTCTAATATAAAATCAACAACGCAGTAATGTTTTTGGGAGAAGGAGAGTAAGTATGAGGCCAAGTGAGCGCGAGCCGAATCAGTTGCGTAAAATCGAAATCATTCGTCATTATACCAAACATGCTGAAGGTTCAGTTTTGGTGAGTTATGGTGACACCAAAGTTATTTGTACTGCTAGTGTTATTGATAAAGTGCCAAGGTTTTTAAAAGGTCAAGGGCGTGGTTGGGTTACAGCTGAATACGGAATGTTGCCGCGTTCTACAAATGAACGAGTTGATCGTGAAGCAGTGCGCGGTAAGCAAAATGGTCGTACCCAGGAAATTCAGCGTTTAATCGGGCGTTCTTTGCGTGCTGCGGTTGATATGACCAAGCTTGGTGAGAATACCATTGCGATCGATTGTGATGTGATTCAAGCGGATGGTGGTACTCGAACTGCATCAATTACTGGAAGTTGTGTGGCTTTGGCGGACGCGGTTCGGTATCTTTATATGAATAAATTAATTGAAGAGAATCCGCTGCAGCATTTGGTGGCTTCGGTTTCTGTGGGCGTATATGAAGATACACCGATTTTGGATCTTGATTATGTCGAGGATTCTTCTGCACAGACTGACATGAATGTAGTGATGAATGACGAAGGAGGTTTGATCGAAGTCCAAGGGACTGCCGAAGGACGGGCTTTTAGTACAGAAGAGTTTCATGCAATGATGGATTTGGCTAAATCCGGCATCAGTGAGATTATTAGTCAGCAGAAAGCTGTTTTAGAGATATAATCAAGGAACGATTTTCGCATAAATCTGAAATTATCCTGATAAATGTTTAATTGAAAATGGCGTAATTCAAATTGATGTTATATACTTAAAGAAAGCTTAAGGAAACCTTAAGGAATTTATTGAAAAAGGGGGGTGCCTGGCATTAGATGAAGAGAGAATGCCAGGCTTTTGGAGTCTGCCCTGTTATTATTCTTATTGAGGGCAAGGGTTAAATCGTTTTATTTTCCAAGTGTAGTAGTTTTTTGTGCTTGTGGTTTTTCTACAGTTGGTTTTTCAGTTGGTTTACCACCGAAAAATCCTGTTTTTGGCGCTTGAGGCGTTGTTTTAAGTCCTGCTTCCCCAAGAGCTTTTTTGATATCATTTGTTAAAGTAGCAACATTTTTATTGCCATCGTTTGTTACAAAAGGCATTTCTGTTGCTGGGCTTTTTTGTGGTTGAACACTTTCAAAGTCTTTTTTAAGGACCTGTCTCAGAAAGCCTTGCAGAGGGTTTGCAACTTTTTTTGTTAATTCGTCGCCTACTTCTGGTCCAAAGCCTTTTTGCAGCTTAACTAAAATGTCACCTGTGTTTTCAGCCATAAATCACCTCAAATTCTTACTTTTTGTCAGCTTCTTGCTTCATCTTTGCTTTTAATTCCGCTAGTGCTTCTTCTATCGTTTTAGCTGGTTTTTCAGTACCTGCTAGCGGACTCCTTGTAAAATCCCCTAAGACCGTCTTGGAAAACCGTTGTGATGGGGCATTAAAATCAATCACTTTCGGTTTCTCGGTCAAATTCTTCATTTCCATTACCGTCTCAATTATCGCTGTTTTTATGTTTTGCGGTAATGGCCGCGGAGTGTTTACACCCAGCGCTGCAATGACCGGAACATCCTCATTCGTAACACCTATTAGGTATTTTTGATCTCGGACTTCATACAGTATCGTAAAAACTTCTTTGTCACCTGTATTTTCCGTCATTTTTTATTATCTTCTGATTTCATTATAGGGTACAAACCTTAAGGAAATCTTAAGGAATGAAAAAAATTGCAAATTTTTCTTGCGAAAAATCTACAACTCACAGTATATATCAACAAAGTAAATATAATCAAGAGGTTATACAATATTTTTAAGGTTGTAGGCTTTTTAACCATATCATTACAGATTTTTATTTAAAATCAATTGGTTATGAGTTTCGAGCTGTGCTAAAATCCACAAAATTTTTGCAAAAATTTTGTGCTCTTAAGGTTGTTTTAAGGTTAGGGCACTATAATATAAGTAAGAATATTTTTTGAGGCATTATAATATGTACAAAATTAAAAGAGATGGCAATTGTTTGCCCAATTCGCTAGCTGCGGTACTAATTGATTTTTTTCAGCAAGGGAAATTAAATGCGCAGTTTGCAGCTGGAGATTTTGATCGTTTAATTCAACATCTTTGTATAGAAGAAAAGTTTAAATGGCAAACAGATGCAGCAACATCTTTTAAAGTATTTTTAAATAAATATAGTGGTGATTTAGTTGAAGCTCGAGAGCAATTTGCTAAATTAATACGTAAGTACATAGCTAGTTTAATTGAAGGTAAAAAAGAAGAAATAATTAATGATGAGATTAGTGGTATTTTTCCTGATTTTTTAAGGGAATGGAATTTAGTGCACAATGGTGCTCAGCTTAATTCAAGCGAACATATTTTTCATGGTGTACAAGGCGAGTTAAAAAAGATCAAAGATAGAAAAGCATTAAAAACTTATATAGAAACTGGCGGGGGGTTTGATCATTATATAAGAGCACTTAAAAATCCCAGCGAATTTTTAAATGTGGTTCCAGTTAAATATTTTCTTACACATTTGCAGCTTAATTTTACTGTGGAAACTAAACCGCGTGGTATATGGAGACCAGAGAATCCTATTAACGGTTTTAAAAATGCTCCTACAGTAACATTAAGGTTCGCGGGTCGTCATTGGTGGCCTAAGCAGTCAACCAGGTTTAACGGTAAGCATGAAATTAGTCAAAAAGACAAGTCTTCACGAACCGTGCATGATTTTTTTGCGAATGATCGACGTAGTAAATCTTTCAAGCGGGATATAGAGTATTTGCTTAACAAAAAGAAGAATGAAGTTTTTAAATATGATAATTCGGATGTTAAGCGTATTGAAAAATTACCGGATAAAGTTCAGGAACAAATTCGAGGCGACAAAAAACTTGCGATTAAAATGCAGCAAAAAGAAATTGATAATTATCGTGCTTCGCTTAAATCGTTTGTGCGAAGTTAGTAAGGTATTGCTAGCGCTTCTGCGCAAATCATATTAAAATCCCACGCATGGATGATGCAATTCGTTATTTAAAAGGTGTTGGTCCCAAGTTAGCAGAGCGATTACAAAAA
The DNA here is from genome assembly GCA_050123335.1 of Gammaproteobacteria bacterium. Taxonomy (GTDB): domain Bacteria; phylum Pseudomonadota; class Gammaproteobacteria; order UBA12402; family UBA12402; genus JASFHF01. The sequence continues at coordinate 13,293 of JASFHH010000034.1, forward strand.
ATCGGCATTAATACCGCGCAGGATTTATTATTTCATCTGCCGTCACATTATCAAGATCGTACTCGTATTATTCCTTTAGGGCGCGCGCGTCCCGGTATGCAGGTTACCGTTGAGGGAACAATTGAATTAACCGAAGTTGTTTATCGTAAAAAACGACAATTGTTGTGCCGTTTGCATGACGGTACGGGGTTTTTGACTTTGCGTTTTTTCCATTTTAATAAAATGCAGCAAAAAAATTTAGAACGCGGTGTGCGATTGCGATGTTTTGGTGAAATACGTTTCGGTGGAGCGGGTTATGAAATGTTTCATCCGGAATATTGTAGAATTGATCCGGAGAATCCTTTGCCGGTTGAAAAAAACTTAACTCCGATTTATCCGACTACTGAAGGATTGCATCAAAAAACTTTTCGTAAAATAATTCCGCAAGTATTGCAGCTATTGCAGCATGATGCAAGGTTACAAGAATTGTTGCCGCAAAAAATTTTAGAACAATATAATTTTCCAAATTTATTCGAAGCATTATCATATATTCACAATCCGCCAACCAATGCAAAAATAAAATTACTCGAAGATAAACAGCATCATTATCAGCAGCGTTTAATTTTTGAAGAATTATTAGCTCATCATTTAAGTCTGCGTAATTTGCGCAAAAAAATTCGTTACCATCAGGCAGTTGCTTTATCTATTTCTGGAAAAATAATTAATAAATTTATTGCGCAATTACCATTTAAGTTGACCAATGCGCAACAGAAAGTAATCGCAGAAATCAGGAATGATTTAGATAAAACTGCACCAATGTTGCGTTTATTGCAAGGTGATGTTGGTTCAGGTAAAACTGTTGTGGCAGCATATGCGGCGTTAACAGCAGTGGTTAATCATTATCAAGCAGCGGTTATGGCGCCGACGGAATTATTAACAGAGCAACATTATAAAAATTTTTCGAGGTGGCTTCCCGATTTAAACATTGTGTTATTAACTGGAAGTTTAAAAGGCAAGAATCGTACTAAAATTTTAGAAAAAATAAAAACTGGTGAAGCGCAAATAATTATTGGTACGCATGCATTGTTTCAAGAAGATGTGGAATTTAAAAATTTAAGTTTAGTAATTGTTGATGAACAACATCGGTTTGGTGTACATCAGCGTTTGACTTTGCGCAGCAAAGGAACCAAAAATAATTTTTATCCGCACCAGTTAATCATGACTGCAACTCCAATACCAAGAACGTTGGCTATGTCAGCATATGCTGATTTGGATCATTCAATTATTGATGAATTGCCTCCGGGAAGAAAGTCAATTACCACGGTTGCGGTTTCTAATTTGCGTAGGGTTGAAGTTTTAGAGCGGATTAAAAAAGCATGCAATGAAAAGCATCAGGTTTATTGGGTTTGTACTTTAATTGAAGAGTCAGAAAACTTGCAAGCACAAGCTGCAGAAAAAGCTGCGCAGCAATTAAAACAATGTTTGCCGGAATTAAGAGTTGCTCTAGTACATGGAAGAATGAAGTCTAATGAAAAAGAAGCAATTATGTGCGCTTTCAAGCAAGACGAAATTGATTTATTAGTAGCAACTACAGTGGTTGAAGTTGGTGTTGATGTGCCAAATGCCAGTTTAATGGTGATTGAAAATCCGGAGCGATTGGGTCTTGCGCAATTGCATCAATTACGCGGCAGAATTGGCAGAGGTATAAAACAAAGTCATTGTGTTTTGTTATATCAGGATCCGTTATCACATTATGCGCGTGAACGGATAAAAATTATGCGTGAGACTAACGATGGTTTTTTGATTGCGCAAAAAGATTTAGAATTACGTGGTCCCGGAGAAGTTTTAGGAACTCGTCAAGCTGGAATTTTGCAGCTTAGGATTGCTGATATTATGCGTGATCGGGATTTTTTTCCGCAAGTTAAAACCGCTGCTGCATTGGTGATGAATCATTATCCCAAAATAGCAAAACCACTAATTACCAGATGGATTGTACATCCAGAAGATTATGGGTGCGTTTAAGTTTTATTTCTTCCGTTTCTTCGGATAAATTTCTGGTTCGCCTGGCGGTCGCGTGCGGAAACGTTTTAGTATCCACATGTATTGATCAGGATATTGTTTGGCTGCATTTTCAAGAAATTGATTAATTTGGATTGCATCAGCTAGAGTGTTTTCGGAAGGAAAGTTTTTGAAAGCAGGTAGTATATTTATTACATAACCTGAATCGTCAGTTTTACGGTAAGCGAAAAATGGAACAATTTTAGCGCCGCTAATTTTAGCGATGCGTGAAGTTGCAGTGGTAGTTGCTGCTGGTATTCCAAAAAAAGGAGCAAAATCTATATTATTTCTCCGATTTTCATCGGGAGCATAAAATAATATACAATTATTTTTTAATGCATGAAGTGATTCGGATATTTTTTTATTTGAAAGTAATTGAGCGCAATATTTTTTTCGGTGTTTAGTAATTATGTGATTTATTAAAGGGTTTCTGGGTTTGCGATATACTACGCAATTACGTTTTTCGTGGTCATTCATACCAAGCATTCGTCCGGTAAGTTCTATGGTGGTAAAATGACCGCAGAGTAGGATAACCCCATGTTTTTTATCAAGAGCATCGAATACATTTTCTGAGCCATTAATTGTATACAAATGATTGATTTTTTTATCCGATGCGAATAATGCTAATGCTGTTTCAAAAATTGCTTTTCCATAAGAAATCATATTTGCTTTAACTATTTTTTGTTGTTCTTGTTTATTTAATTTAGGAAAACATAATTTAATATTTATTTCTATAATTTTTCGATTTTTACGTAAAGTGTAATAAGCAGCTTTGCCGAGCAACGTTCCTAGTTTCATTAGGATTGGGTAAGGTAATAAAGTTAATAAGCGAATTAAGCTGTAACCAATAAAGATTGGCCAATTCTTAGGATTAGATAGATATTTATACATTAGGCGGATTCTATCACAGTTGCGCAGTGCGTCAATTAGTGTTAAGCTATAATTCCTTTAGGGGATCACTTAAAGGACCTGTCTTATGACTTCATTTGTTTTCATTACCGGCGGTGTTGTTTCTTCTTTAGGCAAGGGAATTACTTCAGCATCTTTAGGTGCAATTTTAGAGGCGCGCGGTTTGAAGCTTGCGATGATGAAGCTTGATCCTTATATAAATGTTGATCCAGGCACGATGAGCCCGTTTCAGCATGGCGAAGTTTTTGTAACTGAAGATGGCGCCGAAACCGATCTTGATCTTGGGCATTACGAGCGTTTTGTGCGCGTTAAAATGACCAAACAAAGTAATTTTACCACTGGTCAAGTTTATGCTGAAGTATTACGCAAAGAACGAAGAGGTGATTATCTCGGTGGCACGGTTCAAGTTATTCCGCATATTACTGATGAAATCAAGCGGCGTATCAAAGTTATGGCAGACGGCATTGATGTAGTAATTGTTGAAATTGGCGGAACTGTTGGTGATATTGAATCATTGCCTTTTCTTGAAGCGATTAGACAATTGCGCATGGAAATGGGCAGCAAACAAACTTTATTTATTCATCTAACTTTAGTTCCTTATCTTAAAACCGCAGGAGAAATGAAAACCAAGCCAACGCAGCATTCAGTAAAAGAATTACGTTCGATTGGTATTCAGCCGGATATTTTATTATGCCGTTGTGAACGTGCGTTGCCTGAAGATCAGCGTTCTAAAATTGCATTATTTACTAACGTAGAAAAAAAAGCAGTAATCCCGGTGCAGGATAAAAAAAGCATTTATCAATTACCAATTGATTTACATAAACAAGGATTAGATGAAATCGTAGTGGAAAAACTTGGTTTAGCGGTTCACCAAACTGATTTGTCAGATTGGCAACAAGTAATAAAAGCGCAGAATAATCCGCAAGGTGAGGTTAAAGTTGCCATGGTAGGTAAATATATTGATCTGCCTGATGCATACAAATCATTAACTGAAGCGTTAATTCACGCGGGAATTAAAACACATACTAAAGTTAATATTGATTATGTTCCTTCGGAAAAGCTGGAAGAAGAAGGTGTTGAGGTATTAAATGATTGTAATGCAATTATTATTCCTGGCGGTTTTGGTGAGCGGGGAATTGAAGGAAAAATTTTGGCAGCTAAGTATGCGCGTGAAAATAAAATTCCGTTTTTAGGAATATGTTTAGGTATGCATATTGCATTAATTGAATTTGCACGCAACAAAGTAAAAATGAAAAATGCGAATAGTACGGAATTTGATACGCAAACCCCATATC
>JASFHH010000035.1:0-17238 GCA_050123335.1 Gammaproteobacteria bacterium
TCATCTCCTCACCACGCAGATATGGTAAGAGCAGCTTGGCTTTGAAGGTGATTGAGGATTCCAAATTAGCTTATGAAGTAGTGGATCTTTTTATTGCCAAAGATGGTGAAACAATTGAGAGGCATATTTTAGCTGGTATCAACCGATTAATTAGTAGTGTTATTACCATTTCAGAACGAGCAATTAATTTAATAAAAACAACTTTAAAGCATATAAATGCCAAGATTTTGATAGGTACGGGAGGGATTAATCTTGAATTTGATTTATCCAAGGCTGATGTGGCAACAAATATTTTGGAGATGCTGCAGGCTTTGGATAAAATTTTGATTAGACAGAAAATAAAAGCAATTTTGTTTATTGATGAGTTTCAACAAATCGGCGCATTAGATAATTCGCGCGGAATTGAAGGTGCTTTTAGGCATGTTGCGCAACAAACACGAAATATTATTTTTATTTTTTCAGGAAGTAATCGGCATTTATTAATGCATATGTTTGATGATCGTAATCGACCATTTTATAAATTATGTCATCATATACATTTGGAACGTATTGAAGAAGTTCATTATAAAAAATTCTTGAATAAGCTCAGCCAGAAAGCTTGGCAGAAAAATTTAAGTGCAGATGAATTTGCGACAATTATTACGCATACAGAGCGGCATCCATATTATATGAATCTTTTGTGTTCTAGAATTTGGCAATTAAAAGTAAAATCTAATGTGCAGATGATAAATGATATTTGGTTAAATTATATTTTTGAAGAAAGAAGTAAGATTATTGCTGAACTTGATAAGTTAACAGCAAATCAATATTTTGTATTAAATATAATTGCACATGGTTATAATAGCGATTTAACAAGTAAAGATTTTTTAACAAAATGGAAAATATCTAGTTCATCAGTTATTAAAGCATTAAAATTTTTAGAGCAAAATGATTATATTTATAAACGAGATCATCAATATTATGTTGTTGATCCTTTGATTAAAAAATCATTGTTGGTTTTTTCAGAAGATTAATAGGAGCTTTTATGAAAAGCGATCAACTGCATCAGGGGTTTTTACAGAGTATCGGCAATACACCATTAGTGAAGCTTGATTTTGCAGTTCCGCCCGCAATTTTAGCCAAACTAGAGTTTCTAAATCCTGGCGGCAGCATCAAAGATCGTGCAGCATTATTTATGGTCGAAGAAGCGGAGCGTCAAGGTTTATTAAAACCAGGCGGTACTATTGTTGAGGCGTCTTCAGGTAATCAAGGAATTGCATTGGCGATGATTGGTGTTCTGAAAGGTTATCGAGTAATTATTACCACACCAGATCGTACTAGCTTTGAAAAGATTGCAACATTACAAGCTTATGGAGCTAAGGTTTATGTTTGTCCGGATACGGATTCTCTTGAGGACCCGGAAGGTTATCATGCTAAGGCGGAAGAATTGCACGAAGATATTCCTGGTTCTTTTATGCCAAATCAATATTACAACAAACAAAACGCGCGCGCGCATTATTTAACAACTGGTCCGGAAATTTGGCAACAAACCGAAGGAAAAGTTACGCATTGTTTTATTGGGATGGGAAGTTGTGGCACAGTTTCAGGTGCAGGACAATTTTTAAAAGAAAAAAATCCTAACATAAAAATTATTGGTATTGATGCAGCAACTTCTGCGCTTTCTAGTCCGGATAATCCGAAAGCGTACAAAACTGAAGGTATTGGTGTTGATGTTATTAGTGACATGTATGATCCGCAAGTAGTTGATGCAGTTGTGCCGATTAAAGATGATGATGCATTTGCTATGACAAAAAAATTGGCGCGACAGGGTTATTTAGTTGGTTTATCAAGTGGTGCAGTGATGCATGTTGCATTGAATTATGCGAAGCGTTTAACGGAAAAAGATATTGCGGTAGTAATTTTCGCTGATTCCGGCCGTGCTTATTTGAGTAAGGTTTTTAAGTGAAGTTTTGTAAATATCAATCGTTAGGTAACAGCTTTGTTTTATTGGACTGGATAGAACGTCGTGATTCTGTAAGTCCAGGTTGGATAAAACAAACGTGTAATCAACAAAAAGTTGATGGTGTTTTGATTTTACAAAATCAAGATTATCCGCAAGTTCAGATGTTTAATGCCGATGGAAGCGATGGACAAAGTTGTTTTAATGGAGTGCGTTGTGCTGCATATCATTTAGCAAGTAAAAGAAATTTCCCACAAAAATTTAAACTCAAGATGCAGCGGCTAATTGATTGTGAAGTAATCAAAAATTCAATTACGATAAATGTTGGAAAAGTTAATTATAAAAAACCGCATCAAATTCAAGTTGCGAATAAAATTTTACGAGGTCATATTGTGGATGTTGACAACCCGCACTTTGTAATTTTAGAAAAAATTGATTTAAACTGGTTACAAAAATATGGTCATAAGATTGAAAACCACAAAGATTTTCCAAATCGCACCAATGTTGAATTTGTTTGGAAAGACGGAACTAGCTATCATGCTTTAGTTCATGAACGTGGTTGTGGTATTACTAAAGCTTGTGGTACTGGTGCGGCAGCGATCGTACAAACTTTATTTCACCAAAATAAAATCACATGTAATCAGAAAATTTCAATTCAAATGCCAGGCGGCGTTTTGCAGACTTATCTTGATGGTGATGAATCTATAATTCAAATTGCGCAAGCAGAAATGGTTAATTAAATTCAAAACCACGTAGTTTTCACGCTAATTTTTATTTTTCAAATCAAGTATCTTCTCATTTTAGATAAAATATGCGGTTGATGTATATCGCATATTTGCTATAATGAGGAGTGTGCAATGGGTGAGTGGAGGGTTGTGTATTATAGTGCTAAGGTCAAATCAAAAATATGGACTTGGCCAAAGAGACTTGCGGCGCGTTATAAGCGTATTATCGATACTATTAAAGTCAAAGGCCCAAATATCGGAATGCCTATTACTAAGCCCATAGGTGATGGTTTGTTTGAAATTAGGGTGCAAGGAAAAAATGAGGTAGGGCGTGTGTTTTTTTGTTATATAATTAAGCGAGAAGTTTTTATTTTGCATGGATTTGTTAAAAAGACGCAGGAAATTCCATTAAGGGAATTAAGACTTGCACAAACACGTATGAAGGAGGTAAAAAATGCCGTTCGATCCAGTACCACATGATGATGAAGAGTTTTTTAAAATACCTGGCGTGTTAGAAGAATATAATGCTTTAGAAGAAGAATTTGCGATGATCCACGAGATGATTGACGCACGAAAAAAATCCGGTAAAACGCAAAAAGAAATTGCTAAAGCAATGAAAACAACTCAGTCAGTTGTGGCACGTATTGAATCTAATATTGCAGAAAAGCATCATTCACCAACTATCAATACTTTGCGCAAGTATGCTGCGGCTTTGGGATGCATGTTACAAATCAAGTTGGTTCGTAAAAGAAAAAGACGAACTAAATAATTTACGAATGATAAGGCTTAATAATTACGGTCGAACCAACATTAAGAAAATTATTGTTTAGCCATTTTGCAACTATAGGTGAAACCCGAATGCATCCGTGACTGGCATTGTGGTTTGGTATGTCGCCGGATCCGTGAATTGCATAACCTCCTTTAAAATGCATGCAATAAGGCATTGGTGCGCCGCCATTAGTTTCTATTGGGAATTTGGTTGAGATGCAATCTGCTCCTCCTTTACGTAAGATGCTAAAAGTTCCGCTGATGGTGCGGCAGGGACGTCCTACATCAGGGCAGTATTGTGCACCACCGGAACTTTTGCCAGTATTGATGCGTCTGCCTTCCTCATTGTAAACCGCCCAGGCACGATAATTTGGGTCGAAAATGAAAACACGTCTACCGGTTGCGGGTCTGGTTGTTGGGAAGTAATTGCTTCCTTTGGTATCCTTATCACCATCAGGATCGCTAGGGGTAAAAGTACATCCTGCCAAAATTATGGTTAAAACACCAACTATAAGAATTTTTCCGATTTGCATATACAACCTCCTTGTAACATATTTATCATATCATAAGTTTTATAAACTGCGAAATTTGTGTTTGGGAATGATTTGGGAAAGAAACCGTAATTGGTTCTGGCTTAGTAAACAATGAATTGTTATAATGCTCATTAATCGAGCAAAATAAAAGCTTTGTTTTTTCAGCGAGTTATATGAACATAGAAATTCCAGATTTTTCAAGAGTGCGTATTTTGGTAGTTGGCGATTTGATGTTAGATCGCTATTGGTATGGCCAAACTGCACGGATTTCACCTGAAGCACCAGTACCAGTAGTAAAGGTGCAGAGTGTTGAAGAGCGCCCGGGCGGTGCTGGCAATGTGGCTCTTAATCTGGCTGCTTTAGGAGTTAAAACCAGCTTGCTAGCTATTACTGGAGATGATGTAGAAGCTGAATCTTTAAATAAATTGTTAACTTCTGCTGGAGTAGAGTGTTTTCTACAAAAATTATCTGATTTGCCGACGATTACTAAATTACGAGTAATGAGTCAGCATCAACAGTTGATGCGATTGGATTTTGAAAAAAACTTTCATCTTGAAGCTAATCAAGAGTTATTAAATAAATTTAAAGCTTTTGCCAAAAATTTTGATGCGATAATTTTGTCTGATTATGGCAAAGGTACTTTAATTAATGCTAAAGAATTAATTGGAATTGCAACTTCTGCTAAAATTCCAGTTTTTGTAGATCCTAAACAAAAAGATTTTTCTTTTTATTATGGTGCTACTTTTATTACGCCAAATTTTAAAGAATTTCAGTCGGCCGCTGGTGAATGTAAAACTGAAAAAGAAATCGTAGCCAAAGCGCAAAGTTTATTAAAAGCGTGTAATTTAAAAAATCTATTAATTACGCGTGGTGCGCAGGGGATGACTTTATGTTGTTGCGATAAAGAACCACAACATTTTTCTACGTATGCACAAGAGGTTTTTGATGTAACTGGCGCAGGTGATACAGTTATTGCAACTTTAGCTGCGGGGATTGCAGCAGGATTAAATTTAATTCATGCAGTACAGTTATCGAATGTTGCTGCGGGAATAGCAGTTTCTAAATTAGGTGCAGCATCAATTAGTGCAAAAGAATTAAATCGGGCTACAACGTTAAATCATCTTAACAATATTATGAATGAAGAGCAGTTACAATTAGCGATACAAGACGCGCGTACTAAGGGAGAAAGAATTGTTTTTACCAATGGTTGTTTTGATATCCTGCATGCAGGACATGTTCATTATTTAGAACAAGCAAAAAAATTAGGTCATCGTTTAATTGTTGCAGTTAACCATGATGATTCAGTCAGGCGATTGAAGGGAGATGATCGGCCAATTAATGATGTGAATCAGCGTATGGCGGTTTTAGCCGGATTAAATTCGGTTGATTGGGTAGTGCCATTTACTGAAGATACGCCCGAGCGGTTAATTAATAAATTATTGCCGGATGTTTTAGTTAAAGGGGGTGATTGGCAGCCGGAAGAAATTGTTGGAAGTCACACAGTTTTGCAAAATGGCGGAGAGGTTAAATCATTGAATTTTATTGATGGATGTTCAACAACTTCAATGATTGATCGGATTAAGGGGGTGGAATGATTATAGTTACCGGCGGCGCAGGATTTATTGGTAGCAATATAGTAAAAGCTTTAAATAATCGTGGTGTAACTGATATTTTGGTAGTTGATGAATTGACTGATGGTAGAAAGTTTAAAAATATTGTTGATTGTGAAATTACCGATTATTTAAATAAAGATTTTTTTCTGGATATGTTGTTTGAAGATGGTTTTGATAAACCAATCGAAGCAATCTTTCATCAAGGTGCTTGTTCTGATACGACTGAGTGGAATGGAAAATTTATGATGGAGAATAATTATGATTATTCAAAAATGTTATTGCATTATTGTTTAGCAAAAAAAATTCCATTTATTTACGCGTCAAGTGCAGCAATTTACGGTGTAGAAAAAGTTTTTAAAGAAGAAATACAATATGAAAAACCATTAAATGTTTATGGTTATTCTAAATTTTTGTTTGATCAATATGTGCGAAAACTTTTGCCTTCTGCAAAAAGTCAAGTGGTGGGTTTACGTTATTTTAATGTCTATGGTCCTAGAGAATTCCATAAAGGTAAAATGGCAAGTGTCGCTTTTCATTTTAATGAACAAATCAAACAAACAGACGTAGTTAAGTTATTTGAAGGTTGTGATGGTTATGCTGACGGTGAGCAGTTGCGTGATTTTATTTATGTTGGTGATGCTGTTGCGGTTAATTTATGGTTTTTAGATCATCCAAAAAAATCTGGAATTTTTAATTTAGGAACAGGAAAGGCGCAAACTTTTAATGATGTGGCACATGCAGTTATTGATTGGCATAGCGGAGGTAAAATTGAATATATTCCGTTTCCAAAAGAACTTAAAGATTGTTACCAAAGCTTTACTCAAGCGGATCTTACTAAGTTGCGAAAAGCCGGATGCAAAATTAAGTTTAAATCGGTAGAGCAAGGGGTTAAGGAGTACATGCAGAATATAGAGGGGGCGAAATAATATGGCGGGAACACTATATATCATTTCTGCAGCTTCTGGAACTGGAAAAACTAGTTTGGTAAATACTTTGGTAAAATCGTTTAAAAATTTAGAAATTTCTGTGTCGTATACCACTAGACCAAAAAGATCAAGTGAAAAAGAAGGTAAAGATTATCATTTTGTTACACAGAAACAGTTTGATAAAATGGTTGCAAATGGAGAATTTTTGGAATATGCAACGGTTTTTGGTAAACATTATGGCACTTCAAAAACCGAGGTGCAAAAAAAATTAGATCAAGGGGTTGATGTTATTTTGGAGATTGATTGGCAAGGTGCACGTCAGGCGCGAAAAAGTATTGCTAATGTTATTAGTATTTTTATTCTGCCGCCTTCTAAAGAAGAGTTAAAGCGCAGAATCATTGGACGCAATCAAGATGAAATAGTAGTAATAAATCAGCGATTAAAAGCTGCAAGTCACGAAATTTCGCACTATAATGAATATAATTATTTAGTGGTAAATGATAAATTTGATGATGCATTGACTGCGTTAAAGTCAATTGTTTTAGCCAGGCGTTGTCGTGAAGATACGCGTGAACAAGAATTAAAAAGTTTATTAGAAGAATTGATGAGGTGTCAAGTCTAGACTTAAGACTTGACGGAATGAATGAGGTGTCATGTCAAGTCTTAAGTCTAGACTTGACACCCATATAGGAGTAAATAATGGCAAGACTAACAGTAGAAGATTGTTTGAAAAAAGAAAACAACCGGTTTAAATTGATTATGCGTGCTGCAAAAAGAGCACGTGATTTAGAGCGGGGCGCAGAGGCGGCCGTGCCTTGGGATAATGATAAGCCTACGGTTGTTGCTTTGCGCGAAATTGCTGATGGGGTTCTTGAGGAAGGCAAACCAAAGCAAATTGCAACAGAACCGGAAGAATCAGAATCAGAGGTGTCTGACACCTAAAGGTGTCTGACACCCAAGGATATTTTAATGTCGGAATTTTTGCAATTACAGAAAAAATTACGTTCTTATTTACCTAAAAAAGAAATTAAAAATATTCGTCAAGCTTTTTTATTTGCTGAAAATGCACATAAACAGCAAACCCGTGTTTCTGGTAAGCCTTATATTACCCATCCAATAGCCGTTGGCAGCATTCTTGCAGATATGCGACTCGATTCACCAAGTATTATTGCGGCAATTTTGCATGATACCATTGAAGATACTGGGATTGATAAACAAATATTAGAAGAACATTTTAGTCAGGAAGTTGCTAAATTAGTTGATGGGGTTAGTAAATTAGAACAAATTCAATTTGAATCACGTGCTAAAGCGCAAGCAGAAAATTTTCGCAAAATGGTTATTGCGATGGTGGGTGATATTCGCGTTATTTTAATTAAGCTAGCTGATCGTTTACACAATATGCGTACTTTAGAACATTTGCCGCCAGAAAAACGCCAGCGTATTGCCAAGGAAACTTTAGAAATTTACGCGCCAATTGCTAATCGTTTGGGAATGAATAATTTTAGACTTGAGTTTGAAAATCGATCATTTGCAATGTTGAATCCATGGCGTTATGCAATTTTAAACACTGCGATTAGAAGATCTCGCGGCAATCGTAAAGAATTATTAAGAATTATTCATTCAACTTTAAATGACGCGCTGAAAAAAGCTAAATTAAAACATTTTAAATTATGGGGGCGCGAAAAGCATATTTATAGTATTTATAAAAAGATGAAAGAAAAGAAATTAAAGTTTTCTGAAGTTATGGATATTTATGCGTTTCGTGCGGTGTTTAAAACGGTAGGTGATTGTTATCGCGCTTTAGGTGTGTTGCATAATTTGTATAAACCTGTACCGGAAAAATTTAAAGATTATATTGCGATTCCGAAAGTTAATGGTTATCAATCATTGCATACAGTTTTATTTGGGCCGTATGGTGTACCGATTGAAATTCAAATTCGTACCGAAGAAATGAATAAAATGGCTGAAAGTGGAATTGCGGCACATTGGTTATACAAATCAAAAAATGGAGGTGCTGCTAGTCAGGCACAGCTGCGCGCTAGAGCTTGGATTCAAGAGTTATTAGAAATTCAGCAAAATGCGGGTGATTCATTAGAATTTATTGAGAATGTTAAGACTGATTTATTTCCTGATGCGATTTATGTGTTTACTCCGCAAGGTGAAATTATGGAGCTGCCTAATGGCGCAACGCCGGTTGATTTTGCTTATGCAGTGCATTCAGATATTGGTGATACTTGTATGGCAGTAAATATTGATGGACGTTCATCACCTTTAAGCACGCAATTAATTAATGGGCAGAAAATAGAAATTATTACTTCACCTAATGCAACGCCGAAACCTAATTGGCTTGATTTTGTAGTTACTGGAAAAGCACGTAGCCATATTCGTAATTATTTAAAAAATCAACAAGGTGCTGAAGCAATAAAATTAGGGCGCAGATTATTGGAAAATGTATTAGAGATGCAAAACACCAAGCTTTCTGAAATTCCTGCGGAAAATGTGCAAAAAGTATTACGACAATCTAATTATAAAACCGAAGATGCTTTATACAAGGCAATTGGTTTAGGTAATCAATTTGCTCAATTGGTTGCGCAGCGTCTATTGAATATTGGAGAATTAAAAATTGGTGAAGTTGGCGCTGGTCGAGTTCAAGCTGAACCGCTTAGTATTAAAGGATCGGAAGGAATGGTAATTAGTTTTGCTAAATGCTGCTATCCAATTCCTGGTGATCCAATTTCAGGAGTTTTAACTGCAGGACATGGTTTGGTGGTACATAATGCCAGGTGTAAAAATTTAACTGAATTAAGCAATCAACCAGATAAATGCGTGCCATTACGCTGGGCTAATGAGGTGCATGGTGATTTTGAAACAGAACTTGATATTGAAATTTCCAATCAGCGTGGTGCTTTGGCGAGTATTGCGCTTGCAATCGCTGAAGTTGATTCGAATATAAGTACAGCGCACATGATGCAGCGGGATGCATATTACCAGCAGATCAATGTGGTTATTACAGTGCAGAATCGTGATCAGCTCGCACAAGTAATGCGCCGCATTCGGCAGTTGAATAATGTGGTAAAAGTCACTCGCGTTCAGGGGTGAGGAATATATATTATCGAATAATAACCAATGTGCGGCCGCGACGGGTGAAGTAACGATTAAGCCATCTGGCATCTTCGGTAAACATACGAACACAGCCATGACTAGCGTGATATCCAGGTAAAAAACTGCCGTGCATTGCAAATCCTTTATAGAAAAACATGCAGTATGGCATTGGGGAGCCGCCTCTACCAATTGGATATTTAGAAGAAACGCAGCCGGCTCCGCCTTTTGAGTGAATTGAAAATGTTCCTCGAGGAGTGCCGCATCTGCGTCCTACATCCGGGCACCAGCCTTTGCCGGCAGATACTGGACCCCAATGTAATAAACGACCATATTCATCATAAGCACCGAAGGCTTGTAATCTGAGATTAATTAATAAGATTCTGCGTCCTCTGGGTTCGATCCGATATGGTAATGGGGAAACTTCCATATGGCTGATTGAATACAGGTTTTTTGGAACAGCAACTATCATGCCTCGGCGCAATCTAGTGTTGGTACGGTTGATGCGTCTGACAATTTGTTGTTTGCGTCGATTAGGAAATAATTTTGACCAGCTATCACCAGCTTTGGCGCGAATACACACATAACCGCGTCTTCCGCACAAACGTTTTCCATAGTTTGCATGTGCGACCACAGTAATTAGCAGTAAACCAGAGAATATCGCAATGATAATTTTACGCATTTTTTCTTCCTTAACTTTATATTCTACCTTTTGAATGGCATAAGTTGCAAATAAACATTTGGCAACAATGAGTTTTTCTAGGATAATGATTGCGTTTTAATTAAAGAGGTTGATGTTTATGGAACGATATATTGCTTTTTTTACTCAACATTGGGGGTTGAGTTTGTTATTGCTGATAATTCTTTTAGCAATTGCAATCTATGAGTTGGGAGCAAAAGGTATTGGTCCAAAACGTACCTCTGTGCAAAAAGCGGTGCAATTAATGAATCACGATGGTGCAATGGTGATTGATTTACGTGATTGTTCATCTTTTGAGCAAGGACACATTATTAATGCGCTAAATGTTCCGATAAACGAATTAAAGCAAAAAATTACTACATTAAATAAACATCAACATAAACCAATCATCTTAGTTTTGGCGTCTGGTCAACAATCGTTGCAGGCCACTAAGCTTTTTGCTAAAAATGGTTTTACTAATGTTAGTGTCTTGGGTGGTGGTATGCGTGTTTGGCGAGAAGCAAATCTGCCGGTGGAGAAATAACTTAAAGAGGATAAAAGTAATGGTGCAACAAGAAACCAAAGAGAGTAATAAGCAACAGTTAGAAATACAGCGTATTTATGTTAAAGATTTGTCGTTGGAGTCACCTGCAGCGCCAAAAATTTTTCGTGAAGAATGGCGTCCAGAGCTTACGATTGATTTGAATATTAAGAATAATCAATTAGAAGAGAATGTTTATGAAGTAGTTTTGGAAATTACTATTACTGCAAAAATGGGAGAAAAAACCGCGTTTTTGGCCGAAGTACATCAGGCAGGGATTTTCTTTTTAACTGGTTTTGACAAAAATCAAACTGATCAGATACTTAATGCTTATTGCCCTACGGTATTATTTCCTTATGCACGTGAAGTAGTTTCAGACATGACAGTTAAAGCAAGTTTCCCGCCGTTAAATTTGGCGCCAGTAAACTTTGATGTTTTATATTTGCAACAACAAGCAGAAGGTAAAATTGCTGAAACTCAATCTGAGGAAGAGGTAAAACACTAAAATGCAATTATCTCCCATAGCTATTCTTGGTGCGGGTTCATGGGGCACAGCGTTAGCTATTCATTTAGTACAGAATGGGCAAAGCGTGAATTTGTGGGAATTTGATGCTAATCAGGTGATTGCGCTGCAGCGTGATCGCAGTAATCAACGCTATCTTCCTGGTTTTGAATTGCCAGATAATGTGACAGTTATGGGGGATATGGAATCGGCGGTCAAAGATGTTCAGGATATTTTGATAGTTGTTCCCAGTCATGCTTTTTATCAAACTTTATTAGCTTTGAAACCATTAATCAGCGCCAATGCTCGTATTGCATGGGCAACCAAAGGAATTGATCATGATTCCTGCCGATTGCTGCATGAGTTAGTTATCGAACATCTAGGCGAACGCCCGATTGCAGTAATATCAGGGCCTTCATTTGCGCGGGAAGTTGCACAAGGATTACCTACGGCTGTAGTGGCTGCTTCTAATGATGAAAATTTTGTGCGGGATTTAGTTAAACGGTTTAATCACCACGCGTTTCGCGTTTATATGAGTAAGGACATAATTGGAGTGCAGCTTGGGGGTGCAATTAAAAATGTTATTGCAATTGCAGTTGGTGCAAGTGACGGCCTTCATTATGGTGCGAATGCGAAAAGCGCATTAATTACGCGTGGTTTGGCTGAAATTATGCGATTAGGTTTGGTGATGGGGGCGGAATCACGCACATTTATGGGTTTGTCTGGTGTGGGGGATTTGGTATTAACTTGCACAGATGATCAATCGCGTAATCGGCGTTTGGGGTTAGCAATTGCAAAAGGCCAGTCAGTAGACGCAGCAATGCAGGAGATTGGTCAAGTAGTTGAGGGAATTAATACGGTTGAGCAGGTTCTTTGTTTGGCGGAAAAGTACAAAGTTGAGATGCCAATTTGTCAGCAAGTTGGCCGAATTATCAGCGGTAAAATTCAACTACGTGATGCGGTAGTCGAAATATTGTCTCGCAGTCCAAAATTCGAATAGATTTCTTGCACAACAATCAATTTTTATTATTTTCCAATAAGTTTTTATTGAAAAACATTAAAAATATAGATAGTATGTTTTCAGGAGGGAGATTATGGCTATTGTTATTAATTTGGATTTATTATTGGCACAGTGCAAGATGCGTTCAAGTGAGTTAGCAAAGGCGATTGGGATTACTGAGCAAAATTTATCGATTTTGAAGAATGGAAAATCTAAGGCGATTCGATTGTCTACTTTGGATGCTATTTGCAAGTCGCTTGCTTGCCAGCCTGGCGATATTTTGAGTTATAAACAGGAAGAAGAAAGGTGGTGAACAGTAATTTGCGCATGTTTGCGACTCATTGTGTTAATTATCTATAAACATTTTTTCGATGTTTGATATTAAGTACGAGTACTGTAACTTCATCATCCTGTATTTTGCAAATGATGCGATAATCTCTAAGCCTATATCTCCACAATCCTGATAATTTACCTTTTAACGGTTTTCCCAAGTAGCGAGGATTGCTGCAACCAGATATTTTCTTGTTTAAGAAATTAATAATATTTTTTTGCTCAGTTTTATCAAGTTTTTTGAGTTGTTTTACCGCATGCATGTCAAGGCTTACCTCCCAAATCGAGTTTTTTTATGACCTCTTCTAATGATATAGAGGGATTTTTTTCTTCCAAAACAGCAACGGCTAGTAAATAATCTTCTCTGTCTTCGAGAAATCGCTCTATAGCTTTTATTATGTAAAATGTCTTTGTTCTGCCAGTTTTGCTTGCTAGAGTTTTGAGTCGATTTTCCAGTTTTTTAGGCAATCTTACGGTGATCATTTTAACCCCCAGAGTATGTTTTACTTGTATTACAAATATTACAAGTATAGCACGTTTCTTAAAATGAGCAAGCGCCTGATAGCCAAAGCGATTATCCAACATTTAAATACAAAAAAATAGCGTATAAAATACTTGGGTAAATTACCGAAAATTCATTTGCCGCCAGGCTTCATAGACTACTACAGCAACGGCGTTGGAAAGATTTAAGCTGCGAATGTTAGGGAGCATAGGGATTTTTATTATTTGGTTTTCAGGAATTTGGTTTAAAATAGTTTGTGGTAAGCCGCGGGTTTCCGGACCAAATAATAAAATATCATCAGTTTGATAGTTAATATCGGTATAATTTTGTTTGCCGCAAGTTTCGATAGCAAAAATTCGTGCGTGCGGCGTTGTTTGTAAAAACTCAGCAAAATTTTTATATTCTTTTATCGTTACATGTTGATGATAATCCAAACCTGCTCGCCGTAAATGTTTATCATCAACTGAAAAACCTAAAGGATGAATTAAATGTAGTGTGCATCCAGTATTAGCACAGAGCCGAATAATGTTGCCGGTATTTGGAGGTATTTCTGGTTCGAATAGAGCTATATTAAACATCATCTAAATAATAGGTTTCTTCATTATCATCATCAGCAGCCACAGCTTTTTGTGTATTTTCTGCAGTATAAGGGTCATCAAGTTTTTTGTTTTGGTTAATTAAATGTCTTCTGCGCTGGAGGTATGCGCTTCTTACAAGAACATAACGATCAATAGCGGCTGCTCTATATACTTTTTCAAAACGTAATAATTGTGCGCGGATATCAATTGCGCGCCAGGCAAGTATTGCGTAACGCGAACGCCAATCTCTTATATACGGATATATGGTCATGTAATAATATGGTATTAAGCTAATGCCATCTCTAATTGTGCTGGAGTTTAAAAAAGGAATGACAAGATAATTTGAATCTTTCCATCCCCATCTTGCAAGGGTTAAACCAAAATCTTCATAATGCCTGGACAAGCCAGTTTTTTTTGCTACGTCAAGTATACCTCCAATGCCAACGGTTGAATTAATTACAAATCGCCAACTATCTGAAGTGGCTTGATAAAAATTAAATTGCAGCAGATCATTAATTACGGTAGGAATTTCGGTTAAGTTGTTAAACACATTATCAACTGCTGTGTTTACAGGACTTGGTGTAATAGCATTGTAGGTTTTTGCAATAGGTTTTAATATAAGGTAGTCGAGATCTTCATTAAATTGAAACATAGCACGATTAAGTTTTTCGTAAGGGTCTTTTTGTTGCTGGTTGTTTTGTTGCTCAATATCTGTTTCTGTTAGGTAGCTTTTTTCATCATCACTATTATTGTCATTATTCTTGTTTGTTTGTGCTGTGTTGCTTTGGTTGTTGGTAGTATTGTCATTATTATTTGTTTGTGCTGTGTTGTTTTGGTTGTTGGTAGTGTTGTCATTAGTATTTTTTGTTGGTGTTTGTGCGTAGCCAACTAAGCTTATAGAAAGCAGTAATATAATTAATAATCCATTTATATGTTTCACTAAATTTTCTCCTTAAGAAATTTATTATACTGCTTTTCCAAGAGTTTTACCATAGCACGATTTTCATAGTTTTAAATTATTGCCCGCTTGTTTATAAGTTTGAAGCCTCAGTGGCACATCCATGTGCCTCCCGACCGCTTATCCATGGCGGTCTATTCGGCTTCAAACCTATAAACAAGCAGGCAATTAAAAAACATTTGGTTGTCAATTTTGAATATTTGGAGTAAATTGATAAAAGTATGCAGCATTTTATATTATCAGTTATTGCATTTTTAATCACAATTACTGTAGTAATTGGCATTCATGAATTCGGGCATTTTTTAGCGGCGCGGTTGTTTAGAATTAAGGTTTTACGCTTTTCAATTGGATTTGGCAAAAAACTTTTTGGTTTTGTTGATAAAAAAGGTACTGAATATCGAGTGTCAGTTATTCCTTTGGGTGGTTATGTAAAATTATTAGATGAAAATGAAGGTGTAGTTGCAGCAAGCGAGTTGCATTTAGCGTTTAATCGTCAGCCAGTTTATCAAAGGATAATTGTAATTTTAGCAGGGCCATTATTAAATTTGCTGCTTGCATTATTTGTTTTTTGGTTAATGTTTATGATTGGTTTTTCAACCGTGAAACCAATCATTGGTAAAATCTCTCCTAATTCAATTGCAGATTTAGCTGGTTTAAAACCACAGCAAGAAATTTTAGCGGTTGATAATCGTCGTACAACAGATTGGTCAGCGGTATTAATTAGAATGTTTTTTCGTTTTGGTTCTGAGGATACAATGCAGATAACTGCTAAATTGCCTACGAAAAAAACTGCTAATAATTACCAATTAAATTTAACAGATTGGCAGATGAATGAATTAAAGCCTGACCCGCTTAAAAGTCTTGGTATTATTCCGTATCAGCCTTATATTCCAGCAATCATTGGTAGTGTAATTGGGCAAGTTCAGCAACTAAAAGTTGGTGATGAAGTTTTAGCCATTGGTAAATATCCAGTTAAAGATTGGTTTTCATTAGTAGAGCAGATTCAATTGCATCCTAATCAGGAGTTACAGTTTCAAATTAAGCGTAATAACGAAATCATTTATGCAAAGATTAAAATTGGGTCTAAGCGCATTTCATTGACACGAAACCAAGGATTTTTAGGGATTAAGCCGCAATTTACATGGCCAGAAAAGTATCTTAATCACAATAAATATTCGTTATTTCCTGCATTACAGCAAGCATTTGGTCGCACGATTACGTTTACTAAATTGAATTTGGTTTTAATTGGGAAAATGATAACTGGCGATTTTTCAGTGCGTGGTTTAGCAGGACCATTAACGATATTTACTACTGCGGGGCGTGCATTTCATCTTGGTTTGACAGCGTTTCTAAGCTTTTTAGGATTCATTAGCGCGACGATTGGTTTATTTAATTTATTGCCAATACCAGGGTTGGACGGGGCGCATATTTGTTATTTCATTATTGAGGCAATTATTGGTCGACCGGTGTCTGTTCGGGTGCAAATGTTGGCATTTAAATTGGGTTTGTTGGTGATCTTATTAATCATGCTGCAAGCAATTATTAATGACTTTTTGCGATTGGTTAAATAACTGACGTTACGCACTTTAGAAGTATTGGCTTAAAGCTTACGCAATTTCGACTTACGTTAGTTATGATGTATGAGTAGTCCCACGGAAGTTATCCCCGCGAAAGCGGGGATCCACCGTGAATATATGTATGAACCCCTCGAATTAACTGCATTTATATGATATTCTTGGTGCCTACCTATATGAGCATACTAACTGAAAGGTTGATTTATAATGGTAGAATCAAGTAAAAATTTTTCAAACTTAGTCGAGGTTACGCATCCGATTGTTCAATATAAATTAACTTTATTGCGTGATGTTAAAACTGATCGTAAATTATTTAAAGAGCTGACTGAAGAGTTAGCGCATCTTTTGGGTTATGAAGCAACAAAAAATTTGCAATTGATAACCAGAAAAATTAAAACCCCTTTGGAGACTTTTGCAGCGCCTTTTTTGAAAGATAAGGAGTTTGTTATAACGCCAATTTTACGAGCTGGTATTGGTATGGTAGAAGGATTAATTGAGCTTCTACCTATGGCTAGTGTGGGACATATTGGGTTTTATCGTGATGAAACTACATTTGAGCCAAGGAGTTATTATTTTAAGTTGCCGCCTAAATGTGAGAATGCGCAATTTTTTATTTGTGATCCAATGTTAGCTACAGGTGGTACAGCGATAGCAGCAATTGATAAGTTGAAGGAAAGAGGTATTAGTAAGATAGTGTTTATTTGTTTGGTAGCCGCTCCTGAAGGGGTGGCAAAAATGCTGGCAGTACATCCCGAAATTAAGATTTTTACTGCAAAACTTGATCGCGAACTCAACGAAATGTGCTATATTTTACCAGGACTAGGTGATGCTGGTGATCGTCTATGGGCAGTCCGGTAATAATAATAGATATTGGGGAAAGTACTAATGGGGTCAAGGCTTGAATTTTAGGCTTTGATTTAATGGACAAAAGTGAAAAAGTTAGGTTTCATAGATTTTAATTTAAAGTGTAA
>JASFHH010000036.1:0-16677 GCA_050123335.1 Gammaproteobacteria bacterium
TTTTTATGCTGCGATTTAACCTATGATAACATCATCAACAAACATGAAGCAACATACTCCTATGATGCGGCAGTATCTACAAATCAAATCCCAACACAAAGATATGCTGGTTTTTTACCGCATGGGGGATTTTTACGAATTATTTTATGACGACGCTAAAAAAGCTGCAAAATTACTCAATATAACTTTAACCAAGCGCGGCCATTCGGCCGGTCAGCCAATTGCCATGGCCGGAGTTCCATTTCATGCAGCTGAATCATATTTAGCCAAATTAGTTAAATTAGGTGAATCAGTCGCTATTTGCGAACAAATTGGCGATCCCGCAACATCCAAAGGACCAGTAGAACGCCAAGTAACTCGCGTTATCACACCAGGCACTGTAAGCGACGAAGCTTTATTGCAACAACATCAAGATAACCTTTTGGCTGCGATTCATTCCCACAACGATAAATTCGGCATTGCAATACTCGATATGGCAAGCGGTAGATTTAAAATTGCCGAAATTGCAGGACAAAATGCATTACTAAGTGAATTAGAACGCATTAATCCAGCTGAATTACTAATCAGCGAAACTTTCGCGCAACCAAATTTACTACAACAATTTAGCGGTCTGCGTATACGACCTCCGTGGGATTTTGAATACGAAACTGCCATACGATTATTAACTCAGCAATTCAAAACTCAGGATCTAACTGGTTTCGGTGTTGATGATTTTCCTATTGCTATAACTGCCGCAGGATGTTTATTACAATATGCTAAAGAAACTCAACGTACTGCATTACATCATGTTCAAAGTTTACAAGTTGAACGTCATGATGAAGCTGTTATTTTAGATGCAACTACCAGACGAAATTTAGAATTAGTTATTAATCTACAAGGCGAAAATGAAAATACTTTAGCATCTATTTTTGATCAATGCGCAACTACTATGGGAAGCCGCTTATTAAGACGCTGGCTAAATCGGCCCTTACGAGATCATGCGATTTTATTAAACCGCCAACAAGCAATTCAGGATTTAATTGGATCTTCATTACATAATTTAATGAATAACATTGGTGATATTGAACGAATTTCAGCGCGCATTGCATTAAAATCTGCCAGACCGCGTGATTTAATCGCCTTGCGTGAAACTTTTGCGCTGCTGCCTGATATTCAAATGCAATTAAAAAAATATAATGCACCATTGCTGCAAAAACTCAGCCAAGAAATCAAAGAGTTTCCTGAATTGCATGAATTATTACAACGCGCGATTATTGACAATCCGCCTGTGGTAATTCGCGACGGCGGCGTAATTGCCGAAGGTTATGATAAAGAATTAGATGAACTGCGTTCTTTGAGTAAAAATGCTAGCGATTATTTAATTAATTTAGAAGCACGTGAGCGTGAACGCACTGGCATTGCAACTTTAAAAGTAGGTTTTAACCGCGTACATGGTTATTATATTGAAATTTCACGCGTGCAGGCAAAATCAGCTCCGACAGAATATACCAGACGGCAAACTTTAAAAAACGCAGAAAGATTTATCACCCCTGAATTAAAAGAATTTGAAGATAAAGTTTTAAGCAGCCGCGCCAAAGCTTTGGCACGCGAAAAAATGCTTTATGAAGAATTACTGGAAAAGTTAATTGCACATTTACCTGCATTACAAACCTGCGCACAAGCTTTAGCAGAACTTGATGTTTTAAATAATTTAGCTGAACGCGCGGTAACTTTAAATTTAACCGCGCCAAAATTAATTAGCGATCCAAAAATTGAAATTATCGAAGGGCGTCATCCAGTAGTAGAACAGGTTTTATCCGATCCGTTTGTGCCAAACGATACAAAATTAAATGATAAACGTAAAATGTTAATTATTACCGGTCCCAACATGGGCGGCAAATCAACTTATATGCGGCAAACTGCATTAATTGTTTTATTAGCTCACATTGGCAGTTTCGTTCCGGCACGTTCAGCTACTATTGGACCAATTGATCGAATTTTTACGCGCATCGGTAGCAGTGATGATTTGGCCGGCGGACGTTCAACATTCATGGTCGAAATGACTGAAATGGCAAACATTTTGCATAATGCTACTGAAAATAGTCTAGTTTTGATGGACGAAATTGGCCGCGGCACCAGTACATTCGACGGTTTATCCATTGCATGGTCTGCTGCTGCTTATTTAGCCGAACAAATCAAAGCTTTTACTTTATTCGCCACACACTATTTTGAATTAACCATTTTACCAGAACAAATTAAAAATACAGTTAATGTGCATTTAGACGCCGTAGAACATGACGATTCAATTGTATTTTTACATTCTGTACAGGAAGGACCAGCAAACCAAAGTTATGGTATTCAGGTAGCACAACTTGCAGGGGTTCCGCATCCAGTTATTCAAGCCGCAAAAAATAAATTAATCCAATTGGAAAATCAAAGCGTCACAACACAAATCAAAACAGTCAACCCACAGCAGCAAGAACTATTTATTCCACCTACTCATCCAGCACTTGAAAAATTAAAAGAAATAAATCCCGACAACTTATCACCTAAAAAAGCATTGGAAATATTGTATGAGCTGCAAACTTTAAACCAAAATTAAAGTATTTTTTGCCACGGGGTGAATAATTTTTTGTTGCTTTATTAATTTCATAAATTCTTCATTAATGAACTTATGCGTATGCACAACATCAATTGCACGTGAAAAATCTTCTTCATTTCCACCTTTAAACATAAAACTATTTATTACGATAGAATAATATTTATCGCGCTTGATCGGCTTGCCACCTAATAAAATTTTCTTTACATGATGATTTTTGCGCGCATGCTTTTTATAATAAACCTTGATTCCGGAAAACTGTAAACCATGCGGAATAGATTTTTCTAATAACCTATAAAGATCTCTACCAGACAAACGCAAAGTAATCAATTCATTAGGAAAATACGCAATGCGTTTCAATTCTAATATTGTTACCGGGCCTTTTTGTAAATCACCACGCACAAAACCACCATTCATCATGCCAATTTGTGTATGTAAATCTTTTTGCAATAAACTACATAACCAAACATCTAAAGGATGTGAAGCTAAATCTTCTGATCCATGCGAAAATTTACCGGTTGAAATTGCAAGAACCTTTTTATATTCTTTCGGCAATAATTTCACATAGTGTTTTAAAGCAACTTCTGCTTGTGTATCTGGCACAATATCTTTTTTTCTTTTATAAGCTAAATCAACTTGCGGAATTATTTTAATAACATGCCCAGCACGATTAATTTTAATTTTTAAATATGCTATTGCGCGGCCATAACAATATCCTTGCACTACTGGAATATGATTTACAAAACCATGTACAATCTTGTGCGAATGAGCTGAAATAACCGCATCTAAACCATGTGTGTTTTTACACAATGAAAATAATTCTTTAAAAGCAATAATTTTTCCGGTCGCAAAATCTTGTTTTGACGGAATGTGAGTTAATGCAATAATAACATCGGGTTTGCCTTGCAGATCACGACCAGCTCTTAAATAATTAATCCAATGCTGTGCGTATTTTGCTGGATCTTTAAAAATCAACCCTTTAGCTTCTCCTGGCGTAATAGTATATGGAGTTTCCTGTGTTGCTAAACCAATGAACGCGATTTTAATCCCACCTTTTTTAACCATAACATAAGGTTTTGCCCATGTGACTGGTTGATTGGTTTTAACATTAAAAATGTTTGCCGCAACAAAAGTAAAATGTCCAGCATGTGCTAGCTTTGAAATATTTGCAACACCGTTATCAAATTCATGATTACCTACTGCTGACGCAGTAATATGTAATTCATGAATTAAATCAGTTACAGGCGCTCCACGAAAATAATCAGAAACCGGCGATCCCGCATAATTATCCCCACCAAAAACAATAATAGTATTAGGGTGATATTTAATTTCATTTTTTATCACCGTTGCCAATTTCGCCATACCTAAATTTTTATCATATGACATAACATTACCGTGCAAATCATTGATGCTGATGATATCGACTTCACGCGCACAGGATAACAATGGCAATAAACATAAAAGTAAAATTAAAATTTTTTTATTCATAATTCATGTATCTCCATAATTTGTTGTTTACGTTTTCGCAACGGATTATCAGTACAAAATGAAACATTATCATAATCAATGAATCGATATAACAAATGGCCATCACGCCCTTCTGGAATCCCGAGGCGTGTAGTTTGAATGATTTTTTTTGGGAAATATTTTACATCTTCTAAATAGAATTTACTTTTATCAAATTGCTGCTGATCCCACTCAGGAACTTTCAAATTTAATGAGCGGCACAATAAAGTCTGTCCCGCACATAGTTTTTTGGGCGGGCGTATTTTATTATTGACTGGATTTAGTTTTTGCATTGTTTTAATTGTTTTTTGCGGCGATTTTTTATCAATATAAGGAATCGCGGATTTAATTAATACCGCATTCCCTTTACCTTTGCAACTAATATTTAATGAATCTCCACCGCGTGCATAATACATATAAACCGTTCCAGGCGGCATAAACAATGCCTTACGTTTTTGGGTCCAACCAAGTGAGGCATGGGAAGCTTTATCATGCAAATAATAACTTTCAGTTTCAATAACCATCGCAGACAACCACAACTTACGATATTTGACCCGCAATACTTTGCCCAACAATCCCTGTGCTACTAATACTGCATCCTGATTAAAAAATTCGCTTGTTAACATTATTAATTTTCTCTAATATGCATGTAATGTTAAAAAAAATTCCATTTAAAGTAAAATTATTCTTATCGGTTATTGGCCCCGGGATCGTAGTGATGCTAGCTGATACAGATGCCAGCAGTATTATCACCGCTGCCCAAACTGGAGCAATCTGGGCTTACAAAATGATTCTATTGCAAATCATTCTAATCCCTATTTTGTATATAACTCAAGAACTTACCGTGCGTTTAGGCATTGTTACCAAAATGGGGCATGGGGAACTGATTAAACAACAATTTGGTAAATTTTGGGCATGGTTTTCTATCACCACTCTAACTATTACCTGTATTGGTGCAATTATTGGACAATTTGTGGGTTTAGCAGGAGTTGGTATGTTATTTGGCATCCCCAGCTGGATCACCATGATAATCGCAACTATTTTCCTGATGATTGTAGTTTTGACTGGCTCTTATCGTTCAGTTGAACGCTGCGCGATTTTGATTGGCTTGTTTGAATTGGTCTTTGTGGTAGTTGCCTGGTTAGCTCACCCTTCAATTAAAGAAATACTCCATGGATTAACCTATTTTCCAATCCACAATTCTAGCTATCTGTATCTCGCTGCTGCCAATATCGGCGCAGTGATTATGCCATGGATGATCTTTTATCAACAATCAGCTATCGTAGATAAAGGTTTAGACACTAAGCACATCAAAATATCACGCTATGACACAGCTATAGGTGCAGTTGTAACGCAAGTAATCATGATTTCGGTAATTATTACTATCGCCGCCACCATCGGTAAGACCAATCCTGGAACACCTTTAAAGACCGTTCATCAAATTAGTGAAGCAATCACTCCATACTTAGGCACCGCTATCGGTCATTTATGTTTCGCTTTAGGTATGATTGGCGCATCTTTAGTCGCAGCAATTGTGGTTTCATTAACCGCTGCCTGGGGATTAGGTGAAATTACCGGCTTCAAACATTCACTAGAACACAAACCTAAAGACGCCCCATGGTTTTACGTGGTTTACTGCGCCACTTTGATTTTAGGCTTTATTTTGATTGAATCCGGAATTAATTTGGTAGACTTAAGCGTTGCAATCAATGTTATGAACGCTTTATTATTACCAATTGTTTTAGCATTTTTATATCTTTTAGCATTAAAAGCTTTACCAGATAAATACCGCTTGAAAGGTGTTTATGCCTGGAGCGTCGGAATAGTTTTATTCATTACTGCTGCTTTTGGAGTAATTGCTGCGATCAGTGGAATATTGTGGTAAATAAAAGTTTAAAAACTGCACCCAAAGTAATATTTTTCACCTTTGAACTAAGCGCCAACCTCCTTATATAAAATTTTTATCGCATTTTTTTT
This sequence comes from Gammaproteobacteria bacterium, assembly GCA_050123335.1. Taxonomy (GTDB): domain Bacteria; phylum Pseudomonadota; class Gammaproteobacteria; order UBA12402; family UBA12402; genus JASFHF01. The sequence goes on from JASFHH010000036.1 coordinate 6,062, forward strand.
AATTTCAGAATATAACAATTTACCTTTTTTTAATAATTTGATAGCAAACCCAAGCACTCCAGGTTCTATTGGTACAACTCTATTCTTTATAGCCAAATTAAAAGATGATAAATCAGTTTTGTCTATATTAATTTGTCCTTGTATTTTTATAGCGTGTTTCCCATTCATAAAATATTCAAACTCGAAATTATCTGGTTTTTCGTCATTGGCTTCAATTTGAAAACGCAATAATGAAGCCAAAGTCATTGGCAACGGCCAATTAATAGCATTTCCCCTGTTTACCTGAATAATGACGCAATCATTGTACAAACCCATTAATGAAAGTTTGTTGTTTTGTTCATATCTAATATCATCACAAAAAATAAAATCATAAAGTTTCATAACTAACATCCACTATATATTTCCATTTCAGTATTAACGCAAGACTTATTGTAATTATCTGAAGTGCCAATTTGAATAAAATCATTATTTGATTCTTGATTGACAATATTTTTTGCGAAATTTTCTTCAAATTTATGTTCCGCAACCTCTAAAATCCAAGGATAAGTTTTTACTATACGAAGTAACGCCAAAGAAGCAAAAGAAAAATCCCCACTCTTCCATCGAGACAATGTTCTTATAGGAAGTCTAAAAACTCTCTCAAAAAAAGACATTTTAATACCACTATCACTTAATTCTTTTATAGTTTTTTCTACAAATTTTTTGTGCGCCTTTTTTTCTGCTTTACGGTAATTCTCATCCGTTTCACAAGAAAGATCAAATGCCTCATGACAAACTGAACACCTAAAAAAAACCTCGGTAAAAGAAAATTTTTCTCCTAATATCACTTCACCAAAAGTTTTCTTTTTAATTTTTTTTGTCTTTTTGGAACCGCACAAGGGGCAAGTATTTTGTTTCATAATATCCACTCCTAATGTATCATCCCTTTTAATGAATCTCTAAATGGGAAATACCGAACATCTATTTCTGTATTTTTCTTAAATGATTTTATAATCCACCCTCCTCTGGTGAACATAAAAGCAATATATCCATATAAATAGCCAAAATAAAATCCATAACTATCTACCATAACAGGCTTTTTAGGATTCGGGTTATTTTCCCATTTTTTTGTGCTTATAAATTTTGGCCTTTCCAATCTATTATTACCTATAACGTTTAAAATGTCTTCTTTGCTGGTTAAGCCAAAATCAATTCTTGCTGCTTCCTTGGCTCCCGTCATTATATTTACCTCAGTATTTTCTTGTTTACAAGCACGTTTAAATTCGTTTAGCGAATAAGAAGGTTTCATTAAAAAATCCTTAAAATAAATATAGCACAATATTTACAATATTGTAACGTATCATTACATTTTGCGATAAAAAATACAATAATATTTTGAAAAACTGATGAAAATTGCTTTCAATTATTGAGAGATCAGAACCGTAACTTATTGAAAAATGGTGGAGCTAGGCGGGATCGAACCGCCGACCCCCTGCTTGCAAAGCAGGTGCTCTCCCAGCTGAGCTATAGCCCCAAGGTGTCAAGTCTAGATTTGAGACTTGATATAGTATTTCAGTCACCAAGTCTCAAGTCTAGACTTGACACCTGGTGGGTCTGGGTAGATTCGAACTACCGACCTCACCCTTATCAGGGGTGCGCTCTAACCAACTGAGCTACAGACCCAAACAAAACTCAACAACTCCGATAGACCGCAAACCAAGCAGCCATCCATGGATCATCGCTCCAGCCCGGCTTCCATGCCGGTCGTTCGCCGGAAAAAAGCTCACGCTTTTTTCAAACTAACACCGGCTCACCCAACTGAGCTACAGACCCAAACAAACCAAAAACCAGTGAATTCTAATTGATCAGCAAATTCTGTCAATGATTTTTGCCAAATTGCTCTTAGCCGTATAGAATATGCTCGTTTATTATAGATAGGAAACCCTAAAATGGCGACTCAAACCACAAAAAAACCTACTTTAGAAAAATCACTGGCCGATCTGGAAAAAATCGTTGAAAAAATGGAATCCGGTCAATTAAGCTTAGAAGAATCATTAAAACTCTTTGAGCAAGGTGTAACCTTAATTGCATCTTGTCAAAAAATGCTATCTGATGCCAAACAAAAAATTGCTAAATTAACTAACAAAAAAGGTTCACTTGAACTTGCAGAATATTTAGAGGAAAAATAACCATTGGATTTCGATCATTTTTTCAAGCAACATCAATCTCGCATCTCCTCATATCTAAATGAAATTTTACCTGATGAAAAAAACAACATCTTACATCAGGCCATGCGTTATTCAGTATTAAACGGTGGGAAACGATTGCGACCCATATTAGTTTATGCTACTGGATTAGCTCTACATGCCAATTCAAAAAACTTGGATACTCCCGCCGCTGCAGTAGAGTGTATTCATTGCTACTCTCTAATCCATGATGATTTGCCTGCAATGGACAATGCAGATTTACGTCGTGGTAAACCAACTTGTCATAAAAAATTTAACGAAGCTATTGCGATTCTTGCTGGCGATGCCCTACAAGCTTTAAGTTTTGAAATTTTATCAGACAACAATCAAATGTCCTTAATTTTAAGTCAAACCTGTCTTTACATTGCTGAAGGTCAAGCCCAAGATATTGCTAACCAAACTGCGATTTCGCTTGAAAAATTAAACCATATCAATCAACTAAAAACTGGCGCATTAATCGAAGCAAGCGTGCTACTCGGTGCAATATCAGTAAATTGCCAAGATAAAAAAATTCTAAATAAATTAAAAAAATATGCGCAAAATATCGGGCTTGCATTCCAAATCCATGACGACATTTTAGACATAGAAAGCACTACCAAAACTTTAGGCAAACCAATCCAATCCGACCAAACTTTAAGTAAACCCACCTATCCAGCTTTAATTGGAATCGCACAAGCCAAACAAACACTACAACAATTACACCAACAAGCCATAGAATGCTTAAATAACATTAATTTAGAAAATTCATTATTAGCAGATTTAGCTAATTTTGTCATTACGCGGCATAGATAATTTGTTTAATTTGGTATAATATTTAAAAATATATATAAGGAGATACCAAGATGCGCAAATTACTAATTTCTACAATTGCACTTCTCGCAACAATGCTATCAACATACAGCTATGCACAAACGACTAATCAACAAACAGCAACTTCACAAACCACAGCAAAATCTACTGCAACCAAAAACCAAACAACCACTGAGCAACAACAAACTTCGACTGCAATTAATCTGCTGTTTGTCTTAACTGCAAAAACTGCTATTTTGAAAGCAAACCGATCTGGTTTATACACCTTAACTTTTATTGGGATAAATCCTTATCTAACGTATTACACCAATCGGCCAAACAGAACTCAAGGAGTAGCTGCTGTAGAAAATTTTATGCAAGCATGGAATGTGGGACCAAATAGCTTTCAAATCAACCCACCTAACGCTGTGATCACCGCAGTCAAAATTAATAATTTAGAAAATAGCAATCAACAATTTTATATATTTACTTTAACATCACCCAAATATAATAAACAACAAGGCGCAATGCAATTTGTCGCTCAACCACTTTCGCAAAAAATATATTTTAAAGATGTAAGATTTGACAATGTGATGATGGTGATGGATTAAATCCCTTCCTGTTTCTCACGAATTTCATCTAGAGTTTTACAATCAATGCAGAGCTTTGCAGTAGGACGTGCCTCTAAACGACGCAAACCAATTTCTTCACCACAACATGTACAATAACCATATTCATCATTATCGATCATTTGTAACGCTTCTTCAATTTTACGAATTAGCTTGCGTTCACGATCTCTGGTGCGCAACTCCAAACTAAATGTTTCTTCTTGGGTTGCACGATCACTTGGATCAGGAAAATTTGCCGCCTCACCTTGTAAATGACTAACCGTACGATCAACCTCTTCCATTAACTGCTGTTTCCACGCAACCAAAATCGCACGGAAATGCTCACGCATTTTTGCGCTCATATATTTCTCAGTTTTCTTTGGCTTATATGGCGCAATATCAACTACCGCAATTCCAATAGCCGCTTTAGGTTTAGGTGTTTCTTTCTTTGGTTTTTTTGCTGGTTTAGCGCTCACAACCTTTGTCTTGGCTTTCTTAGGCTTAGCAGCTTTACGCGGCGCAACTTTCTTTTTGGCCGTTTTCTTTGCTTGAGTCACTTTTGCTTTTGTTGTTTTTTTTGTTGCTTTCGCTTTTTTTGCAACCTTGGTTTTTTTACTTGCAGTTTTTGTACGCGAAACTGTTTTTTTAGGTTTTTTTGCTTTTACAGTTTTGCTCTTCGTTGCCGTACGCTTTTTAGTTTGTTTTGACGTTTTAGCCATATATATTACCTCTTAAAAGTATAATGGATATGTTACATGTAATATACAATTAGTCAAACAATTACTTAGCGCTCTTGGGCGCCCTTATCATACATAAACCTAATTGTTTTGAACATAAATACTGATCATCTGGTACATCAGTATAAGTTAAATCAGAACACTCAACCCGTCCTTCATCCCATCCATCAACTAACACATGTTTATCAAAAGTAACCACTACCGGATTACAATTACCATTGCGCCAAGCCAAAGTTAATGGAACCCCTTCATCAGTATTTGCCCAAGTAGGCGGACCCAATAATTTTATCACTTGTGCTTTGGTCATCCCCAATTTTAAATGTACTGCTTTTTTTGACAATTCCGTTTTGGCAGGATGTTGCTGCGCAACCGATACAGAATCACCCTGCGCGATAGTTATTAAAGGTAAACCAAGAAACACCACTAACACAAAAAATATCATGTATTTTAACAAGTTATTAAACTTATACATATTATGCCGCCAACCCGTAAAAGTGCTAATTGTACAGTACCATTAATGATAATTGCAATTTTATTTGCTGACTTTATCATCTATCCAATAGCGGCTTTTTCCAAAAGGATATGTGGGCAAAATTACCCGATGCCGTTTTTCGTCAGCGTAAAATGACTGCCAATTGATATTTTGACCATGCAACCACAACACAGCTAAAGCTTTATAAACCAAACTATCATCTTCATCATTTAATAATGTATTAATCACGGGTATTGCTGCATTATCCTTAACATGGAACGACAACAAATGTGTCAAAGTATTGCCAGGGCCTAATTCAAGAAATACATTATGGTTTTCCTGTAATAATGTTTTTATCCCTTCGGAAAAACGCACCATATCACGCAAATGTTTTACCCAATAATCACTAGTCACCACTTCTTCCGGGTCCGCATACTTCCCAGTTACGTTAGAAATAAACGGAATCTTCGGCTTATGCAACTTAATCATACTAAAATGTTCTGCAAATACTGCTAACATAGCGCCATCTTTCTGGATACGATTAATTAATTTACTTCTAATTAAAATAATTTTTAATACATCTTCAAGTGAAAACACGCCTGCAATGTGTGCAGCAACATATTCACCAAGACTATGACCAATAAGAACTTTTGGTTCTATACCCCAGTATATAAATAATTTAGCCAAAGCATATTCAACTGCAAAAATTGCCAGCTGCGCAAATTCGGTTTTATCTAAACTGTTTTCTTGATTTGAAAATACTACTTCTTTTAAATCAAAATCTACATGGGATGTTACAATATCACAGCACCTATCAAATTCTCGTTTAAAAACCAATTCCGACTCATATAGTTCTTTTCCCATGCCAACATATTGCGTGCCTTGGCCAGGAAACATAAAAACAACTGAAGGTTGTTCGCCAGCATTTTCAACAGACATACAGCCATTAGGATTTTTGCAAAATGTTATTGCTTGATCTACGTTTTTACAAACAATAGCGCGACGACACGGAAAATCTTTACGCCCCACTTGTAAAGTAAAAGCCGCATCAGCAAAGTCTTCTTTAGTATAATCTCCTTGTTTGGTTTTTTGAACAAAATAGTCACCCAAGTTTTTTGTCATTTGATCTAAAGCTTTTTGAGTCTTTGCTGACAACAATATTATTTGTGTTTTTCTAGATCTTGAACTTTTATTAATCATTGGCGCTTCTTGCAAAATTAAATGCGCATTGGTGCCACCAAAACCAAACGAACTAACCCCCGCCCTTAGAAAACCTTCTGATTGCCACGATTTTAATTCAGTATTTACAAAAAATGGTGTTCGTTCAAAATCAATATTAGCATTTGGTTTAATAAAGTTTATGTTGGGCGGAAGCTTGCGATGCTTTAATGCCAACACTGTTTTAATAAAACCCGCTACGCCGGCTGCTGAATCAGTATGACCAATGTTTGACTTTACTGAACCAAGCGCACAAAAATTTTTTTTGCCCGTATAAGCAGCAAAAGCTTTGGTTAATCCAGCAACTTCAATTGGATCGCCTAATAATGTCCCTGTTCCATGTGCTTCGACATAACCTATCGATTCCGGATTAACATCAGCCATAGCAATTGCTTCTGCAATACAATTTGCCTGCCCATTGACACTTGGAGCAGTAAAACCAACCTTATCAGCACCATCATTATTAATTGCTCCACCTAAAATAATCGCTTCGATATTATCACCATCCGCAATTGCATCTTCAAGCCGTTTTAACACAACTACTCCTACACCAGACGACATAACTGTACCACTGGCATTAGCATCAAACGCCCGGCAATGACCATCAGATGAATAAATATTTCCTTTGCGATACAAATAACCAGATTCTTGCGGAGTCCAAATCGAAACACCGCCGGCTAAAGCAATATCACATTCATAACTTAATAACTGAGTATAAGCGGTAATAATAGCTACTAACGAAGTAGAACAAGCTGTATTTATATTTAAACTAGGTCCTGTAAGGTTCAATTTATACGAAACCTTGGTGCTGAGAAAAGTTTTACTATTGGCAATTAAAATTTGATACAGATTTTTATGGCTGACTTTTGCTATGTTTTTACGCAAATATTCTATCAAATAACTTGCTTCACCAGAACCAGCATAAACACCTATAGTTCCAGCATATTTTTCAGACGCATAACCTGCTTTTTCCAAAGCTTCCCACGCGATCTCAATAAATAAACGATGCTGTGGATCAGTAATTTCAGCCTTTGCAGGACTATAACCAAAAAATTTTGCATCAAATAAAGCAACATCACCGATAATCCCACGAGTTTTAATATAGTTTGGATTATCTAACAATGCCTTATCAATTCCAGCGTTTACTAATTCTTGCACAGAAAAACAAGCAAGAGATTCTTTTTTTGTTGCAATATTATGCCAAAAAGTGCTTAAATCATTAGCACCTGGGAAACGCCCATGCATCGCAATAACTGCAACACAATTATCATAAGGCATCGCTTGCTTGTCTGTTGAAACCTGCTCTTCCACCTGTACGATTCCTATTCCTGTATATTCTTTGCCGTTTCTTTATGACTCGCTGTTGTATCGCAGCAAGATATAAACACTCATTATTTTTATGATCAACATATTCTGCTAACAAACGCACTGAATGATGTGTAAATATATCTACCAAACACAAATTCATTTCAAGCTTATCATTTAATAAGTGACATAACTGCACTACTGTTAAAGAATTTAATCCAATTTCAAAAAAATTGTATTCAACGCTTAAATCTTCAATATGCAGCAACTTTTGCAAAATCTGCAAAATTGTATTCTCAGTAGCAGTTTTAGGCAACATTTTTGGTGCCGCCGAAACTACAGCCTGCTCAACAAGCTTTCGCTTATCTATTTTATCATTAGAGGTTAACGGTAATTCCTGCATTTCATAAAAGATTGAAGGGATCATATAATGAGGTATACTTTTAGCCAAAAATAATTTAATTGCATTGATATCAATTACTTGCTGTGTCTGCGGCATCATATACGCAACTAAAATTTTCGAATCCACCCCAACATTTTTCACAACAACCGCACATTTGTTAACCGACGGATATTTTTCTAAATTACGCTCGATATCTGATAATTCAATTCTATATCCTCTAATTTTAACCTGATTATCAACCCTGCCAATAAAATCTATATTTCCATCCGGCAACCAACGCACCAAATCACCTGTTCTATATAACTTACCGCCTATATCACTCAATGGATTATCAATAAATTTCTGTTTGGTTAATTCAGGCTGACCTACATAACCCTCCGCTAATCCAATTCCGCCAATATATAATTCACCAATAACTCCTACCGGCACAATTCGCTGCATTTTATCAAGAATATAGCATTTAACATTATCTATAGGTTTACCAATATGCGGCAATGATTGCTTCCTAGCATTATCATTTGGTAATACTTCACCAGAAGTTATTAATACTGTGGCTTCTGTAGGACCATAATGATTCATAACTTTAAACGTCAATTTTTTATCGGGTCGTTTTGATAATCGATCAGAACCAACCAACAAATAACGTAATGACAATTTACGATTAAGCGCAACATCGAAAAATAACTCCGCTACTGGGGATGACAAATAACTCACAGTTATATTATGCTTTTCAAAATAATCAACTAACCGAACATAATCAACAACTAATTCCCTATCAAGAAGATGTAACACAGCCCCTGATAACAAATGAGCAAGAATTTCCCAAACCGAAACATCAAATCCCTCATTAGCCACTACCGTAGTTCGATCATTATGATTAATCTTATAAGTACGTTGATGCCAATATATTAAATTCAGCAGAGGGGGCTCTTTAATTAAAACTCCTTTCGGTTTACCAGTAGAACCAGAAGTATAAATAATGTATGCTGCGTTATTAATTTTAGATAAATTATCAGAACTTTCATTACAAATATTTTTCCAATCACGATCTATTACAAAATTGCAGCAATTTATATAATTTAATTCGGTTTTGCTGATTAACAACGAAACTTTAGCATCCTTAATAATATATTCGATACGCTCATGCGGCGCATCAAAACTAATCGGTAAATAAACATATCCCGACTTAAAAATTGCCATCATTGCGACAATCATTGCAGGACTACGTTCAATATACACCGCAATTGAAGCCCCTTTTGGCAAATTTAATTTATTCATATATCGAGCTAATTGGTTTGCCTTTTGATTAAGCTCTAAATAAGTGAGATTTTCTTTGTTGTAAACTACTGCAATATTATGCGGCACTAACCCGACTTGTTCTTCAAATAACTGACTTACAGATTTATCGAAAATATACGGCACATCGGTATCGTTCCAATCAAACAAAATTTGTTTGTGTTCTGCTGGAGATAAATGTTCAACATCTACCACTCTTTGACTGATATTTTGCAGCATATTATTTAAAATACGCGTAAAATGACTTAACATTCTTTCTACAATTTTTGCCTGATAAAAATTTGCTGCATAATCAATTCTAAAATTAAAATTACCATCTTCTTGCCAAACAAGTAAAGTTACTGGATAATTAGTTTCGGCAACGTAAAATACTTTACGGTGTTTCCATTTCCCATCCACTTCTTTAAAATATTCTTCTGGTGTTTGCGCAACAAAATTTATTACTGTATCAAAATGCGGTTCATCACTAATTAAATCGTCATGCTGTTGCATTTTACATAACGATGCACCGATGTGCGGCTCAAATCCGTCATACTGCTGCTTAAGTCCTAACAAATAATCCAACACTGAATTTGACATATTAAGTTGACTTCTCACTGGCATAATATTAACAAAACACCCAGCTAGATTTTCGTTAACAATAGACTTAAATGATCTAACATCACCAAAGATTACATCGGCGGAATTTGCATAAATAGACAATAATAAACCCCAAGCGCCATGCACTACAATGTTCGGCATTAACTCATATGTATTACAAAACTGCTCTAATTTATATGCACTAATACTAACAATATCAGTAGTAACTATTTCACTAATTGCCGTATCGTCTCGATCGTTTCCGGTAAACAATAAGCGCGGCAATGGATGAAAATTCTTGCAGGTTTCCTGCCAATATCTATTGGCCGAAGCATGATCTAATTGCTGCAGATGTTCGATAAAACTACTATAAGATTTTACTTCTGGTAATTGTGCTGTCTTGCCTTTACGCATTTGATCATATACTTCAAACACTTCATGTAACACTTTAATCGAAGATTTACTTGATAAAATAATATGGTGATGCGACCAAAGTAAAAAATATCGACTACAACTCAGCTTTATCAATTTAACCCGCATCAATGGAGGATGATATAAATCAAAACTCTGTTGTAAATCGACACGCAACAAACAATCCAATTTATCTTGCTTAACCTGAAAAGAATATTTAGAAAAATCAATAAAATCTACCGCAAAATTCACATAAAGATGAATTGCCAACAATGCAGTACCAATTTCTTTACCATAAACACTAGCTCGTAACATTTCATGCCGCGCAATAATTTGATTCCAGGCAAGCTGAAATACATCAAAATCCATTTCTTCCCGTAACATAACCCGCATTTGCACCACATAAAAACCAGCATGCTCATTGCTGCTGGTATAAGACAGCATCATTTGTTGTACATCCGTCAATGGATATTTGTTGGCATACATTAATCCCATATTTGTCACTCTATATTATTAAACAAAAAATGCGAGTCCTTTAATGCTGCATCATAAATAACCAGCAAATTAATTGCA
>JASFHH010000037.1:0-16590 GCA_050123335.1 Gammaproteobacteria bacterium
ATCAAGGTATCTATTAAAAAGATCCATTGTTATTTTAATTATTACCGTAGCTTGGTATTAACCTTCCATGCTAATATTCATAGATAAGGTCGGATTGTATATTATGTGGAATTGTTTAGCAAATGTAGATATTACCATTATGGGGTCAAACCTTGAATCTCAAGCTCTAACACTTAATGCTTGATTTGATTAATAATAATCGCGATCGCTTTCTTATCATCCTTAGAAAGCATCGCATTGCTATAGCTTGGGTTGCGGACATACCACCACTGCTTGTCAAAATATGCTTGAAGCTTAGGATTCTTAAACACCCGTCCATATTGAGCGAAAATCATATTTTTTAATAAATTTAGCTTTGCCTTGGTAAGTTTTTTTACGATAGTTTTATCATCTATTATTTTATAAATAAACCGATAACGCAGATAATCCTGGCCAGTCTGCAGGCATAAATCAAAATCTTTTGTGGGATGAAAATTTTTAAGATCCCAAACATATTTTCTATTGGCCTTCGAGCCAATTATTTTAACACCTGGCGGCGTTGACTCGAAATATTGAGACTCTCGTGCTGGTAATTCACGACACATGCGTGTAGGCACATTCGGAATCACTTCAATCTTCATGTAACCAATTTTGCCGCCTTGCCACATCGCCCCAGTTTTTAATACATATGATGCATATGAGTGACCAAGAGCATTGACAGTAATACCCGTAGAATATTCATGACGTATTTTAAGCGTTTGTTTTGGTGCAAATACAATATTCCAAATATAAGCATGCTTATAATACATTTCTTTATCACGTCTAGCAGCAATTTTATACCGTTTTACCGGAACTAACACTCCGTTAACCCAAACCGAAAAATCATAAACCAGAGGATCACCAACGTTCGCTGAATAACCATAAGGAGTGACTATTTCACCAATCCGCTCCCGCACAGGTAATGGAAAGCCCATTCTGAATTTGAGTGTTTTATCTTGCGTGTTTTTAAAAGTAAAAAGGCATGTTACATGCCATGCTCCTTTAAAATTTTTTCGATTAATGTCATTACCTCGGAGTACGATATAATTATTTACCATTTTAACGCCAGACTGTTTGATTGGAAAAGGTAATGCACCAGATCCGCCAAACGCAGTATCGTCAGCCTTGGCAACCACAACACATAATAAAACCACAACTGATACACAAAACAACAAGTTCTTCATCATCACATAAATCCTTTTATAAGGGATAATACAACACCTTTAGGAAAAGAATAAACAATCCAAACTCAAAAAGCAAGCCATCACTGTATGAAGTTAATTGATGTCTATACCGATCTCCAATGAAGATGCGAGATTTATAGAAAAAGCTAATATTGATATTAAATTGGGACTCGCGATTTTACAATCAGCTTGTTTATGTAAAATCGCGAGTCAGCAAGCATCTGCTGGACTTAAAAGAACACAGCTCTTACATGCGCAGTAGCTGCCACAGAAACTTAATAAGTAATTTGTCAGTCACAAATACCGCATATCGAAGTATAATGGGCATATTCCTTAAGAATATTTATTTCTGTTTCAATTCCCGGCGATGCCAAAGAATAACTGCCAAGTTAGCTATTTCAACATTAGACAAACAAAAAGGTTTTTGGGTATTAGAATTAGCACAGATTAAGTCATAGTGATTTTTTTCGGTTCCGAGCTGCAATTTTCTTAATAAAATTTCACCTGTTTTTAATTGCACAATACAAGGCTGGCCTACCAAAGTTTTATAAGTCCGCTTCGGTACAATTTCTCCGGCAACAACATCTCCAGATAAAAATTGCGGCAGCATGGCATCGTCATCAAGAGTCAAATATAACGGATTTGCAACATGTTTGCAGAAAAGTGCCAATTCATCTTTAATGCATTTTTCTGCTGACGCCTCTTCTGATTGAATGGTATAATCTTTTAATTCCTCTTTTGCTTTATATCCCCTAATCTTTTTTGGTTCATCACCAAGACCATACATCAACCATTCAAACGAACATTGCAACCCTTCTGCTTCAAAAGCCGGCAAAAGTTTTTTCGCACGCTTTTCTGGTAAACCACCATATTTTCCCACTTCCCAACCTTTATAAGTATGTGATGATACACCAGCAATCTCAGCTGCTTCTTTTCGGTCAAAACGAACCATTTCCCTTGCCTGCTGCAGTCTTTTGCCTTTTTCCCTAGATAAACTATTTGATACTTTTGTCATTACCAATAATTCCTGTAGCAAATCTCCTACAAAAAAATACGAAATAATCTACTACGATTTTGTATCAAATACTGCTATAGTAAGCTTGGTTAACTTTGATATATTATCGTAGCAATAATATAAAGCAATAATTGGATAAAAAATAAACATTATCGCCATTTAAAATAACCAAACAATAATAACACAGAGTGTGTTTTTTTAAATAAATTTCTCACAAAGAAGGAGCCAATAATGCTAATTCTAAGTAGACGCATAAACGAAAGCATCATCATAAACGATGATGTAAAAATAAAAATCCTGGATGTACAAAAATATCAAGTACGCATAGGCATTGAGGCCCCCATTGAGGTTCCTGTAAATCGCAAAGAAATATGGCTTCGCATGCAGGATCATCAAGAAAAGGAATAAGCTGATTAAAATGGGTTGTGAGCGAAATGAAACATCTGTAATGACATTTATTGGTCAATATGATAAATTCATATCGAAAAACTATTCAATATTACAACCTACAGCTCTAAAATATTTTTCAATGACTCAAGCGATATGGATCTCTTTTTAGTTTCCATCTTCCGTATATTTGCTAATTTCCACTGAATTGCCGGCAATTGCTGAATATGAGGCAAATCTATTAAACTCCAATCAGGTTCACCTTGCTTAATAGAGCACAAAAATAACCTTTCCTTTTCGGTTAATTCTTTTTGAATAATCCCAAGAAGTTTTTCTCGAGTTTCTAATAGTTCTTCTAGAGTCACTGATATATTAGTCATCCCTGCAAATTCTTTAAAGAATATATCGCTAATGTTAATTAAGTTAGGATTCAATAATTCAGACATGGGTCGAGGGCTGCTTGCCAAATATACAATAAAAGCTTTGCGAATATCATCACTGATTTTCTCATGATCAAGCAATAATTTAACATCAAATAAATCTCTTGGATGCTGGCGATCTAATGCAGCACAAATTTTTCCACCATATACGTCAGCCTTAGACATGGTATTAATTTTAAACGATTGCAAAAATTGATCCTGTAACTGTTTGCAAAGTCTTTGTGTAGCAGGCTCAAAAACATAACCGCGTAAAACTAGATTAGGTTCTATTTTTACTTCAACATCTTCTTTAAAAATTCGCAATTTTGACAATTGTTTATCTTTATTAGTATAGTGTCTTTTTATATTAATATTTTTATCTACCTTTTGAATCGCATAGACTAAATTTTCCAGTGCTTGTGTCAAATTCAACAAAAACTGTTCCCGTGGTTCAACAGGAAGATAGCTCAAATCAATATCAACAGAAAGCCTAGGTGCATTTTGATAAAAAAAATTAATGGCGGTCCCACCCTTCAAAGCAAAAACTTCGTATTCATTCAAAACAGGTAAAATGTCCAGCAGGAATGCAACCTGCTTTAAATAATTTTCTCTCATAATTTATTCCACTGTGATTTTAGGAACTGATATTTGATATTTAGAATCAAAGATTCCACCTGCACCAACTTTTCTTTTGCCTGATCCTAAAGTAATTTTTTTCATATTAAGGTCTTCTAGCCAATCATGCTGGCATCTTTCTGCCAGATGCAAAAAAAGCCTTTTTGCTAAAACAGAATAACATTGTTCTAATAATATTTGCACAACCTCAGGCCGCAAACGAGATAAATTTTCCATGAATAAATAGGCTTCTTCATAGGTATGTTTTCGCGGTACATTGGCAAGAAATTCAAGAATAGCTCGTTCAGGAGAAGATAATTGTAATTCAATATCATGCAATTGCCAAGTTATTAATCCTTCTTGAGATTCTTCTGTAAAAAGTTTATGCGTTAAAACATTAAATTGCGTTGGACACTCTGAAATCTTATTCAGCCAAGCAGGCAAAGAAACTTTTTGCGTTAGATATAAATCGATCTGATGTACTGTTTGCACAGGAACATAATGCGATTTTCCTAGAAATTGTAATGCTGTTTTACCACCTATATGTAACGGCAATTTTAATTGCTGCTGCAACACAGAAACAACATCATACCAAGCAACTTTTTTACCGCTTCGCTTATATAACTTATTTGACACTTTTTCTAACCAACCAGCATGAACATACCACCACGCTAATTTAGCAGTGATCCCATGCTCATTCAGCCATTGGCTTGAAAGCAAAACACTATTCTGTGCCTGCTTTACAAGTAAGTTTATTTTTGAAGGGTTTTCTCTAGTCATACTAGATTATTTATCATAAACATCAACTATTTGCAAGATTTAGTTTACAAAAATAAGAATATAACGCTCGGCGCCAATAGACTACAAAGAATAATTTACGCACAGCCATGCGGTATAACACATCATGTGTAAATCCATTTGGCTCCATCCAAAAATGCTGCAGTAGCTGTGCGCAATATCCTTATAGCAAAATGTCCAAAATTTTAACAGGTTATTTTGGATTATTTTTTTGTGAGAAATTGGATATTTTTTGCGGCTGGAGATAAATTGTACCAACATAAAATAGATTGTTGGGTTATTAGAATCTTCTTTGAAAAATCAATTGTTTTTAGATAGCTACAAATTTGAGGTGTTATTAAAGCACTTTTAAATTACTACTCTTTCCCAATTGATTTCGTATTGGATGAAATTCCTTCACGCTGTATTTTCGAAAATATTTCTTGCCGATACACTTTTATTGCTTTAGGTGCTTCAAATCCCAATTTCACTTGATTGCCTTGATTTCTTAATACAACCACCTTAATTGCCCCATCAATAACAACTGTTTCACCCAATTTTCTACTTAGAACCAACATAATTAACTCCTGCAATAAATAAAGTTTATTGTAACTACTCACGTCTATTTATAAATTTCTTCAAACAAAACCATAGGATAAATATATCCGAGCCGGTAAAGTTACAGCTTGGCTGGCTCGCTTTTTATATTAATAATCATACCAATGGTAGCACTAATTTTCATAAACCCTTATTGATACGAATTTTTAGCTATTTTAGTATAGTCATATTTTAAAAGTAATAAATATATAGCTTTTGCATAAAATGTGGTGTTTAATGTGGTATTTTTAGCCTAGGAGAATAATGTGACCGAAATGGGACTAACAGAAATTAAGATGCTGCTAAAATTATATGAGAAACCTTTAAATAAAACGAATTTAGCAAAAATATTTTGGAGAATCAAAAAAAGCACAAGAGAAGAAATATTGAAAAATTTAATGTTAAATAATTTAATATATGCAAAAGAAATGCCAAAACCGAAAACAAAAAAAACTCCAATATATTATTTTTTAACAGAAAAAGGAACGATCTGGATATCTAACTATATTATGCACTTACCCTAATTTGATTGGCAGTCTGGAATATTTACTTCTGATATCATAGATAATGTTTTTCTAACTAAGTCTAATTTGTTTGAGCAATTCATTTTTTCTCTGACCGACAGAATATGATTTCTAACAGTTCCAGTTCTAAGATTTAACTGTCTGGCCACTAAATCGGCATTATTGCTTTTTGTCAATAATAAAAGAACATCCATTTCTCTTTCAGTCAACGTCATTTGTGTATCTGGATGTTTATATTGATCAAAACCATAGTGCTTCAAAAACATCAAATGTGCTGTTTTTGAAGAACGATATAACAATCGATAAAACTTCCTGACTTGCGTAGGTTCTTGTAATGTTTCGGCATTAATAGCCAAAGTTAACAAAAAGACCATATTCCCTTCTTTATCCAGCAAAGGTATTTTAGTAATACTTAATTGTCTTACCTTTCCTTCAAAATCCAAGAACGGCTCTCCTTTTATTCCTACTTTTACTTTTTTTGTTTTCGCAACAACTTCATCAATTTCTTGAATTTGATGAATATACTTTAATGGAAGGGAACCCAAAACATCGACTTTTTTTCCAATAACATCACGTACATTATTAATTCCTAATATTTTTCGACTTTTTTTACTTAACGTTAGATATTCAAAGTTTGCATTTTTCAAATTACCCTGGTTATTTACCGAATTTACAATCTGTTTCAGAAAAGATTCCAAAACGCTTCTATCAACTATTTCATCAGCTAAAGCAGAAAATCTTTCTGCTATTGCAATTGAAAGTGGATCAGCCGTAGTTTTTGTGTCGAAAGAAACTTCTTTTGGATCTAAAAGCTGCTTTATATTGTGCTGCGAAAGAATCTTGCCAATAAGTATCTGATAATACATGAAGCTCATCACATTCCATTCAACCACAACATCAACAGCAACATCATTTGAAACAGTTATTTTAAAAGAATCAACATTCGCATTATCCTTTAAACAAAAAGAATCTAACGCGGAATCCATAATAAATTTATTCTCTCTACAAAAATCTAACCAAGAAACACCTTCTTGAAATAAATAGTTTTTACGAAGTAATTTTTTTGTTTTATCATTAATATTAATGATTTTACAATTCTTATCCAAAACCATAACGGGAATTTTATAATCTCGCAATATCGATTGCAGAAGTTCTTCATCTTCCTTAAATCGTAAAAGTTTTTCCTTCAACGCATTCTGCACTATCAATTATCCTTTTTTTCAAAACAATCATTAAACTCAATAGAAAGTATTTTCTTAATATCCACAGCATTTTTCAGTTTTAAGTATGCAATAGCAAACGCCGGCATTTTTTTATAATCCAATTCAACATATTCAAGAAGCATTGCATTTTCAGGCAACATTTTCTTAAACAAAGCATGATTGGGTCTATACTCATCCAAACTATAATCAGCTGCATTATATGCAAGAACCCAACAAAATAAATCCTGCTCTTGCCCTTTCCAAATAGAAACACGATCAGGAAACTTCCCTTGAAAGTAACTCAAGATAGGTTGTATTTTGAATGCATAATAGGTTAAATCGGCTACACCCATTCCGCCAAAACGACCAGCATTGAATTCAATGGGAACAAATTCTCCAGATTCATTCAACATAAATTCAGCATGTATTGGAAATGAGGTTATACTCCTATCCGAATTAAAATCATCAAAAAACTTATAAAAAGAATCGTAGTATTTATTAAATAATTCCTTGCTCGCATAATAAAGAAGTTGCAAATACTCTGGCCTGGCGGAAAAAGGGTGGCCATAAATATTAACTATTTTAGGAAGTCCATCATTATCGTAATACATATCAACTGCAAACTCTTCCCCACCTTCGATACACTCTTCGATCAAGATGTCGGATGAAAATATATCAGGGTATAAACGAGCAAAATTATCTAATTCACATCGTATTTCTTCTTTTACTTTATCTAAATTTGAACTTTTACTGATTATCCTGGCGCCCCCTGCCATAAAACCGATTGTTGGTTTAATAATATATCGCTTTCTTTTTGTGAAATCGAATGAACATTTATCAATCTCATCTAAAGTTGTTTTATTGAAAATAAAATCAGGATATAAGTTACGTAAATTCTGCCTAAAGAGATATTTATCTCTACATTTTTCAATTATCCCTTGCCAACACGGATCAAAGTGGTCACGAATTACTCCGTAAACCATATCAGATGGAATATAAAATTTATCATGTTTCCCTATTTTAATATTTTTTTCTATAAGTTGTCGATCTGTTATCAAACAAATATTAGCTTTATTTTGAAGCTGCTTTACAAATTTAGATAGATAATCACCTTTTGATGACGTAATAATGTAATACATTCTCTCACCTTTTAAACTAAAACTTCCCCAAACTTTTTTCGCAAAATCATCAGACAAAATAAGGCTGCAACTG
Source organism: Gammaproteobacteria bacterium (assembly GCA_050123335.1). Lineage (GTDB taxonomy): Bacteria > Pseudomonadota > Gammaproteobacteria > UBA12402 > UBA12402 > JASFHF01. The sequence continues at coordinate 7,951 of JASFHH010000037.1, forward strand.
AGGCTATAATAAGATAATAACAAGAAGCGTAATAGGTTCCTGTTAATTTAATCAAATATGCTGCTAAAAATGGTGCTGTTCCTCCAAATAGTGCAGCAGATATATTAATACATAATGAAAGCCCTGAAAACCTAACGTTCGCAGGAAAAAGAGCCGCAGCAATTCCCGGCAAACCACTTTGATATGATGACATAATAATCGCTAATAGCAACTGTAATGCCATGGCAAAAATATAACCTCTATTTATTATTAAATAATAAACAGGAAAAGCTCCGATAATTAAAAATAATATTGAAAAAATGGCAAATTTTACATTTCCAATTTTATCTGAAAAATGACCAAATAAAGGCAGCAATAATGCGATCAAAAACATATTAATTGCATTTTCCATCATTATAGATGCTTTTACATAGTGATGAACTTGGATTAAATATACAGGTAAGTATACAAATATTAAATAAAACGACAATTCCTTTACCCAAAACAAACCAATAATACTCAATACATTTGATTTATACTTAAAAAATATTGATTTAACTGGTTGTCTCTCTATAGAATTGTCTCGTTTCAACGCTTCAAAAGAAAATGTTTCATCAACCTTTGCACGCAAATAATATGCAACAACTCCTAAAAGCACACTCAACAAAAAAGGTATTCTCCAGCCTATGGAAAACAATAGACTTCCTCTGAAAATGGCGTAAATAACTGTACTAATGAAATAGCCTAAAACAATTCCTAAGACCGTTCCACTTACGCTAAAGCTTGTGAAGAATCCAGACCTTTTTCCTTTAAAGCTTTCCTTGAAAAATGTCATCACACCTGGGAATTCCCCGCTAACGGAAAAACCTTGAATCAATCTGAATAAAACTAGTAGTAGTGGTGATAAAATACCAATTGCCTTATATCCAGGAAGGCAACCAATTAAAACAGTTGCTATCGTCATGTAAATAATAGTTTTTGATAATGCTCTTTTCCTGCCTTTTGTATCTCCAATATACCCAAACACTATCGCACCAAAGGGTCTGGCAAAAAAACCCACCGAAAACACTGCAAAAGTCATTAATAATGCATTGGTATGATTAAATGCAGGAAAAAATAGTTTTGAAATAACTGGAGAAAAAGCAGCAAAAATTGCGAAATCATACCACTCCAAGATACTACCGATATAACATACAATAAAAACTTTATTTGTCCTCACCCATCATTCCTTAATAAATTTCCTCTGGCTCTATCTCTACAGTGAATTTGCCACTCTATTGAGAGTATTATGTACTTGAATAATTGTGCCCCCGTTCGGGGATGACCCAAAAATCTTAATTAGTAGACGATATGGTGGGTCGTGAGCGACTCGAACGCTCGACCAATAGGTTAAAAGCCTACTGCTCTACCGACTGAGCTAACGACCCAAAACTTTCAATAAAGTTGTTCAAAAGGCGATATAGTAATAGATCACGCATAATCCGTCAACCTTCACAGATTGCCGGATTTCTTAGGCAATATTAACTAACAATAGCTGATTGCTGCAATTTTTGCAATTTGCTGCTTGCAATGCGGGCTGCGCTGCAATTAGGATATTTGCTTACAATAGTCTGCCAATACTGTTTTGCCTGATTAAAACGAGCATTATTGAATGCTATATCTGCCAATTTCAACAACGAATCAGCAGCTTTACACGAACTACTATATTTGTTTACCACTAAATTAAACTCAACAATCGCATTGTCACTATCGCCAGAAATAATATAAAGCTCACCCAACCAATAATGTGCATCCGCAACAAATTTTCCTTCTGGGTATTGACGCAAATAATCCTTTAATGATGAAATCGCCGCAGTATACCGCTTATCTTTAATTAAACTAAATACACTTTGATAAGCTTGGGTTTCTTTCGCTGAAGCATCTGTAGTCGCTGCTGTTGAATCTGCTGTTGAATCCGCAGTTGACGCAGTTTCAGAAGCAGCACTTGACGCAGCATCACTGGTTTGCTGCGTTGCAGTCGCAGAAGGCTTTCCTGACAATGTTGCAATACGCTTATCTAAATCTGCATACAAAGTTCGCTGCTGTGTTTCTAACTGTTGAAGCTGCTTACTTTGTATGTCAATTAAACCACGCAATACAGCAATCGCTTGCTGCAATTGATCCAGCTTAGCCGGCACATTTAACTGCTGTAGATAATTAAGCTGCTGCTCTAAGCGCGCCACTCGTCCATTTATATCTGTTGGCATTGCCTGATCGGCCATTCCAGAAGAAGTTGATACTGGCTGCACCTGTTTAGCTAAAGGCACAACTGGTTGATCCGCTGTCGCGCCATTATCCGCCGGGGTTTGAGCCGAACTTGAATCAAGATCCACCACGGGAGCTTCATCAGCAAACACAGCTACCGGAACAATCAAACATAACACTACAATAATTGTTTTCATCCACTTTATACACATATTTTTAATCCTCGTATCGTAAATCATCGCGACGATTCAAACTATAAGCAGTTTCTGTATTTCCATAAGCAATTGGTTTTTCTGCACCATAACTAACTGTACGAATCTGACTAGCCTGCACACCTTGCATACGCAAAATATTTTGTACCGCATTCGCTCGTCTTTGTCCCAAAGCAATATTATATTCGCGACTACCGCGAATATCAGTATTACCTTCTATTACTACATGTTTTGCTGGATGTTGCAATAAATATTGCGCATGCGCACGAATAATTGGCAAATCCTGCGGACTCACATCATAACGATCAAAACCAAAATAAAAACTTCGCACTGCCAAAATTCCGTTATGCGGACCAGGATCAGTTTGCAAACTACGCAAAGCTTGCAAATCACTTACTTCACCCAAACCTTTAGTCTGCACTGTCGCAGCTGTCCCCTGAGAACTGCCAGCTGCTATGGAACCAAAATGCGATGCGCAACCAAATAACAATAAAGTCAAACCACTAATTAAACCGAAATAAAGTATTTTTTTCATTTTGTTACCCCTATATCTAATCAGAATTGGGGACGGAGCTTTACATATTACAAAGCAACAAACACGGCCTTGTAATTATGTAAAGCTCACGTCCCGCAATACTATATAAACGGTCCCCATGCTGGTTCCCTTACCTCTCCATCACTTTCCGGCAAAGTCAATTCTACCTTGCCATCAGTCGAAACTAAAGCTAAAACTCCATGATTATTTTGATCATGTGTTGCATAAATCACCATGCGGCCGTTTGGCGCTATACTTGGTGATTGATTGTCACAATTATTAACCAATATAGTTACCACCCCTGTTGATAAATTTTGTATTGCAATATTAAAACCTTCATTATCACGATGCAACATTACAATATTTTTTTCATCTGGAGTAAAAGAAGCTCTTGCATTATAATTACCAACAAAAGTTATTCTTTGTAACATGTTAGTAGCCAAATGCTGCCAATAAATTTGCGGCGAACCTGCACGATCGGAAGTAAACAACATCGATTTACCATCAGGAGCAAATGCCGGCTCAGTATCAATTAACCAACCATTAGTTAACTGCGAAAGTTTGCCGCTTTGCAAATCAACTAAAAATATTTTGGTACCATTACCTCTAGATAACACTACAGCTATATGCCTACCATCGGGCGCCCAAGCTGGTGCGCCATTAATACCTAAAAATTGAGTAACCAAACGCCGTTTACCAGTGGCTACATCAGAAACAAACAAAGATGCCCGGCGATTTTCAAAAGACACATATGCAATACTTTTACCATTTGGCGACCAGGCTGGAGACATAACTGGCTGTGTTGATGTTAAAATCGCGCGCGGATTATAACCATCAGCATCTGCCACCATTAACGAATATTTGCTTGGCTGATTTGGCGAACGTTGTACCAATATATAAGCAATTTTGGTAGAAAAAATACCGCGCTCACCAGTAAGCTTTTGATAAACTACATCAGCAATTTTATGTGCCAAACGCCGTAAGTTATTTGATGATATTACATAAGCCTTGCTAACCAAAACTGGATTAACATGTAAATTTAAAGTCTTCTCAAAATAGTTAGCATGTTTATAAACATCGGATAAACTAAAAGTTACTTTATATTTATCATCTGCCTGTGTTTTAACGCTGACATTTATGACATCATTGACACCAAGCGCTTTCCAAGCTTTAAAATCAGTACTTTTTATATCAGCATCCCCATCAACCAACTTAAATCTGCCACTATTTTTTAAATCCTGCGCAATAATATTTGAAATGTTAACCGGCAACGATGAATCATTTTGTTCTTGAAAAGGAACAACAGCAATTGGCAAAGCTTGATTTAAACCCGCAGTTAATTCAAGATTTAAAACTGCTTGTGCAGGTAATTGGATAGTTAACAGTAGTAAACCTGTTATTATGATTATAAGTTTTTTCATTTTTCCACCTATATCTCCGTAGCAAGGTTAGTGGTACCACTTAGCGGGGTCAAGGCTTGAATTTTACACTTTAAATTAAAAAAACCAAAACCTAACCCCACCACTTTTACCCATTAAACCAAAGTATAAAATTCAAGCCTTGACCCCATTTTTACGTACCCCGATATCGTTTACATACCCCTCCGGTCTAACGGTTAAATGCAATTTTCGCATTTGATTAAAAATATTCACAGCACTTGGCACTGGCAATGGCGAAGATTTCCATACGGCAGTAACTGCCGAATTATCTAATGCTACATTGCCGCTGCTTTTTAATATTTTAACCCCCAAAACTGTGCCACCTGGAGCTAAGTTAATCAACAATTGTGCTGATAAGTTTTTATCAATTTTGGACGGAATAATCCAGTTCTGTTCAATTACATTAATAATTAATGATCTATATTTATTGATTTCCGTTAACTCCTGCTTAGTTTGTACTGCAGCAATTTGCTGTTGTTTAGCCGCAATTTCTTGCTGTAATTGTTTTTCTACTTCAGTTTGTGTATCTAAATTACGTTTTTTTAATTCAGCCAAATGTTGCTGCATTCTTTGCTGTCGCTGCTGCATTTGCACTAATTTCTTCTTTGCCAATGCAGCTTGATATTTTTGTTGTTGTGCAATTTTGTTCTGTTGTTCTTTAAGCTTAATTAAGCGGCGCTGTTCCGCAATTCTCTGTTGTTTGGCTTGCCTGGCTAAATCGATTAAATGCTTTTGTCGAGCAATTTCGGCACGATGTTTAGCTTGACGTTCCGCTTTAATTTTGTTTATTTGTTGTTGTATTTGCCGTTGATTAACCGCGGTTGCGTGCACAATTTTTGGTGATGAATTTGGCAAAACCGCCGTACGTAAATGATTTTTAAAATTTAAACTGCCAAACAACACCATAAATGCGGTAACATATAAAACCGCAGCAAAAACAAAAGATTTTTTATAAAAATTATTCTTCATACTTTATCCGGATCAACCGTCATTAAACCAACTTGCTTAACACCCGCACGCTGAAGTAAAACCATTGCCTGCACCACTTTTGCATAACTAACCGCCTGGTCACCTTTCACTAATACAGTAATTGATTTACCATTTTGCTTAGCAAGCGCTAATTCTGCTGCAACACGATTCATCAATTGCTGTGGCAATAAAGAAATATTGTTATTATCAGAAGAATTCAAATAATATTTTCCATGTTTATCAACTGAAACAATAAGAGGAGTTTTTTGTTTAATTGACAATGCCCGAGCTTGTGCTTTTGGTAAATTGACATGCACACCTTGACTCAAAAGCGGCGCGGTAATCATAAAAATAACTAATAGCACCAACATTACATCAATATATGGAACTATATTAATCTCAGCTATTGGACGACGGCGATAGTTTTTCATTGCTTTTGCCCTAGAAAACCTAACAAATAATTAGAAAATTCTTCTTCAAATGCTGCATAACGATTTAAAATTTTATCTATTGCATGTGTATAACGATTGTATGCGATCACTGCTGGAATTGCAGCAAACAATCCCATCGCTGTAGCAATTAATGCTTCTGAAATACCCGGAGCCACCATAGAAATAGTAGCTTGCTGCACACGTCCTAAGGCCTGAAATGCCATCATAATTCCCCATACAGTTCCAAACAAACCAACATAAGGACTAACTGAACCAACCGTAGCCAAAAACGGTAAATGCGTTTCCAAATTATCTGTTTCCTGCGTATGTGCTACGCGCATGGCCCGCTGCACTCCTTCAACCACAACATCATGCGTAATATGCTGTTTATTGCTCAAACGGGAAAATTCTTTAAAACCTGCGCAAAAAATATTTTCCAATCCGCTGCGATTATTTTTTTCCTTTAGCGCGTGATAAAAAGTATTAAGATTTTCCGTTTGCCAAATTTGATTTTCAAATGAATTTAACTTATTACGCGACCAACGCAAGAAAAACCAACGTTGAAAAATAAACACCCAGGAAACAAATGAAGCCAAAAACAATATCAACAGTACTAATTTAACTACAGAACTTGCTGATAAAAAATATTGAATTACTGAAGAATCTACTGTCATTAGATGTTCCCTTATTTTAATTGTTGCGATAACTCATTTGGAATACTTTGTAAACATAAGTTATCATTTACACATGCCAACTTAATTATACCTTGGCAATAAATCAAATCATTATCTTGAGTATTACGCACCACATGTTTTATCTCCAAAGAAGCTTTGCCAACCTTTAAGATATCGCAAGTAACTTGCAACTCATCCAAAAGCCGCGCCGGCTTTAAATAGTTTAATTGCGTTGAATGCACCGCAAAACATACACCCTTATCATGCCAATCACGTACGTTAAAGCCAAAAGACAAAAACCAAGCCGCTCGTGCATGCTCCATATACTTTAAATAATCAGCGTGATAAACCACACCACCAGCATCAGTATCGGAATAATAAACCCTAGTTGTGTAAATGAATTGTTTCATTTTAACCTCTTGTCATTCCGCGACCTAGCCAAAGCCTGTCCTGCGGCCAAGTCAGTTGACCGGAGGAATCGCGGAATCCAGCAAAAAAATACATAAACCACATGGATCCCGCGGTCAAGCCGCGGGATGACAAAAAACTACTCAAATAAATCTTTCTGCGTAGTTATATCATCCGGGGCTTTAATTCCAAAATGCACATAAGCATGTTGCGTTGCAACCCGACCACGCGGAGTACGCATCATAAAACCTTTTTGAATTAAATATGGCTCCAAAATATCTTCAATAGTACCACGCTCTTCACTAATTGCCGCAGCTAAACTATCAACTCCAACCGGCCCGCCATTAAATTTATTAATCATCGCTAGTAATAATTTACGATCCAACATATCAAAACCATGTAAGTCAACATCCAACAAATTAAGTGCTTTATCAGCAACTGTTTGCGAAATATTACCATCAGCTTTCACTTGCGCATAATCTCTTACGCGACGCAATAAACGGTTAGCAATTCTTGGCGTACCGCGCGCACGTTTAGCAATTTCAATGGCTCCATGCTCGTCAATTTTTATTTTTAAAATATCTGCTGAACGCTGCACAATCGTTGCTAACTCATCAACATTATAAAATTCCAAACGTTGCACAATGCCAAAACGATCACGCAGCGGCGAAGTTAACAACCCTGCTCTTGTAGTTGCACCAACTAAAGTAAACGGTGGTAAATCTAATTTAATTGAGCGAGCTGATGGACCTTCACCAATCATAATATCCAACTGATAATCTTCCATTGCCGGATATAAAATTTCTTCAATATAAGGACTTAAACGATGAATTTCATCAATAAACAATACGTCTCTGTCTTCCAAATTAGTAAGCAACGCCGCCAAGTCTCCAGCTTTTTCCAAAACCGGACCGGAAGTTGTACGCAAGTTTACCCCCATTTCATGCGCAATAATATGCGCCAAAGTAGTTTTGCCCAATCCTGGAGGTCCAAAAATTAACACATGATCTAATGCATCCTGGCGTTTTTTTGCTGCAGCGATAAAAATTTCCATCTGATCGTGTACGGATGCTTGACCAATATAATCATCTAATGTTTTTGGCCGAATAACACGATCATCAATCTCATCTTCAGATAATTGTTCGGTAACTACTAGTCGATCTGTTTTGAGCATAATAAATTCCTAAATTTGTTTTAATGCCTGCCGAATAATTTCTTCACTAGTCAACTCTGCCGCATCCAGTTTAGATACCGCACGACTAGCATCTTGCGGTTTATATCCCAATGCCACTAATGCGCTAATTGCATCGCGGGTAGCACTGTTAATATCCATAGATGATGTTACACCTTGCATAGCAGCTTTATTACTATCATTTGCTATTCGCCAATCTTTTAAACGATCACGCATTTCCACAATTAATCGCTCAGCAGTTTTTTTACCAACTCCAGGAATGTGCGTTAGTCTTGCAGCATCACCACTTTCCACACAAAATACAAACTCATCTGGATCAATGCTGGACAAAATTGCCATTGCCATGCGCGGTCCGACTCCATTTACTTTAATTAAAGTACGAAACAATGAGCGTTCGCGCAAATCAAAAAAGGCATACAAGTCATGCACATCTTCGCGTACAATTAAATGTGTATACAAAGTTACTTCTTTGCCAATTTCTGGAAGCTTATAAAAAGTATTCATCGAAGCATAAACTTCATAGCCAACTCCAACCACATCAATCAATAATACTGGTG
>JASFHH010000038.1:0-15401 GCA_050123335.1 Gammaproteobacteria bacterium
TAGGTCTCGAACCTATGACCCGCTGATTAAGAGTCAGCTGCTCTACCAACTGAGCTAACGGCCCCAATAAATGGGGTGGACGATGGGACTTGAACCCACGACGACCGGAATCACAATCCGGGGCTCTACCAACTGAGCTACGCCCACCATTGGTGTCAAGTCTAGACTTGAGACTTATACACGCCTGAGACTTGAAATATCAAGTCTCAAGTCTAGACTTGACACCACTACTGGTCGGGGTAGAGGGATTTGAACCCCCGACATCCTGCTCCCAAAGCAGGCGCGCTACCAGACTGCGCTATACCCCGAAAAACCATGACAAAACAATGCATAATACTAGCCAAACCCAGCTAGGTCAATTAAGAATTATAGCACCACTATACATAAAAAGTACGGCTTTTGCATAAGCACGAAAGCCGTACAATAATTATCCTTCTCATCATTCTTAATATTCTCTTAAATTTGATGTACTATTAATTTATTGGATTTAATTTCTCACGGAGGAACTCATGATTAAGATTACTGAAGAAAAGCGTTTTGAAGCACTCAGTCCATTTGAACTCAAAAATAAGCTAATCCAGCTTGCAAGCTCACACCAAGAAAGAATGATGTTAAATGCTGGTCGCGGTAATCCAAACTGGGTTGCCAATATTCCTCGCGATGCTTTTTTTCTTTTTGGGCATTTTGCTGTAGAAGAATCTGAACGCAATGCCATCCGCCCTACTTTTGGCAGCTTTGCTAAAACAGAAGGTCTTGAAAAGCGATTTGAAGATTTTCTTAATCAGCACGAAGACGATAAGCATATTGTGTTTTTAAAAAAAGCTTTTGATTATGTCAGAAATGAACTAAAAATCGATGGAGATAAATTTGTTTGCGAAATGGTAGACGCAATTTTAGGCGATCATTATCCATATCCTGACCGCATGTTAGAATGCTGTGAAATTATCACTCAAAAATATATTGATCAGGAAATGTGTGCAAATAATCCACCACCAGGAAAAATTGATTTATTCCCTACCGAAGGCGGTACTGCTGCAATGGATTATATTTTTAATAGTTTAATGGAAAATAAACTATTACATAAAGGAGATAAAATTGCTTTAGGCTCACCAATTTTTACTCCGTACATTGAAATTCCGCGCCTAAATGATTACGAGTTTGTTGAACTTGAAATTGTACAAGACGAAAATAATTATTGGCAATATCCAAATAAAGAACTCGAAAAACTGCTTGATCCAAAGGTCAAAGCATTTTTCTTGGTACATCCTTCTAATCCAACTGCAGTATGCATGCATCAAGATTCACTGGAAAAAATTGCTGATTTAGTTAAAACTAAACGACCTGATTTAATTTTATTAACCGACGATGTGTATGGAACTTTTGTTAACGGATTCAAATCATTAATTAGTATTGCGCCTCACAATACAATTTTAGTTTATTCTTATTCAAAATATTTCGGCGCAACCGGTTGGCGTTTAGGTGTTATCGGTATTCATGAAAATAATGTTTTTGACAAAATGATTGCCCGCTTACCTAGAAAAGATTTTGCCGAATTGCACAAACGCTACAGCACGGTAGAACTTGATCCAGACAAAATGAAATTAATTGATCGTATGGTTGCAGACAGCCGTTCAGTTGCATTGCATCATACTGCTGGGCTTTCCACACCACAACAAGTTTTAATTGCTTTCTTTTCTTTATATTGTTTGATAGATAAAGAAAACAAATACAAACAAACCGCTCAAGAAATTGTCAAACATCGTTTTGAATTATTATATAAAGCTATCGGCATTGACTGTCCAGAAAACAAATATGGAACACATTATTATACAATAATCGATATTCCGAAACTTGCTGCAACCAGATACGATCAAAAATTTGCTGATTATTTAGAAAAAACTTTCGAACCAATAGATTTTGTAATGCGGCTCGCCTCCGAAAAATCTGTGGTTTTACTAAATGGCGGCGGATTTGATGCTCCGGATATGTCCGTACGAGTTTCATTGGCTAATTTACCTGATGATGAATATACTAAAATCGGTGAAGCCATTAGTGAATTATTGGAAGAATATTATAAATATTGGCAAAAGAAGAAATAAAATTTTTGTCATCCCGCGACCCAGTTAGTTGATCGCGGGATCCAGGCTGTTTAGTTACCTTTCTCTGGATCCCGCGGTTAAACCGCGGGATGACGGCACCTAATCAAATTGGGAGAAACATTATGTTCCACAGCATTTTTGAACTACTACGCAACCACCCATCATTAGCTGTTTTTTTAGCCGTTGGTATCGGATATTTTATTGGTAAAATAAAATTTTATAATTTTAATCTTGGCTCCACTGCCGGTGTATTAATTGCAGCATTGATAATCGGCCAAATTGACATACAAATTCCCGGATTATTAAAAACCGTTGCATTCTCATTATTTATTTTCACCATTGGTTATAAAGTCGGACCAGAATTTTTTGGTTCACTCAAAGCTGAAGGCATTAAATATATTTTATTATCATTTGTAGTTGCAATTGTCGGTTTAATTACCGCGTTAATTTTAGGGAAATTTTTACATTTCGATCCAGGCACAACCGCAGGATTACTTGGCGGCGGCATGACACAATCTGCAGTAATTGGCACCGCGGATGGTGCAATTAAACATTTGGCAATTTCCGCTGCAAGCAAAGTAACTATGGAAAGTAATGTTGCAATCGCTTATGCAATTACTTACATTTTCGGTACCGCAGGTTTAATCTTATTTTTTAAATTAATACCAAAACTAATGCGGATTGATTTAAAAGCCGAAAGTTTAAAACTAAAACAAGCTATGTCAGGTGGAACTGAAATAACCACTGCCGTTCCCGAATTATTTTTTTGGTCGAAACGCATTAATTTGCGCGCTTACAAAGTAGAAAATCCCGACGTTATTGGTAAAACTGTACAAGAAATTGAAAATATGTTTACCCAAAATGTTGAAGTCGATCGTATCATTCGCGCTGAAAAAATAGTTCAGCCAGAACCAAATTCTACGATCCAAACCGATGATATTATAACTTTAATCGGCAAACGTGAAACATTAACCCATGCAAGCCAAAAAATCGGCGCCGAAGTTTCTACTCAGGATGCTATCAATATCACTGGTGAAATTTTAGAAATCTGCGTATTAAATAAAGATGCTGTTGGTAAAACTTTAGAAGAAATTAGTCAAAAACACGGACATGGCTGTTTTTTGAAAAAAATTACTCGACAGAATCATGAAATTCCAATCACCCATCAAACCACAGTAAAAAAATGCGATGTGTGGCAAGTCGCAGGCAGCCAAGAACACGTAGAAGCTTTAGTAAAATATTTAGGTTATCCAGAACGACAAGTAGTTATGACCGATTTAGTAATGGTAGGAATTGGTTGCTTTTTAGGAACTTTACTTGGGTTGGCAGCTGTACCAGTTTTTGGTATTCCAGTCACTTTAGGTGTTGGCGGCGGTGTTTTAGTTTCCGGATTAATTTTTGGCTGGCTGCGTGGCGTTCATCCTACTTTTGGTCAAATTCCCACAAGTGTGCAATGGATATTTGTTGATCTAGGTCTTAATTTATTTATTGCCTGCGTTGGTTTAATTGCCGGACCTAAAGCAATACACGCCATTCAAACTTCCGGACCTGCTATCTTTTTTGCCGGAATCATTATGACGTTAATGCCAATGATTTTGGGATTGCTTTTCGGTAAATTTATTCTTAAAATTAATCCAGTATTATTATTTGGTGCATTAACTGGCGCCGGTACGGTAACTGCCGCACTTAATGCTCTTAAAGAAGAATCAGATAGCTCAATGCCGGCTTTAGGTTATACTGTACCCTATGCATTTGGTAATGTTTTATTAACTATCTGGGGAACGTTACTCGTTTATTTAATGAGGTAAAAGCAGTAAAAAAATGACAAAAATTTTTCCATTTAGTCAAAAACAAAAACATTTGATTTTCTTGTCAAGTTTAGGCGGTCTATTAGAATTCTATGATTTTATTATTTATGCTTTGCTCGCTGGTTATATTGCACATAATTTTTTTCCTACTGGAAACTATATAACATCTTTATTAGCAACTTTCGCAACTTTTTCTGTAGGATATTTAATTCGACCAATTGGAGGATTTGTCTTTGGTCATTACGGCGATAAAATTGGCCGCAAAATCAGTTTTACTTTAACCATTTTTTTAATGGCCATCTCAACTTTTGCAATTGGCCTGGTTCCAAGTTACCAAAGCATTGGCATTGCTGCTCCAATCATTTTATTAATTTTACGATTATTGCAAGGCTTTTCAATCGGCGGAGAAATTCCTGGAGCAATTACTTATATTAGCGAATCAGTACCAGAGCGCCATGGACTCGGATGCAGTTTGATCTTTTTTTCATTAGTTAATGGCATTGTATTAGGATCAATTATCCATGTAATTTTAAATATGATATTTACGCAAACACAAATAACTAATTGGGCATGGCGTTTGCCGTTTTTCTTTGGCGGGATTCTAGGCGGAATTAGTTATATTTTACGTCGACAATTTTATGAATCACCTTTATTTAACGCCATCGAAAATAAAATTGTTAAATTTCCGTTACTTGAGGTATTAACAACTAATTTTCGTTCATTTATTTGCGGAATGTTTTTAGTAGCACTTGGTGCCTGCATGACTGTATTGCTATTTCTATTTACCCCGGCGTATTTAACTAAAATTTTAGCCTATTCACCCAAAACATTTGCCTGGATTAACACTATATCACTATTTATTTCAACCATCTTAATTGTAATCTTTGGCTTTATTTCTGACTTTATCAACAAAAAAACCTGGCTATTAATTATTGGAATTTTATCTTTAGTATTTGCTTATCCGATTTTTAATATGTTTGTGCAGGGCAACCTTTCATTATGGATTCCAATGTTATTAAGCACATTGATTTTTGGCAGCATCTGGGGATTAATTCCACCAGTATTAGCTGAAATTTTCCCAACTAATATGCGTTATTCCGGCGTAGCATTTGCCTATAATTTAGGATTTGCAATCTTCGGCGGTTTAACTCCACTAATTGCAATGGCTCTAATTCATTATACCAAAATTTTGCAATCACCAAGTTATTATTTAATTGCGACTTCAATTGCGGGAATTATTTGCATTTTGATTTTACCAAAACGCAAATTGCAATAACTTACTGATATTTATATATAAATCCATCATTTTCCATTCAGAATTAAGAGAAATACCACAAAATTAACTGTTTTCGATGTTCTTAAGCTTATCTTAATAATCAAATACTATAATTAAAATAGTAATGTTTTAACAAATAAGGTAAGTTATGTTTAAGAGAAAAAGACTACCCTATCGTTGTCAAATAGCGCAAGCTATACATACTTATATTGTAAATTATATAAGAGGCAATGAAAAGAAATGTGAAGTAACGAGTATTCTTCATAAAAACAAGAACAATATAGAAGCACTGAAACAATTAAGTAAATCCGGTGATAGTCATCTAGGAGATATTTTACATTTACCATTTGTTATTTTATCCAAAAATCGAAATCAAGCTTTAGAAAAGTCAAATTTTTTGTTTAAATTATTTATAGATGATATAGAAAATTTAAACATTATAAAATATTGGTTTTTGCATAAAACCAAAAAAGGATTTATGCCGATACACGACCTTTTAAGATATGGTTCAACCGAAAACTTGCGTCTTTATTTCAAAAAAATTGACATACTCAAACAAGAAAAGATTATTAATATTTCAGAATATAAAAGTTTAGTCTTTGGCACCGATAAAGATAATTTTTCCCCATTACACGCGGGGATCAAAGAAGCTAAAACAACAGACATAGAATGCATAAAAATTTATCTAAAAAAAATTGATGATCTTTTAAAATCAGAATCAAAAGAAAAACAATACTCTAAATTATATGTAAAATTATTAACAAAGCCAAATAAGTCTGGAGTAACAGCATATCAACAATGTTTAATAACCGGAAAAAAAGAAATACTAGAATTGTTTTTTGCAAGGATTAACTCGCTACATATTAAGAACGGACAACGTAAGAAAATATATCTTAGTAAAAATGAAAGTAATTTTTCATGTATGCATTCTGCTGCTAAGGCTGGTTATTATTTTTTGTCTCGTCATCTACGAGTTTTAAGCATGGGTTTAAACAATAAAAAAATTACTAAACCTGAATATAAAGAGCAATTAATTGGTAAAAACTCGTTTGGCGATACTCCTTTACATTTGCTGCTTGAAGCAGGAAATGCAAAATGCTTGAATTTATACTTTCAAGAACTGGATCGTGCTAGAAAATCTTCAATCATTAGTAATGATGAATATTTAAAATATGTGTTTGCAACAAACAACAAACTATTTAATACAATACATAAAGCTGTGTTATCAAACAAACCTTATATTGTAAAAACTTTAATTGAAAGGATTTACAGATGCGCCAACATAAATAGAATTCGATCTAAAATTAAACCGAATAAATTTTATTTTATATTATGCCCCAATTTTATGTTATACCCCGATAATATTTTAATTGATCTTGACACAGAGAAAAATAAACAATCCATATCAATAAAATATATAAATGAACTTTCAGGTGGAGATAATAAAGTTTTATTAGCTGTGATTAAAGACAAATTATGGGATGTTGTAAAAAAAGACCCGGGTGATAAATTATGCAAAAAAATCGCTAAATGTGTAGAAAAAATAATAGCTCGTGAAAAATTTAAATTAAAAAAAATAAATAAATTATTATCTAATGCTTTATACCAAGAAAATAAATTTGGACATTATCCAAAACCAAAAAAGAAAGATTTAAATGCTATTATCATAAACAAATATTTAACTAAATTGAAGAAAAGTTTTGCGGTGTCTGACACCTTACTTACATCAAAAACAACGCCAAAATTCCACTGGTAAAAAACGTGCCGACCGCGCAATAAATTGGTAAATTAACTGATATTCTGGTTAATATTGCCAATGATATTCCCGTAACCAAAAAACCAACTGCACCTACTGCGCCAAGACCTCCCATAACTTGTCCTTGTTCATTTTCGGTTACGGCACTAGACATTAGTGCCAAAATACATCCATAAGCAACAATAAAAAATACTGCAATTAAAAATACCGAAATCCATTCCAATTTAACTTTTAAAATCACTGATGCCAAAAACAAAATAAGCGCTACCATTAACACCGTAAATTTATATGCGGTTTGCATCGAATATAATTTAAGTAGCTGTGGCTGCACAAATATCATTGATAATGCCAACCCTGCTCCCAACACAAAGAAAAACAAACCAATCAATTGCGCATTAAAATTAAATATTTTTTCTAATACCAAAGGCATCTGTTGTAAATAAAACCCCCAGCTCACCACAAAAAAGAAAAAAATCAAACCCATTTTTCTCACCCGTGGATCAACAAACACAAATTTACATGCAGTAAACACCTTACTCCAATGTAAATGTTTATGCGGATTGATGTGAAAAGTTTCTACAAATACCAATGCAATCCACAACATATTGATCAACGACAAAATGCCGGCAATCCAAAACGGCGTTGCAATCGAAAACCAATGAATCATGTCTGAAGACCCGGTAAAACTAGAAATTAATGGACCAATAACTACTCCAATCGATCCAGCAAAAGTAATCATACTCATATTTCTAGCTTTTAATTCCGGCGGGCTGATATCAGCAATCGCCGCTTGGGCAATATCATAACTGCCGCCAAAAAATCCAGCTAATAACCGGGTAATCATAAATAACCAAAGCGTATGCAAATGAATCGCAACTCCTGCTACTAAATAGCTAGCTGCTACCATCGCTAAACACCCAATCAGGATCCTTCTGCGACCATATTTATCGGATAATTCGCCCAAATAAGCTGTGCCAAAAAAATTACCCAAAGGCCACATAGCTACCGCAATTGCATAATACCAATAACGGCTTACTATACTTGCACCACCAACAATTAATCCATGCGTTGACAAAAATAAGGTCGGCATTAATGGAAAAATTAAACCAAACCCCATCACATCAATCATGATGGTTAACATCAGGACGCTTAACATACCTGTATGACTTTTGTGTTGTTTAATAATATTCGTTTTCATAATATTTTTTCTCAATTTATAGAACATCAAAGATACGCTATATTGAAAATATGGCTAAACTTAAGAAATCTTGTGAAATTTAGAAAGTGCTTAAAGTTCGTGCAATACGAAAGCCAATATAGCGCAATTAACCCAAATGTACCTTAATTTGTATTTGCTCCATCGTATTTCACACCTCTATTTAGATATGGAAGGTTTTCTAGTATAGCACTATATTAAAATAAAACAACCACATAATTCAAATTTCATGATATACTACGTGACCAACTATGGCTAAAAAAATCAGCATACGTAACATGAAACTTTACTTGAGGGTACTAAAGTATGTACGCGATTACTGGCCGTCTTTTATCATCGCATCAATCAGCAATATCATTTACGCCGCAAGTGATGTGTCATTTATTTACTTGCTAAAACCTATTTTAAATAAGGGTTTTATCGCACGTGACATGCAGTTTATTCACTTTATTCCATTGCTTGCAGCTATCGTTTTTGCTGTACGATGTGTTAGCAGTTTTTGCGCTAATTATTTTATGGCCAGAACTTCCCGTGGTGTAATTATGCAATTACGCCAGGACATTTTTAAACATTTATTGCGTTTGCCTGCCACATATTATGACAATCACTCTTCCGGCTTTATGCTTGCTAATCTAATTTACAACGTTGAACAAGTTGCAAATGCCGGCGCTGACACCTTAACTACATTTTTACAATCAATTTGCATGATCGTAGGACTTATTTTTATCATGCTATCTATTAGCTGGCGTTTAAGCGTATTGTTTCTAATCAGCGCACCCATTGTTGTATTCACTGTACGTAAAATTAACCAACGCCTGCGTATGCTAAATTTAAAACTACAACACCAAATGGGCGACATCACCAGCATTGCTGAAGAAACTATCGAGGGATACAAAGTAGTACGCGCATTTGGCGGTCAACAACACGAAACTGCTAAATTTGCCAAAGCCACCAGAACTAACCGCGGCTTTGAGCTAAAAATTACTATCTCCAAATCAATCGGCTCGATCATCCCGCAAACAATTGTGGTAGTAATTTTAGTTCTAACCATTTGGTTATCTATGTCGCATAAATCAATTTTAATGCTATCCGCTGGAGGTTTTGCCGCACTATTTGGCGCAATGTTAACCTTACTTAAACCTCTAAAAAACTTTACCAAAGTAAACGCTTTAATTCAACGGGGATTATCCGGCGCTGAAAATGTTTTTGCAGTACTTGATGAACCAATCGAAACTGATGACGGTACTACAAAAATAAAAAAAGCTACCGGCACGATTGCATTTAAAAATGTAAATTTCAGTTACCCCAATACAGAAAAACCAGTGTTGCAAAACATTAATTTTGAGATTGCTCCGGGACAAATAGTAGCTTTGGTTGGTCAATCTGGCGGTGGAAAATCCACTATTGTTAATTTATTACAACATTTTTATGACGGCTATACTGGTGAAATCACTTTAGACAGTATAAATATCCGTAATATTGTACTAACTGATTTACGCGAACAATTTGCGTTTGTTTCACAACATGTATCATTATTTAACGACAGTGCCAGACATAATATTGCTTACGGCAAATTTGAAAACGCAAGCGAGCAAGATATTATTGCGGCAGCTGAAGCTGCCAATGCATGGAACTTCATAAAACAACTACCACAAGGACTTGATACTTTGCTTGGTGAAAATGGAGTTTTATTGTCTGGAGGTCAACGCCAACGTATTGCCATTGCTCGAGCCATTTTAAAAAATGCACCAATTTTAATTTTAGACGAAGCAACTTCAGCACTCGACACTGAATCAGAACGAGAAATTCAAACTGCTTTACAAAAACTCATGCAGCACTGCACTACTTTAGTAATTGCACATCGACTTTCAACGATCGAAAATGCTGATAAAATTTTATTAATTGAGCACGGACGCATTGTAGAATCCGGCAATCACCAAGAACTATTAGCGCACAACGGCCGTTACGCGAAATTACACAAAATGCAGTTTAAGGAATAAAAACGATTATTAGAGTGAACGATTGGGTTATCTGTTTTAAGCCGAATAGACCGCCCTGGATGCGCGGTCGGGAGGCACATGGATGTGCCATTGAGGCTTAAAACAGATAACTCAATCGTTCAATAATTTCAATTGCAAAACTTGCAATCAGGTGAATAATTATTAATGAAAATACAAAACATTTGGTATAAACATTCAATTTTAAGTTACTTACTATTACCACTATCATGGTTCTTCTGGTTAATTATTATTATCAGACGTTGGTTATACCGAAAAAAAATCAAAACCACCTGTCATTTCCCTGTGCCGGTAATTGTTGTTGGCAATATAACTGTGGGCGGCACTGGCAAAACTCCTTTTGTTATTTGGTTAGCAAATTTATTAGTGCAGCAAGGCTTTAAACCAGGAATCGTAAGCCGCGGCTATAAAGTACAAAAAATACGAGAGCCGCGATTAATAACCGCAGCCAGTAAAGTTACAGAATCAGGAGATGAACCTTTAATCATTGCCCGACACACCAACTGCCCTATAGCAATTGCACCTAATAGATGTAAAGCGGTTAAATTATTAATTGAGCAATACAATTGCGATATAATTATCAGCGATGATGGATTACAACATTATGCGTTAGCACGTGATATTGAAATTGCAATAGTTGACGGGCAACGTAAATTCGGCAATGGTTTTTTACTACCTGCCGGACCATTGCGTGAACCAATATCACGCTTAAAATCAATTAATTTTGTTATTTATAACACAATTGATATGCACTTACGACCAGCAATTATTTTAGCTGCCGTAAATGATTCCAAACAACATTTAAATATCAAAAAAATACTCGACCAAACAATTCATGCCGTTGCCGGCATTGGCAACCCACAACGCTTTTTTACTACTTTGCGTAATTTAGGCTTATACGTTATTGAACACCCTTTTCCCGATCACTATAACTTTAAGCCAAAAGACATTGATTTTGGCAAAGACACATTAGTAATCATGACGGAAAAAGATGCGGTTAAATGCGCTCAATTTTCCGATCAAAGACATTGGTTTTTACCGGTAAATGCCGAATTAGATCAAAATATTATCAATAACCTATTGTCACATATAGTTGATTGTGCTACAAAGAAAGATATAAACACATAAAAGGATGTATCATGAAAAAACTATTATCAATTATCATCTTCTTAAGCATAATTTGCATTTCACCATGCCATGCCACACCAACCAAAATGAAAAATTACTTAATCACCAAAGAAAACCCAATGCTTACTTTAAACTTACCATCTAATCCAACTACTGGATACTCATGGTTTTTAATCGCATATAATAAAACTTTATTAACTTTAGTCAGTCATAAATATACACCGTCTAGCGCCGCTAAAAACGACAAGCCATTAATTGGCACCGGTGGTTATGAAACCTGGCAATTTAAAGCAACACAAAATGCTCTGATGGCTCCGCAAATTACTTATATTAAATTTGCATATGTAAGACCGTGGGAAATTAAAGCAAACTCATTACCAAAAGATTTAAAAAGCACTACGATCTACGTTGTAATTAAACCATAGCAGGAGAATATCATGAATGCCAAAGATATAAATAATCTGGAACCAAAACAATTGTGGCAAAATTTTGCGAAACTTTGTGAAATTCCACGTCCTTCGCATCACGAAGAAAAAATTTCTGCTTTTATGAAAAATTTTGGAAAAGAACTTGGATTAGAAACACATGTTAATAAACTTGGTAACGTTATCATAAAAAAATCAGCAACCGCTGGTATGGAAAATCGTAAAACAGTTGTCTTGCAAGCGCATCTTGATATGGTGCCAGAAAAAAATAATGACATTCAACACGATTTTACTAAAGATCCAATTGAAGCTTATATTGATGGCGATGTTGTTACCGCTAAAGGCACAACCTTAGGCGCCGACGATGGTATTGGTGTCGCTACTATTATGACAATTCTGCAATCCAAAGATATTAAACACGGCCCGATTGAAGCTTTATTTACGATTAACGAAGAAGATGGCATGGATGGCGCTTTCGCAGTTAAACCAGATGAATTAAACGGCGAAATTTTATTAAATTTAGATTCTGAACTTGAGGGCGAAATAAATATTGCCTGTGCAGGCGGCATTTATACCAATGCAACAATTCCTTATACCACTGAAACATCACCAAGTAATGCGCAAGCTTACCAAATTATCGTTACAGGTTTAAGCGGCGGACATTCCGGCATTGATATACATTTAGAACGCGGTAACGCAATTAAAATTATGAATCAATTACTATGGGAAGCAAATAATACTTGTGATATCAGAGTTGCAAACTTTGACGGCGGCAGCGCACCAAACGCAATCCCACGCGAAGCACATGCTACAATTATTGTTGCAAAAAAAGATCAGGACAAATTTTTGAAATTTATTGATGAATTCACCAAAACCATAAAAAACGAGCTTGCAAAAAAAGATGATAACCTAACAATTCAAACATCAAACTCTTCAATGCCCGAAAAAGTCTTTACTAAAGAATCTTTAGAAAAAATTTGCAAAGCAATTTATACTTGTCCAAATGGTGTTTTTACCATGTCAGCCGACATACCTGGATTAACCGAAACTTCCACAAACATAGGCATAATTAAAACCACGGATAAAAATATCGAAATTTACACTCTGCAACGCAGCTCCACCGAAAGTTTAAAAGAAAAAATTGCTGAAATGGTTACAATCGCACTTGAATCCACTGGGGGCACCGCTAAACGCGCTGGCAGTTATCCCGCCTGGCAGCCAAATACCGAATCGGAAATTTTAAAGCTCGCAGAAAAAATTTATAAAAAATTGTTTAACAAAGAAGTAAAAGTTACTGCAATGCACGCTGGACTTGAACCTGCTATATTAGGACATACTTTCCCTAATTGGGACATGATTTCGATTGGACCCACCCTTAGATTCGTTCATTCACCTGATGAAAAAGCAGAAATCGCAACTGTTGATAAATTTTGGAAATTTTTACTAGAAATTTTACTAGAAATTCCAAAAAAATAAAACTACATGGTTGAATAAATCAAATGTACTTTTGCTGGTGAGGATAATCATCACCAACACGATATTTTATATTGCAAAAATTACTATTGATATCTAACAAACATTGTTGACACTTTTTTGATAACTATGAACCGTAACGCTACCTTGATATAATTCTTGTTCTTTGATTTGTTCTTTTGTCATTTTCTTCCATTTATCATTTTTATGTTTTTTAAAGAAATACGTTTTGACTTTATCCGAAGTACAAATTTTTGTATGATGCCCTTCCTTATTAAGTTCATCTACTTGAGATTTATTAATTTTTTTCCAATTGGCATTCGAACCATTTCTAAACAAGTACCAAGTAATCGCCTCACATGTATCAGAACCATTTGACATTTCAAAGGCAAGCATAGGACATGAAACAAAAATCCTCACAAAATGTTGCGTTATAATATTTTCATAAATAGTTAATAACACACGCCCTTTGGTAAATTTATATTCTTTTTTTTTGCTTGGAAGAACATCTTTTTTTAACCCCATTGAATTAGACCAACGATTACCTAAATCCTCATAATACATAAAACACCCTCCTATGTTATTAATATTTTGATCGCAATAGCAAGAGCATCAAATTGTAATATAATAACTTTTAAATGCAAATTATTTTCTGCCTCCAAAAGCAGAAAGAATGTTTAACAGGCTTATAAATAAGTTAAATAAAGCCACGTAGAGTGTGATGGTTGCCATGATATAATTGCGCTCACCGCCATTAATAATCAAGCTAGTTTGAAATAAAATAATACCCGAGCTTAGCAATACAAAAGCACAGGAAACCAATAAAGATAACATCGGTAAATTAAAAACTATACCTACCAATCCCATAACAAACGCAGCAGAAATGCCCACAAATAAAAACGCTGCTAAATAACTAAAATCTTTTTTGGTAGTTAACGCATATGCAGATAAACCAAAAAAGATCACTCCGGTCGCGCCAAGAGACGTCATCACCAGCTGCGTACCATTACTAAATGATTTGATGTATAAATTCAAGATTGGCCCAAGCGTATAACCTAAAAATCCAGTAAATGCAAAAATCGCCAATAAACCCCATGCACTATTACGTAACCGTGTAGTAACAAACAACAAACCAAAGTAACCAATCAATAACACAAAAACATTCATTGGTGCAGCATTGGTAATCATCGCCAAATAAGCCGTAACTGCACTAAATACTAAAGTTAAGCTTAATAATAAATATGTACTACGCAATACCCGATTCACACTAAGAATTGAATCCCGCGATCTTGTAACAACTTGTTCTTGTAATGACATTTTTTATCCCCAAAAAATTTAAGTATAACACAAGAATAGTATAGTATTTAGATAATAGTTATCAAGTAGTTTTTGAAGACAAACACCGTGTACTATTTATAAACAAAAGTCACAAATACATTGAAAATCTTACAATAATACTTTAATGACTTACAAGCTGCGGTATGTTATGATACCAAATAATATGCCGTTAGGTAACCAGTGCTGTTTTTTCCAATAGTCGAGCTGCACTATGTTCCATGGACGGCTGCTTGCATACAACAGTCATTCGGAGAAAGAATGGAGAGGTGGCTGAGTGGTTTAAAGCGGCGGTCTTGAAAACCGTTGAGTCCGTAAGGGCTCCGGGGGTTCGAATCCCTCCCTCTCCGATTGATAGAATTTAAATTAGAAAATTGGAAATTAAATTTAAAGAGGAATGGATTAGAACGGGGATGAGAACCACCGCAATCGCGAAGCGATTGGTCAGGGGGTTCGACAAAATCGGCAGGACTGCCGATTTTGAACGTCGAAGCAAAGCTTCGACGGCCCGAAGGGCGAGGACACAGGATGTGTCCGAGTAATCCCTCCCTCTCCGTTCCAGAAGATAGAGGACGGAAGACAGAGTACAGAAAGAGGAAATAAGCACAACTAATTTAGAGAGCGGATGAGAATCCTTGTAATCGCGAAGCGATCCGAGTAACCCCTCCTCCCTCTCCAAAACGAGCCATGGAGATGGTTAGTCAACTTACAGGGACACAATACTAATAATAAAACAATAAAACTCACAAATAATAAAAATGGGAGCAACAAGAGGTTGCATAATATAAACGATTTTGCATGAAGGTGATCATCGTGAGTAATAAAATGATAAAACTCCTCGTGGTAGACGACCACGAATTAGTCCGT
>JASFHH010000039.1:0-15358 GCA_050123335.1 Gammaproteobacteria bacterium
GCTATTTGCAACATGTAATAAGCATGAGAAATATTAGCTTCATATAGGTCGGATATATGAATGCAGTCTACTTTTTGTTTGTTTAAAACGTTTTTTACTTGTAATACTGGTTGGGTCCATATATGGATATATAAAAGGAATTAATTATGAAATATATTACGTCGTATTTAAAAAAATTTTTATTTTTTCTATCAATTTTTGTTGCATTTTCTAGCAGCACATATGCTTGTACCGGATTTCGCATAATTA
Organism: Gammaproteobacteria bacterium; assembly: GCA_050123335.1. Lineage (GTDB taxonomy): Bacteria > Pseudomonadota > Gammaproteobacteria > UBA12402 > UBA12402 > JASFHF01. The sequence goes on from JASFHH010000039.1 coordinate 250, forward strand.
CCAAAGATAAAAGTGTAATTTATGCACGAACTAATGAGTTCGCAATACCTTTATATTCGCAAATACTGTTTATTCCAAGCGGCACAAAACATTCTGGAGTTACCCCAGATGGTAAAAACGGAATCAAATGGACGGATAAGTATGCTATTTTGGGCGCTAATTTTGAAAACTTACCATTAATTATGGATGGAATAAATGAGAAAGGGTTAGGCGTTGGGGCTTTCTTTTTTCCAGATTTTGCTAAATATCAGACATATCAACCAAAACAAGCGAAAAACAGTTTGGCATCATGGCAGCTAAACAACTGGATACTTGGAAATTTCACATCTGTGGATGAAGTCAAGAAAGCTTTACCGCATATTAGGGTTTTGGATATAAAACTTAAACAATTTATGAATAGCAAACCACCCGTGCATTATTTTGTTTATGATCAAACTGGAAAATCAATAGTGATTGAACCAATAAATGGCCAGCTAAAAGTATTCGATGACCCAATTGGTGTTATCACCAATGCGCCACCATTCGATTGGCATCTAATAAATCTGCGTAATTATGTTAATTTAACCGCAACCAATGTTCCAAAACTTAATTTAACCGGACTGAAGTTGACACAGACAGGACAAGGATCCGGCATGCTAGGATTACCAGGCGATTTTACCCCGCCTTCACGTTTTGTACGTACAGCCGCTTTGACACAAAGTGCATTTCCAGTAACTAATGCAGAACAAGGTGTTATTTTAGCATGGAATATTATAAATAATGTGAATATATTTAAAGGAGCAACTAGAGAAACAGCTCCGAATGGAATGAATATTTATAATTATACTCAATGGACGATTGTAGCAGACCTGAATAATAAGCAGATATATTTTAGAACATACGATAATCCAAATATATTCATGGTTGACATGAAACCTTTACTTAACAGTAAGAACTACTTGATGATACCTATGGAGAGATCACCAGACTATAAAAATTTAACCAATTCATTTCAATCAGCAAAATTAGAGCAACCGGAAACTTAATTTAAGAAAAATTGATATGGCTGAGGTGCCTGGACTCGAACCAGGATTGCTTGAGTCAGAGTCAAGAGTGCTGCCATTACACCACACCTCATAATTGACGTTAATGTACAAATTTACTTCACGATTATCATATATGCAACCATATTTTCGCAAAACCCATAAAAACGTGTGGATATTTGGAAGTCATCATTTTATAATAACTCATGTTATGCAGGCGAGCATTTTGCGACAGATCAAGGCATAAGTGGTTTCGAGGAGCGGAGTTTATATGCAATAAATGAGCATCCGAGAAAACACTTATAACGCAGAGCTGTCGCAAAAGGCGAAGTCAGTCGATTGTAAAAGCGTAAGTTTTACTGTATGCAAAGCAACGCTTGCATACAGTAAAACGGAGCAATTTACAGTCGACCCTGCATAACATGAGTTATAACGAAAATGGAGAATTATTGTATGTCTATATACATACTGGTAGCAAATGCCAGTGAAGCACATGTATATGAAACCGAAAACATTCGCGATAAAGATCTAACTAAAATCAAAACATTAACCCATCAAGAAAGTCGGGGAAAAGGCTTAGATTTAATTTCAGATCGACCAGGACATTATCAAACCGATCATAGTACTCGCAGCGCTTATGAAAAAAGCGACCCAAAAGAAACTCAAGCAGAATATTTTGCAATCCAATTATGTGATGAAATTAACCTAAATCGCATGCATAATAATTATGAAAAATTAATCATTATCGCACCGCCAAAGTTTTATGGCCACATGCAAAAACATTTAGATAAGCATGTAGCCGAATTCATACATATCCCAAAAGATTATACTAAATGCAAGCCTAATGAAATTGCACAACACATATATGAACATCTTTACAAATAATTGTCATATTTATAACTATTTTTTTTCAATAAAAATCACTTTTGATCTATTCTAATAAACTCGTCAACTAAAGAGGAATATTACATGAATATCAACACACATCAAATGCGCGCCGAAGCTCTGAAAGCCATGAAAAATGCTTATGCGGCTTATTCAAATTTTTATGTTGGAGCATGTGTACTAGGAGATGATGGTAATTATTATACTGGATGTAACGTAGAAAATGTTAGTTATGGACTGACAATCTGTGCTGAACGTAATGCAATTGGTACGATGATCGCTAGTGGCGCCAAAAAAATTAAAGCGATGGTGATCGTAGCAAACTGCGACAAAATTATTGCACCCTGCGGCGGATGTCGACAAGTAATAGGAGAATTAGCCGATCCAAATACAAAAATTTATATGTTCAATCGCACTGGTGATTGCAAAATCAGAACCATTGCAGAACTTCTACCAGATTCTTTCGATACAGAATTTTTAGAAATGCAAGGGGACGAAATCAATACCGAATCTTCAACTGCATCTAAATAATATATCTCATCTTTGTCAGTTGATTTTTAAGCACAATTACTATCAAAATCATCTCACACAAAATTGTTTAAATTAATTATCTTTGTCGATAAATATCAAAATGCTCCAAAGTAGTTAGATATTTATAATTCTTAAAAAACTCATAAAAACGCGGATCTTGTGAAAAAAACTTAATGTAGTTAAATTGCTGCTTATTAGGATATAAATTCCGTTTACGCATATCAACCAAAATAAATTTTGGTCGATTCTTTTGTAAATCAGCTACAACAATATTAATTATTTCTTGCTTCTGTTTTTTTAATCGAGCTTTTTGTTCAGCATTCAAATTAGTCTGTTTAGACAAAAAAACTAAACCAGGCATAAATACCTGACTAGGAAAACGCGACGCAGAAACAGCATGCGCATCATCTAACAAATACGAAATCATCGGAATTTGCAAAGCAAAAACATAAATTTTCTGCTTATACATATGCTGCCTAGCGTATATAAATAATTTATTAGTTCGTATATGCCTGTTTGATATAGCACCCATTGCAATGCGCCTAACGGTAGACATCACCGGAAAAACCAGCAAAGATACTTGCAACAATATAAGCAAAACAATGCTGCGCCAATTAACACTTGCTTGATGATTTTCCGTTAAATCAAACAATCTTTCACACAAAAACAACACCACTAAAATAGTTACAATGACCTGTGCCGGCAATAGATGATAATACCAAGTGGTATGCTGTACAAAATAAGCAGCCAAATATCCTACTGAAGCAAACAATAATATTTCAGCTAAATTTTTATATCGAATCTTTTCATACAAAAAACAATAAAAACCTAATGCCACCAACCAAAACACAACCGCTAACTGAGCTAACATAGCCCCAAATGGCTCTTTCGCCGCAACAAAATATAAGTGATAAACTAATGGCCAAACCTTTAAAAGATAATTAGGAGTCAATAAAAAAAATGACGCTACGTACAATAAAATAACTAATACAATAATAATCGTTTCCAATCGAAAACAAGCGAATAAATTACGCTTTTTATAGATAAAAAATAATTCGCAAGCAATTAAAACGAACAAAAAATGCGGCTTTATCGCAAAACCAATTCCAGCAATTATTCCAACTAAAATGATCAAAGAATAATTTAAGGATTTATCTGCTAAACGCAGATCCAATAAAAATAAATATGGCAAACTTAACATTATCGCAAAATGCTCACGCTCGCCAAACGAATAACCAGGCATTAACGCCAAAGTAAATGATATTGCAACTAACAAGCCATAACGAATATTTTGATTTTTACGATCAAAAATATACCGCATCAAAATATTACATAAAAAGATTACTCCAATAATTATCACAAAAGTATAAATTTTAAAAGCAACTGCGTAACTTAAATGCGTCATTTTAGACATGATAACAGCTGGCATATAAATATATAAGATTAACGGTGGGTTGGTTTCGATAAAATCAGTATAATAATGCTTGCCGCTTAATAATTGATTAGCAGCCTTCATTAGCCAACTCACATCAAAATTTAACATTGTGTTTGTCTGCACTATAATACCAACAAAAAACACACACAAAATTGTTATCAGCCAATAATAATGTTTATTATTGTTTGATATGCTCAACATCTAATTTCCCTCTGCGATAAAAAGTTAAACTACCCATTTTATAAACTTTACTATACGATGTAAATATTTTCCTAAATCTTAGATCTTGTGAAAAAAACTTAATATAAGTAAAATTATAAGACGAAAGCGATGAATCATGTTTTGCATCAGTTATAATTATTAAATCTGGTTTATATAAACTCAAATCTTCAACTACCGCGTTAATAATTTGCTGTTTATAACGATTAATTGTATTCTTCTGCTCTGTTGTTTTTGCCAAATCTAATTGTTTAAGCATACCTGGCAACAATAATTGGCTGGGAAAACGTGAAACTGATTGCGCTCCAGCTTTATCAATAATTCTGTGCGTTAAATCAAGACTAGTTGTAAAAAAATACACTTTATGATTCGGTGTATTATGCTGAATAAACCCAATCACCCGCTCAACTTTAGGCGAAGTATTACTAGAAAAAATCGTATAAAAAACTTCAAATGGAACAAATAAACCAAATATAACTATCATTAAAACTAAAATAAAGATTTTAATTCGTTTATATCTAATTATTGTACCTATCGGTTTAAAAATTATTTCTTGTAATAACTGTACAAGTAATAACAAAGAAAAAGCATAAGAAGGCAGCGCATGATAAAACCACATAGTATGCTGCAATACATAGGCACAAATAAAACCTGCGGACGCTAAAAACATAATGACAACAAATTTTTGCTGTTCAACCAATTCGTAAAACAACACAAAACATCCTGATGATAATAGAAAAAATATCATCCAAATTGAGCTAAATACATATATGTATGGCTTACCTACTGCACTGAAATAAAATTGCCATGCCAATGGCACTACCTGAGTAATATATTCCGGAGTAAAAATAAAAATCGCAGCCAAATATAAAATTAAAATGCCAATAATGATTAACGTTTCTAACCGCAACCAAGAAAATAATTTTTTATTGCCAAACATTAAATACAATTCAACCAATCCAAACGGGATTACAAAATACGGCTTTATCGCAAAACCACACCCAGCTAAAACACCAATCAAAACTGCTAATTTAATTGATATCTTGTAATTACTACCACGCAAAACCACAAGAAAAAAATATGGCACTGTTAACAATAACGCCAAATGCTCGCGCTCACCAAAAGTATGCGCCGGCAAAATAACAAAAACATAAGTAAGCGCACATATAAATATACGCAGCATCCACTTGGGACGATCATGATAGATCTTTTTTAACAAAACCGAACAAATAGCCAAAGAAAAAACAGCCAATAAAAACACATAAGCACGAAATATAAAACCAAAAGGTAAACGCAAAAATTTTTCCAATAACACTAGCGGAATATTAAGATATAAAATCATTGGTGGATTGGTTTCGAAAAAATCATGATAATATTTGCCGCCGCTAATAAATTTAGCAGTTGCATGCAGCAACCAACGTGCATCAGTATTACAAAAAATACTACTTTGCATCAAGATTGCAATAACAAAAAAACAGCATATTACCAACCAAAAATAATATGCTGCACGATCGCGACCATCAACTTTCAAAATTATGCTCCGTTTTGCCTATATAAGGCTTCATCCGTTTGAGCCATTGCAGGAGGCTGATCGGCTGAAGATGCAGTATAATTTACAGCTTTTTTACTACTAATGCTCGCGGTTTTATCGTTATTACCAGAATCACTAACATTATTATCGGCTGTTTCTGTTACACGCGTATACTCAAACACCTTTACAACTTTTTGAACTCCATCAACATGCCTAACTATATCAACTGCAGATTGCGCTTGCGAACGGCTCACCAGCCCCATCATATAAACAACACCATTTTCAGTTAAAATCTTAAACTGTCCTGATCGCAAATGTTTTGCCGTTAGTAATTTAGTTTTTACTTTTGTAGTAATCCATGAATCATTAGTTCTAATTAAATAAGCAGTCGGCGTTCCAATAACAACTTCATTATAAATACGCTTAACTTTTGGGACCGTTTTTGCTATTGCTGTAACTTGATCTTTAAGCTCTTTCGTTGCTGCTTGACCAACTAGCAACACCACTCCATTATAAGCAGTAACTACTATATGGCACTGGGCACGAACTTTCTCGTCGGCAAACAATTTTTTTTCAATCGTATAAGCCATAGTATCATCTTGCATCATTATCTTAACTGGACGACGATCATATAAAACCGCACCTCCCGCAGCACCAACTGCCGCTCCAGCTACTACTGGAACACAACCTTGCAATAAACACATTATTGACAAAATTAATAGAATTTTTTTAATCATAACATTTCCCCAAACAACTGCTGATCAATCAAATCACACAAACAATGAATTACTAAAACATGCACTTCCTGAATACGTATTGTCCGTGTAGCTGGTACTCGAATTTCGACATCATTATCACCTACTAATAAAGAAGCCAATTTTCCTCCTTTATTCCCAGTTAATGCTATTATTGACATCTGTTTTTCTCGCGCAACCTCTACTGCCCGCAAAATATTTGCTGAATTACCACTGGTAGAAATTGCTAACAAAACATCCCGTGGTTTACCTAGCGCCTGTATTTGTTTAGCAAACACATCACCATAATCATAATCATTAGCAATCGCGGTAATCGCTGCCATATTTGCATTTAACGCAATCGCTGGTAATGCAGGCCTTTCCTGCTCTAACCGATTAAGCAATTCACCAACAAAATGCTCAGCATCACAAGCAGAACCACCATTTCCACAACACAATATTTTGCGCTCAAGAATTAAACAAGCCGCCATTACTCTCGCCGCTTTAGCAATTTGCTCAGGCAAAATCTCAACCGAACGCGCTTGAGTTTCTAAACTTTCACTAAAATGCATTTTAATTTGATCAAGAATATCCATAGTTTTCTCCATGTAAGGGATCGCATCTTTACTTATTACATGTGTGAAGCTATGTAATGAGTGAAGATGTGACCCCAATAAGTTTAGCAAAATGCAACTCTTATGTCAGCAAAAAGCATTCTTAACCCAATGAAACTGCAATTGTTCATTTTTTAGCTTCACTGCAACCACATCAAACCGACAAAAAACTCTATTCAGTTTCCCAAGCTTTTGTAAATAATAAGTTGCCGCTCGTATAACTTTACGTTGCTTATGGTAATCTACACTTTCTAAACTATCGCGAAAATCCTGCTCAGCACGCGCCCGTACCTCGACAAATACTATGCAATCTTTATCTTGCATAATAAGATCAATTTCACCATAACGACAAGCGTAATTACATACAATTAATTGCAATCCTTGCCGCTGCAAATATTGACAAACCTGCTCCTCAGCATACTTACCAAAACGATGCGGGTAATACTCAGTATTCATAATAATCCCGTAATTAAATTTTATTTAAACCGATTTTCGTGCTAAAGGATTTGGGAAAGTGATTTTTAGTTCTTTAAAGCTTGCTGAGTACCGCAGCGAGGTAGGGAAAAATTTGCTGGATGCAAATTTTAGCGCGGCTGAGGCAGGATGCCGAATCCGCACGACCCGTAAGCGAGCGAGGAACACAAGGTATCTGACCACGCAAAGCGTGGTCAGACAAGCGTCCAAGAACTAAAAATCACTTTCCCAAATCCTATAATAAAAATATTAAACAAGAAATACTACTCAAACCCGCGGAGTGCCGGCAACAAAATGCGCCCAAGACAATTGACGATAAATTTGTAAATTTGAATTCAAATATAACTGTCCCGTAACACCATGCAAAGCAAAATTGGGCAATATCATTAACCGCGGCAACAAAAGACTAAGAGTAAAAGCATCTACACCCAATCCATACAAACGACTATTAGCACGCAAATTATTTGGCCATGCAATTTGTATTTGTTGCTTTAATTTATTTATGTATGGAGTTTTGTGCAACAACCATGGCATATCGTCAAAATAAATTTTATTTAAATCACGATCAGCCCATGATGAATTATAACCAGTATAAATATTTGCAATTGAAAAAACTGGTAAATTACCTGCATAATAAAATTGTAATAAAGGCTTAATTTGCCGAGCCTGTGCCGGCGTCGCCACCAAAAAAATCCCATTAATATCTTGTCGGCGTCGCGGCATAAATTTAATGTTTTTACCAATTACATTTTGCAGTTGCTGTGCACGCTGCTGACTCTGATCAATATTAAACGCTGACATAATCGCATTAGCTATATTTTCTTTATCAGAAAAATTAATCGCTGCAATTATATAACCGCCAAGTTGTTGCCATTTTTGCGCAAAAGTTTGTTGAACCTTATCTCCCCAATTACCTTGCGGCACAATTATTAAAATTCTATTGATGTTACGTCGCCACATCTCATCTGCAACTTGCTGCACCGATTGTTCGGGAGATAAACCAAATTGAATTAAATTAGTTACAAAACTATTATCAGCCAAATAATTTAATGCCACTACCGGAATGGTTAATTTGTTGTAGCTTGCAAGCTTAGCTACATTTTGCTTAGTTAACGGGCCAATTACAAATTGCGCACCATCTTGTATTGCCTGCTGATATAAATCAACAACATTAGCACTGTTTGTATCATATACCTTAATTTGCGGTGGCGATGACAACATTTTCAAATTGGCATAATATGCCGTCATAAAACCATCCCGCACTGCTTGACCCATTTTAGCAAACCCACCATGCAATGGTAATAATAATGCTACCTGCTTTGGAGGATTTATTTGCGACAAATTAGCAATCTTATCCTGATCCGGCAAAATATTATTAGCTGGATGCTGCTGATACTGCTGTTGCCAATTTTTTATATCTTCAGATAAAACTACTGGGTTATTTGCATCCTGATGCACTACCATAGCCAGCCTAATCCATCCACGCAATAATGTTGTATTACAACGTTTTAACAACAATTGTAATTTATCTAAAGATAAAGTTTGTAAATTATGCCAAATTAAATTATCGCTTTTATCCCGTGATGCTTGGTCTTCAAGCAGTGAATTCAAACTAATTAATGCGAGTGTGTTATACGCTAAATTATTATTACGCAAATGCGCTTCTGCTGCAGTAGTATAATAACTTATTGCAATTTCTCGCGGTAAAATAGTAGGATTTGTAATTTGATGTAATTTTTTAAGCGCGATTTTTGGACGATCGCGTAACAAATAAAATTTAGCTTGTGCAATTTTCTTTTGTGCATTAATTTTTTTATTCAAAGAAACATTATTATCTAATTGATTTAATAATTGCTGGCTATCGCGTGAATTATTCTCGGAAATCAATTGATTAACTGCTAAAATTTGATAATTTTGTTTATCCTCTCCTGTAGTTTGTGATGCTTGACGTAAATATTGTTCTGCTGTTGAAGACATCGAAACATGATTCGGAGGAAAAGTTGTATATTGACTAGCGCATCCTGTTAACAACAAAACTAACAATAATGTAAAATTGTGTAAATTATTTTTATTTAGCATAACCAACCGAAATAATATATAAAGCCGTTTGCTTCTTAGGTAGCTGCAATAATTTATTTACGACACTATCATTAAATGCACCAATAGTCACAGCAGATAACCCCAAGGCTTGCGCTTCCAGCAATATATTTTGTGCCGCATGCCCTACTTCCATATGCACATACCGATGACCACGTTGACCATACTTAACTGTGGTTCTAGCATAATCAGCAGCAATCACTATATTCATAGGCGCTGATTGTGACAATGCTGCTCTAAATAAATTCTTGCGCAAATCATGTGTAATAACTTGTTGTAATGCATGTTGCCGCACTAAATAATGCCAAACCCCATCCGGCTTAACCAGATAAACTTCTAATGGATAAAGCGCTCCCGCTGACGGAGCTGCCCGCAAACCCCTACGAGCATCAGTAATTCCTTGTGCTGACCATAACAATAATGAAATTTGCTCCGCACTTAAGGGCTTTGCAATAAAATGACGCACAGAACGCCGTTTTTGAATTGCCTCATTTAAATTCATTGATTGTATAATTGCGGGTTTAGGTAGACTTACAATATTCATTTTCGCTGCCACCGATACAATCGGAATAATTAAAAATATCCAAAATAAAATTTTACTATTTTTCATCTCTGAAATTATATCACAATCATTGCAATAATCGAAAAATTTTGCCAAAATTCACATAAACTTATGAAAACCAACACCAAAAACACCCTTATCAACATCCTACCATTATTCCTATACGCAGGTATCGCTTTTGCTTTTTGGGGAATACGCATGATGCCGGATTTAACCCACCAATTCTTTGGCATAAATCCCGACCCAAAAACATTTATCTGGCTAATGCACTGGTGGCCTTACGCAATCAAACACAGCATTAATCCATTATTCACCACATTTTTATGGGCTCCAGATGGTTACAATATTACGGAAATAGCCAGCATACCATTCATCAGTCTTATAATGCTGCCAATCGCCAAACTTTATGGTTATATAGCTGCATTCAATCTTATTACCATTTTTGCTTCAGCATTATCTGCATACACAGCTTATCTATTATGTAAAAATCTCACGCGATCATTTTGGCCGGCATTATTTGGGGGCTACTTTTTTGGTTTTTCTTCCTACCAAATTGCACAAATGATCGGCGGCCATATAAATTTAAGTTTCACCATGATGCTGCCATTAATAATTTTGCTGATTATCAACTGGATAACAACAAAAATTAAATCGCTAACTTTTGTTATTTTAATATCAATATGCACAATTATACAATTTTTAATTTCTAAAGAAATTTTTATAACCTTTAATTTTTTCTTGTTGATAATGCTGTTAATTACATTTTTTGTTTACAGCTCCCAAAAAAACAAAATAATTAATCTGGCATGGTTATTAATTACCAGTTATATCATTACCATGATCGTCGCTTCCCCGTTTATATATTATTTTTTGTTCCATTCCATGGCATTTACAATAAAATCCCAAATTCGTTATGCAACCAACCTACTTCACTTCTTCATTCCCACAAATGCTACTTGGATAGGAGGTAATTTCTTCTGGAAATTTACTAGCAAATTTTCTGATATTCAAGAATGCGGAGCTTATCTTGGTTTACCATTAATCATAATTATAATTTTATACATCAAAGAATTTTGGCAAACAAAAACTGGCAAATTATTAACGATTTCCATACTGATCACCGCATTTTGCTCATTAGGAGCAATACTCAAAATCGGACCATACTTTACCTTCACACTCCCATGGATATTAATAACCAAATTACCAATTTTTTCCCATGTTCTTTCGATCAGATTTATATTATTTTCCTGGCTCAGTATAGCCATGTTAATTGCGCTTTGGCTACAGTACGCAAAAAGCAAAAAAATAATCAAATACAGTTTAGTAATTTGCAGCATAATTTTCATACTGCCAAACCCAAAACCACACAACATTCAATTAGTTCAAAAAATAAATTTTCCGCCATTTATTAAAAATAAATTTTACCAAAAAATTATGCAACCACATGACATCATGCTAGTTCTACCTATAAGTGTTTTAGCTGATGTAAATAACACTATGTTGTGGCAAGTTGAAACCAGCATGTATTTTAAACTCGCTACTGGTGCAACTGGAGGCATTCCCTATAAATTTTATTCTCCAGACACTACTCTTCTAATGAAACCATTTATGTGTATGTTAATTACCGGAAAAACTCAACCTAAATTGCTCAAACAATTTAAATTTTTTGTCAAAAAACAACATATCGCAATAATTGCGATTAAAAAAACTGAATTCACACAATTCAAACATGTTTTAACTGCATTAAAAATCAAACCTATCACTTCTGAAAAATACCTATTTTACCAGACAAAACTCATAAAATAATTACTCATAATAGTAATAATTGTGATAGAATAGCATCTCAAAAAAACAAAGGGAGGGATTCATCATGTGGTCAGAAAACGCACAAATTAAAGGGTTTGATGACGAATTGTGGGACGCGATTCAACTGGAACTACAACGTCAAGAAACTCATATCGAATTAATTGCCTCAGAAAACTATGTAAGTCCCCGCGTATTAGAAGCTCAAGGCTCTGTATTAACCAACAAATACGCAGAAGGCTACCCTGGTAAACGCTATTACGGCGGATGTGAATTTGTAGATATCGTAGAAAACTTAGCCATCGAAAGAGCCAAAAAATTATTTAATGCAGATTTTGCCAATGTACAACCACATGCGGGTTCACAAGCTAATGCTGCAGCCTATGCTGCCATGGCAAATCCAGGCGATACAATTTTAGGATTAGATTTAACTAATGGTGGTCATTTAACTCATGGCTCAAAAGTTAATTTTTCCGGAAAATTTTATCATGCCGCACACTATGGTGTAGATGACGAAACCGGATTAATTGATTTTAAAAATGTGCAGGAAATGGCGCATAAACATAAACCAAAAATTATTGTTGCGGGTTTCACCGCTTATTCACGCGTAGTTGATTGGCAACGTTTTCGTGAAATTGCAGATGAATTTGGCGCATATTTAATGGCCGATATGTCACATATTTCGGGCTTAGTTGCTGCTGGAGTTTATCCTTCTCCCGTTCCAATTGCTGATGTTACTACTTCTACAACACACAAAACTTTGCGCGGCGCGCGCGGAGGAATAATCTTAGCAAAATCCAATCCAGAATTAGAAAAGAAAATCAATATGGCGGTATTTCCTGGCAATCAGGGTGGTCCATTAATGCATGAAATTGCAGCTAAAGCCGTTACTTTCCAAGAAGCATTTACAGAAGAATTCAAACAATGTCAAAAACAAATTATTCTTAACGCGCGCGCCATGTGCGATGAAATGATGCAACATGGTCATAAAATAGTTGCTAATGGCACTGACAGCAATTTATTTTTAGTGGATTTAATCGACAAAAATATTTCTGGAAAAGACGCAGAAAACGCATTAAAACTTGGCAATATTACCTGTAACAAAAATACTGTACCAAACGATCCACGCTCACCTTTTGTGACTAGCGGAATTCGACTAGGTACCCCTCCAATAACCACTCGTGGTTTTAAAGAAGCAGAGTCACGCCAGGTTGGCCGCTGGATTTGTGAGATTTTAGATGATATCAACAACACCAAAGTTGCTGAAAATATAAAACAACAAGCTTTAGAATTATGTACACAATTTCCAGTTTATGGCTAAGCGCATAAAAACTCAAGACTTGAGATCTAACATGTGGCATAATCGCTGCTAATGAAACCAGCTGCCCGTCACAAAGCTAGATCTTATGCCATCCAGGCATTATATGAATGGATAATGTCCGGCAACCAAACAGAAATAATCAAAACCCGTTTTCTAAATGACTATGATTTTAAAAAAACTGACATTGATTATTTTGTCGTATTACTAAAAGGTGTGACCACAAACCACGAAACACTCGATCAGCACTTACTACCATATCTCGACCGCCCTATCAAAGAACTGGATCCAATTGAATTATGCATCTTACGCATGGCCATGTTTGAACTAACTGAACGATTAGACGTGCCTTACAAGGTAGTTATCAACGAAGCGGTGGAATTAGCCAAAAAATTTGGCGTCACCGGCGGGCACAAATATGTTAATGGCGTTCTGGATAAAGCAGCCAAAAAATTACGGCCGCATGAAGATTAAATACCACACTTAATTTTTACATCTGTATATTTATGATCTTTATTATCACATACTTCTTGTAAAGGCTTCTCAAAAAAATTGGCGATTTTTGCAAACTTGTATACATTAACGTCATGAGTATAGTTGTTGGGTGAATCTTCGCTTTTCTTTTCTGTCACACTCAATAAATTGCTACCATAACAAATAAAATTACGTAACTTTCCCGTAAACCCTGTAATTTCACAATCATATTTGACTCTCAAATTCCCATAACTATCACATACAACACAAATATACCTAAACTCATTTTCTGTTGCTATAATGATAGATTGCCCATCAATAGCCAACTTCATTTGATTAACAATATACTTAAGCTTTTTTACTGTGTAAAGCTTACCCCATTTAGAAAAACTGTAACCACGTAAACTTCGTGTGTCAGAATCATAAACAATAATATTTCCATCATTAGTTAATAATGTATGTTGGCTAAAACGTATTTCTTCAGCAAGCTTATTTTTTTTAGTACCATCAGGAGCACATAATGTTACATGTAGTGCTGCATCTGATGGACTTGGCATTCCATAAATTTCCTTACCCATGCATTTTGATAGTTTTCCGGTATTGTATACTGATAAGTTCCCAATTTTGCATTTTAGCGCCAGATAAAAAATTGCTGTATATTTAAAATTTGGCGATATGAACAATCCCATTATTCCTTCACCTTTCAAATCAGTTTTTTCCACCTCATACTTTCCAATGCTGCTATTCCAGCTCAAAGAACGATAAATTTTACCGTAAAAAAAAGCAATATGCTTGCCATCGTTAGATATCACAATGTTATCATGACATTGCTTCATATCATTTTCTTTATATACCAAATACTTATCTTGCAATTTCTTTTCAGTTCCCAAACGATAAACTTTAAACGCATTATTCATGAAATCATTACAATACACTAATAACGAATGTGTGTTAGGAACACACGCCACAGCAAAAACACGTTTTTTACATTTACTAAAATTAATTATCATTTGCCGAGCACATAAATTACCACTATTTATTGTTATCTTCCACAAAACTGGTGGCTGTAAAAAATACACCACATCTCCTTGATACACTAAGGAGCGAAAATCATCATTATCTTGTCGACACTTAAATGAATAGGAAGCTCTCAAAATACATTTTTTATAATTATTCTCTAACGTAAACATCTTATCTTTCCCAAAAAATTTTGAATAAACTACTATCATATATAGACCATAATTCTTAAGATAATCTTAAGAGCGCCAATTTTTTTCCAATACCGAATTGCCTCAAATAAAACCTAACTAAATGAGGACTTGAAAAAGGGAAAAAATGTGATCGTTGCCTCATAATTAACCTAACGGAAGGAATAAACCAACGGAGGTAAATTATGAGCAAGTCTATGAT
>JASFHH010000040.1:0-15207 GCA_050123335.1 Gammaproteobacteria bacterium
CTTACGCGTTATTTTGCGAACTAACAAACGCACACTCGGAGGGTTGTTTGCAAACACGCTCGAGCACATCCATGTGGCGCTTCGTTCGAGGCATCCATGCCTCTCAAGAGTTTGCAAACAACCCTCACTCGATGCGTTAAATGCAAAATATCGCGTAAGTCCTGAGCATTTCAAGATACTTTACTAAAACCTCTTTTACGATTGATAAAATGACGTTAGAATGGCGCGCATGACAGAATTAAATGAACAAATCAAACAGCGTTGTACTTTTGCAATTATTTCGCATCCAGATGCGGGTAAAACTACTTTAACTGAAAAGTTTTTATTGTTTGGCGGCGCAATTCAGTTAGCAGGTACAGTTAAAGCAAGAAAAGCAGCGCGGCACGCAACTTCTGATTGGATGGAGTTGGAAAAACAACGCGGCATTTCGGTTACGACATCAGTCATGCAATTTCCGTATCAGAATCGCATCATTAATTTACTTGATACTCCAGGGCATGCGGATTTTTCTGAAGATACTTATCGTACTTTAACTGCAGTTGATTCGGCTTTAATGGTAATTGATGCAGCCAAAGGTGTTGAGGCGCGTACCATTAAGTTGTTAGAAATTTGTCGTTTGCGTACCACGCCGATTTTAACTTTTATCAATAAATTAGATCGTGATAGTCGTGATCCGGTTGAATTGTTAGATGAGATTGAAGCAGTATTAAAAATTCAATGTGCACCAATTACCTGGCCGATTGGAATGGGAAAACATTTTAAAGGTATTTATCACTTGTATAATGATGAAGTTATTTTATATGAGGCAGGCAAAGGTGAGCGGGTGCAAGAGGGTAAAATAATTAAGGGTTTGGATAATTCAACATTAGATGAAATTTTAAAACAACAAGCAAATGAATTGCGTGATGAAATTGAATTAGTCAAAGGAGCTAGTCACAAATTTAATTATGATGATTATTTGACTGGGAAATTAACGCCGGTTTATTTTGGTTCAGCAATTAATAACTTTGGGGTAAGAGAGTTGTTGAACGGGATTGCAGAATATGCGCCGATGCCGCAGCCGCGTGCAACTCAGCAAAGAGTGGTTAAACCAGATGAAAACAAATTTACTGGTTTTGTTTTTAAAATTCAGGCGAATATGGATCCGGCGCATCATGATCGCATTGCATTTTTGCGTGTTTGTTCTGGTAAGTATCAAGCCGGCATGAAAGTGCGGCATATAAGATTGAAACGTGAGATTAAAATTTCGCACGCTTTAACTTTTATGGCAGGTGAGCGCGCGCATGCAGAGGAAGCTTTTCCAGGTGATATTATTGGTATTCATAATTATGGTACCATTCAAATTGGTGATACTTTTTCAGAAGGTGAAGATTTACAATATATTGGTATTCCCAATTTTGCGCCGGAATTGTTTCGTTTAGTGCGTTTAAAGGATCCGTTAAAATTAAAAGCTTTGCAAAAAGGTTTAATTCAGTTGTCTGAGGAAGGAGCAACGCAGATTTTTCGGCCATTGAATAGTAATAATTTGATTTTAGGTGCAGTTGGAGCATTGCAGTTTGATGTGGTGGCATATCGGCTAAAAAATGAATATAACGTTGATTGTATTTATGAAAATGTGAATGTGCTTACGGCCCGTTGGGTTCAGTGCGAAGACAAAAAAATCTTAGAGCAGTTTAAGCAAAAAGCATTTGATAATTTGGCATTAGACGGCAGTGAGGCGTTAACCTATCTTGCTCCTACCAGAGTAAATTTGAATTTAATCATAGAGCGTTGGCCGCAAATTGAATTTCATGAAACCCGCGAACATCATGTGAATATTGAGCGTTAGCGAAATGTGGGGATTGATTTTTCCTATATTTCGCGCAGCGAAGTACAGATTACATCCTAAACTTCCTTATTGAACCGAAGAAATAGATCAAAATTAGAACACAATGATAGCTTTTTGTTTCCTACAGAAAAAAAACCGCATTTTTTTTATTAGTTAAGATTTTCTTAAGGTTTCTAGTTTAGAATGAGTGCGATGTGCAATTAGGTACATTTAACCAACAATTTTAACAACGCTAAGAGGAAATTAGTATGTATAAAAGTCTTGATAGAGAGATATCGGCAGTATGTGTATCCTTATCTGAATTAATTGAAAAATGGGTAAAGACATCAGATAATCCTGGAGGGGGTATTGCTAAGGGAATTTTAATTTATATTATTTTCAGATTTTTTAATAGTCGTGAGTCTCTTGAGGAATTAGCCGAAGATTTAACTCAATTTTGTCCTCTGATGGTGGGTGAATCCGTAAATGCATTGCTGAGTAGTATTAATTTTCTGATTCGTTTTGGTCAGCTTGCGTATAAGTTTTGTGGCTCGAATGATGGTTGTTGTGCAAATGATTCTAGTTTTGACTGTTGCACAACTGAATATGACACTGCAAAGTTGGCTACGGATGTTATTGCGCGAATATTTAAGATGATATCAATAGGTTTTGTGCTTAATGCGACTGTTACCAGTACATTTTGGGGTCAAGAAGGTACTTTTTTTGGTGTGAAAGGTGGTAGTAATGCTTTAAATTTTATTGCTGGTGCTGGTGCAGGAATATTTGCTTCTTTCTTCGGTATATCGGATTCTGTAGTGACTATATGCAAACAGGAATCACAATGTAAGAAATCAAACAAGAAGATTGATAAAAAACAAAACGAATGCAGGAAACATTATGGATTCTTTATTTGGAAAATGTTTGGTCTCTTAGTTGATGATATTAGTGCAGGTCTTTTGATAGGGGGTTTATCATGCATTATATCAGGTGAAGCTACCATGGATACAGGTATTGATTTGATGTGGGGTGCTGGATTTGGCTATGGTCTTAGTACAATTAAAGATGCAGTTAATACCATGATTGCGTTATATAAAGTTTGTTGCGGTGGAAAAAAAGATAAATCAAAAAACGGGTCAATTAATATGAAACCAATAAAAAAACAAGGAAAAAGTTGTTGGAATAAGCTTTATGACTTTTTTTGTTGTAAAAGTTTCATATCAGCACCACCTTATGATTATGGAAAAACCCATTATAATGATGAGGACTTAGAGAAAACAATTCAAGAGTTTAAAGAAGAGCAGGATCCGAAAAAAAATGAAAAGAAAAAGATCAGTGAAAAGACCTCTCTATTAATAGAGCAAGATCCAAAGAAAAAGAAAAAAAATATCAAGAAAAAGAAAAAAAATATCAAGAAAAAGAAAAAGATCGAGAAAAAGATAGATTTTAAACCTAAAAATTTCAATTAGTAATGGCATCCTTTAACAACAGTCCATCTTTTTGATGGGCTGTTTCGTTTGGGTGTAATTCAACATAGTTGGTAAATTATAATTTTGATACAAATTATAACATCGTTGTCATCCCGCGACTAAGTTAGTTGATCGCGGGATCCAGGCTGTTTGATTGTTTTATTAATGTTGCGCAGATAAGCATTTTGCGCTACATTATGGTCATGATCGAAACCAATCCAATTAAAGAACAAATTTCTGATTTTATTCGTCGTACCTACGAACTTCGGAGGTATCTTTGACTACGAGACCAAGAAAGAACGTCTCGTAGAAGTTATCCGTGAACTTGAACAGCCAAATGTTTGGGATGATCCTGCTCGTGCGCAAAATTTAGGTAAAGAACAATCGATGCTGGAAGATATTGTCTTGGTGATTGAGCAGCTCGAAACTGGTTTGTCTGATACGCAGGAGTTATTTGACTTAGCTGCAGCCGAAAATGATCAGGCTGCGTTGGATGCTATTGTGCGCGATTTGGCCAAATTTGAACAACAACTAAATCAGCTTGAATTTCAGCGTATGTTTAGCGGTGAATTGGATGCCAATAATGCTTATCTTGATATTCAATCTGGTTCTGGTGGTACCGAAGCGCAAGATTGGGCTAATATGTTATTGCGTATGTATTTACGTTGGGGTGAGCGGCATGATTTTAAAACCGAGTTGATGGAGGTCTCTCCTGGAGAAGTAGCTGGAATAAAAAGCGCTACAATAAAATTTACCGGTCCGTATGCTTTTGGCTGGCTGCGTACTGAAAGCGGTATTCACCGTTTAGTGCGTAAATCACCATTTAATGCAAATAATAAACGGCATACTTCATTTGCTGGAGTATTTGTTTATCCGGAAGTTGATGATGATATTAATATCGAAATTAATCCGGCTGATTTGCGGATTGATACTTATCGTGCAAGTGGTGCTGGCGGACAGCATGTTAACCGTACTGATTCAGCAATACGGATTACTCATCTTCCTACCAAGATTGTGGTACAATGCCAAAATGACCGGTCGCAGCATAAAAATAAAGCTCAGGCAATGAAGCAGTTGAAAGCTAAATTGTATGAGTTAGAATTACAAAAACGCCGACAAGAACAGCAAGAAGTTGAAGCAGAAAAATCAGATATTGGTTGGGGCAGCCAAATTCGTTCGTATGTGCTGGACGAATCTCGGATTAAAGATTTGCGAACTGGTGTTGAAACTCGTAATACTAAATCAGTGCTGGATGGTGATTTAGATAAATTTATTGAAGCTAGTTTGTTAGCAGGATATTAGTATTAAACGATATTGGGGTACGTAAAAATGGGGTCAAGGCTTGAATTTTAAGCTTTGGTTTAATGAGCGAAAGTGGAAAAGTTAGGTTTGAGAGGCTTAATTTAAAGTATAAAATTCAAGCCTTGACCCCGCTAAGTGGTAAGACGGGACAGGTCTTTACTAATTACAAGTGCGCTGTTTGTTGCTTTGTAATTAGTAAAGACCTGTCCCCCAAAGGAATTATAAAAGAACTCAGATATTGGAGCAAAAAAAATGACTGAAGAAACAAAAGCAATCGACGTTAACGAACTTATCGCGCAGCGTAAAATAAAATTGTGCGAATTGCGTGAGCGTGGTGTGGCATTTCCAAATGATTTTCGTCGTGATGTGATGTCTGGTGAGTTACATGCACATTATGGTGATAAAGATAATGAGTTTTTAGAAAAAGAAAAAATTCATGTCAAAATTGCCGGCCGAATTATGTTGTGCCGTATTATGGGTAAAGCTAGTTTTATTCAGCTTCAGGATATGTCTGGTAGAATTCAATGTTATTTGCGTAAGAATGAGCTCGGTGAAAAAGTTTATGATGAATTTAAAAAATGGGATTTGGGTGATATTGTTGGTATTGAAGGTTTTTTATTTAAAACTAAAACCGGTGAATTAACCGTGCATGCGGAATCAGCACGGTTGTTAACCAAAGCATTACGTCCGCTGCCAGATAAATTTCATGGTTTAGCTGATCGGGAACGGCGTTATCGCCAACGTTATTTAGATTTGATTGCTAACGAAACTTCGCGCGAAGTTTTTAAAATCCGCTCAAAAATTCTTGAAGGTATGCGCCATTTTTTAAATCAACGTGGTTTTTTGGAAGTTGAAACACCGATGATGCAGGTTATGCCGGGAGGTGCTTTGGCAAAACCTTTTGTGACTCATCATAATGCGTTAGATATGGCATTGTATTTGCGAATTGCGCCGGAGCTGTATTTAAAGCGTTTGGTGGTTGGCGGTTTTGAGCGTGTTTATGAAATCAACCGTAATTTTCGTAATGAAGGTTTATCGCTGCATCATAATCCTGAATTTACTATGTTAGAGTTTTATCAGGCTTATGCTGATTATCATGATTTAATTGATTTAACGGAAAGTATGATAAAGACTTTAGCTAAGGATATTTTGGGTACGCAGATGATTCACTATCAGGGTAATGATTATGATCTTGCTAAGCCGTTTCATCGCATTCCGTTGCGTGATGCGGTATTACAGTACAATCCGAAATTAACTCAGGAAGATATGGAAGATAAAGCTAAATTATCTGCATATGCTGTTGATTTGGGAGTTGAGGTTAAACCAACTTATGGTTTGGGTAAAATTCAGATGGAGATTTTTGAAAAAACGGTCGAATGTAATTTACGTGAACCTACTTTTATTACTGAATATCCGGCCGAAGTTTCACCACTTGCGCGCCGCAATAATAAAAATCCATTTATTACCGATCGGTTTGAAATTTTTATTGCCGGTTATGAAGTTGGTAATGGTTTTTCTGAATTAAATGATCCGGAAGATCAAGCCGAGCGTTTTCGTGCGCAAGTTGCAGAAAAAGAATTAGGTGATGAGGAAGCAATGCATTTTGATGAAGATTATATTGTCGCATTAGAACACGGAATGCCGCCTACTGCTGGAGAAGGGATCGGTATTGACCGTCTGGTGATGTTGTTTACTGATTCGGCTTCAATTCGTGATGTGTTGTTGTTTCCGCATATGCGGCCGATTGTGTGATAATTTTACATTTCGCAAGGAGCAATTGACAGCAGTGATCAAAAAGCGCTATTCTTTATAACTAATATTGCGTGAAAAACGATATGATATATATGAATTAATTTTTTTTCCTCCCTGGCACATCCATGTGCCTCCCGCTCTTCCATCCATGGGAGCTAGTCGTCAAAAAATTAATTCATATATATCATATTGATCATTTTTGCGTAACATCAGTTACTAAAAGGAGGTTAAAATGAAATATCACATGGCAGGATTGGCAGTATTGTCGTTATTGCTCGGTGGCTGTAGTCCTACAGTGCAAATTAAAGCGCCTAAAAAACCCATTGTGGTGAATCTTAATGTGAAAGTAAAGCACGATGTTCGAGTAAAAGTTGAAAGGGATGTCGATGCGATGTTGGCAAGAGAAAAAGATTTGTTTTAAAAGGAGGATGAAGATGAAAAAGTTATTGCTTATAGTATTATTGTTATTTGGTGTTGGATTGGTGTCATCAGCTTATGCATTGACTTTGGCGCAAGCTAAAGCGTCTGGTTTAGTAAGAGAGCAAGCTAGTGGTTATTTGGCTCCTACCCCAAAAGCAGGAGCAGAAGCTAGAGCATTAGTGGCAAACATTAATGCCAGGAGACGTGCCAGCTATGCGCGAATAGCGAAGAAAAACAAAGTTAGCGTACAAGTGGTAGCATCTATAGCAGGAAAGAAAGCTGTCGGCAGATAAGTTTTTATACCACGAGAGCACTTACGCGAAAAGAGGGAGTTTATAAATGATAAATGACCGATTTGAGCGAGCTTTTAACAAAGCAGATCGCTTTTCGCGTAAGTCCTACATGAAAAAATTTTTATTCATTGTTTTAGTGTTGGTAATAGTAGTATCTGCCATCACCATCATTTTTGCACCACATGTTATACAAGGGACACTCAAGTATTATCTTAAAGAGTCTGGTTTTTATCTGGTTGAAGGCAATGTAACTAAATTCAGTTTTACTAAAGCAGAAATTAATCATGTGGTTTTGCAAAAAAAATTGGTTGATAGTAGTCAAATAACAATCCAAATTCCGCAGATTAAAGTAAAGTACTCTATTAATTCGTTATTACGAGGTAAATTAGATAGCGCGGTCATCGAAAAATTAACAGCTAAAATTGTTTTAGATACAAAAAACATGGAAGATGCAGAAATATTATTACCAACCATTCGTGGTTTGCCTATTAATTGGCTACAAATTAATTCTATTATTTTTGAGGTTTATAATTTAACATCTGCTAAACCATGGCTTGTTATTCGAGGTGAAGTTAGAAGTCAGGATTCTGCTAATCCAAATAAAATAAAAATAGTTTCAAAATTTGTAACTAATCAAGTAAATTTTTCCGTTAACCAATTTAATTTTGAACCTTTTAATTTTACAGAAGGTAAAGCTAAACTAGCTGGAACAATAACCTGGAGTGGTTTGGATAAAAAATTAATTCCTAATATAAATCTTACTGCGGATCAGTTAACTGGAAGTTTCAATGCTGTAAAATTTACCGGTCTAAATGGTAATTTGGAAATTAACAGTTTTACACCATTACAAACTAAACTAAAACAGCGCTTATATATTGCTAAGATAAAGTATAATCTAATTACAACGGATATAGCAGCTATTTTTAATCTGCAATTTACTAAACAAAACAAATTTGGCATTTTTGTTGATGCTGTTAAAGCAAAAATAGCTGGTGGTTCAGTTTATGCAAAAGACGTTACGATTAAAAACGATAATAAAAAATATCGTTTTATTCTATTTGTTAAAAATGTAAATGCAGCCAAACTTCTTGCAATGGCTAATCAAAAACGACTTCAGGTTAAAGGTTTACTGAATGGTAGTTTGGTAATGGAATATGGAGTCACAGGTTTTAGTGTGAAATCTGGTTCTTTGCATTCCAGCAACGGTATTGTGCGTTACTTAGTGGATAAGAAGAGTTCGGAATTTAAGTCTATGGACTCAGCTGTGCAGCAGGTGTTGGAGATTTTAGGTGATTTTCATTATAGGAAACTTGTGCTTTCCATGGGTGAGGATACAATCAACGACCAGGCTGTTGTAACTATCCGTGCGCTTGGTGCCAACCCGGATTTTTATGCCAATTCTCCAGTTGATTTTAACTTCAAGATTACCGGCCCTTTAAGGCGGATGCTGTATTCTTTCTTTGTGGGAGAGGATGCTAAGCAGTATTTGCTTCAGCTTAAAAAAATAGATTAATCGCTTGGTTCACCAGCCGGAACAATAACATTGCATCTTTGTTGGTTTTTATGTATAGTTCATCAATACAGTTGCGGGGTGGAGCAGTCTGGCAGCTCGTCGGGCTCATAACCCGAAGGTCGTAGGTTCAAATCCTGCCCCCGCTACCAACAATAATTATGTAGGCCCCAGTATGGGGTTTTTTTGTGGCATAAGTTTGTAGTTATTATGGTAAGCAAACAGCAGCGTAAAATCAATGACTTACTACTTCCTGTAGTAGAAGCCATGGGATATGAATTTGTTGGCTGTAAATATATACCTCAGGGTGCATATACAGTTTTACGGGTTTATATTGATAAGGAAGGTGGAGTTACGCTGGATGATTGCAGCAAGGTAAGTGCGCAATTGAGTGCGGTGTTGGATGTTGAAGAACCAATTACTGGAAGATATACATTAGAGGTTTCTTCACCAGGATCTGACCGACCGCTATTTACTTTGGAGCATTTTCAGCGTTTTGTTGGGCATAATGTTGCAATTCGTTTGCATACACCAATAGATGGTAGAAGAAATTTTAAGGGTAAAGTTGTTAGTGTAGATGATAGTGTAATTACTATTGATGTAGATGGTGAGATTTTTAAATTATCATTTGATACAATTGAGTTATCGAATTTATATGAGTAAGAGGTTAACCGACAATGACAAAACAAATTTTAGAGGTTGCTAAAGCAGTTTCATATGAAATGGACGTTTCAAAAGAAGTTATCTTCGAAGCGATTGAAGCAGCATTAGAAATTGCAACTAAAAAACGTCATTTATCTGATATTGATGTACATGTGATGATTAATCGCGATACTGGCGATTATGAAACATTTCGTTGTTGGACTATAGTTGACAAAGATGATGAAACTTTAGAATTTGATTCGGAGCGTCATTTAATGTTGGATCAAGCACAGGAAATGATAGCAAAGCGCAAATTACAGCATGTTGAAGAGCGGGAAGTTGTTATTGATTTTGAAAACAAACGTAATTTTACTCGTTGGGTATTAAGTGATGGTGAGGAAGGATTTGATCTGGATGAAGCTAAAAGTCAAGGCTTTGAATTAAAATTGGATGATGTTTTAGAAGAAGCGATTGAGTCAGTTGAATTTGGCAGAATCGCAGCACAAACTGCCAAGCAAGTTATTGTGCAGAAAGTTAGGGAAGCAAAGAGAGCTAAAGTTGTTGAAATTTATCGTGATAAAATCGGGCAGTTGATTAATGGCGTAGTAAAAAAAGTAACGCGTGATAATATTGTTTTGGATTTAGGTGACAATGCTGAAGCAATTATTCCAAAAGAAGAAATGATTCCAGGCGAAGCGGTTAGAATGAATGATCGTATTCGTGCTTATTTATATGATATACGTGCACGTGCACGCGGTGCGCAATTGTTTGCGAGCCGTGCTAGTAAAGAAATGCTGGCAGAATTATTTAGGATTGAAGTTCCTGAAATCGGAGAAGAAACAATTCAAATTAAAGCATTAGCACGTGATCCAGGATCGCGTGCTAAGGTTGCAGTTAAAACCAATGATGGTCGTATTGATCCAATCGGTGCTTGTGTCGGTATGCGTGGTTCCAGAGTTCAAGTTATTTCTAATGAATTGAATGGCGAGCGAATTGACATTATTTTGTGGGATGACAATCCAGCGCAATTAGTAATTAACGCGATGGCGCCGGCAGAAGTTGCATCTATTATGATGGATGAAGATAGTAATACTATGGATATTGCAGTTGATAAAGAACAATTATCTCAAGCGATCGGACGCAATGGGCAAAATATTCGTTTAGCTAGTGAATTAACTGGTTGGACTTTAAATGTAATGTCCGTCGAAGATGCTGAAACAAAAACTCAAAATGAAGTACAGAATGTGCAGCAAATGTTTATAGATAAATTGGATGTTGACGAAGAAATAGCTGCAATTTTGACGCGTGAGGGTTTTGCATCTTTGGAAGAAATTGCTTATGTGCCAGTACAAGAGCTAGTTAATATTGAAGAATTTGATGAAGATATAGTTGAGCAATTGCGCGAAAGAGCGAAAGAAGTATTAGAATCTGAAAGTCAGCCAAAACCGGCAGAGGATTTGTTAAAAATGAAGGGTATGGATCAAAGTTTAGCAAATTTATTAGCAGCTCGTGGTATCAAAACTATGGAAGATTTAGCCGAACAAGCTGTTGATGATTTGTTGGATGTTGAAGGTATGACAAAAGAGCGGGCGGCAAAGTTAATTATGACGGCGCGCGAACCATGGTTTAAGTAAAGGTTAATTATGACAGAGAAAAAAACGATTAAACTTACAACAAAAAAAGCATCTACTGAGTTACCAGCTGATGAAGAACAAACTACAGTTAAGAAAAAAACTCTTGGTT
The DNA here is from genome assembly GCA_050123335.1 of Gammaproteobacteria bacterium. GTDB lineage: Bacteria > Pseudomonadota > Gammaproteobacteria > UBA12402 > UBA12402 > JASFHF01. The sequence continues at coordinate 10,936 of JASFHH010000040.1, forward strand.
TAAAATCGTCTGTACCAAAGAAAATTACTTTGCGTCGTAAAGAAGTTAGCAAATTAAAAGTAACAGGTATTCAAAGCGGTAGCAATAAAACCGTTAAAGTAGAAGTACGCAAAAAACATACTTATGTTAAACGTAGTGTGTTATTGGAAGAAGAAAAATCCCGCCAGGCAGAAGAAGAGGCAAAATTAGCAAAAAAGAAAGTAAGCAAAGCTGCAGCCGCAGAGACAATCGAAGCAGTAGAAACAAAGAAAGCAAAAAAAGGTGCGGTCAAGCCACAACAAGCAACTGCCAAAGAAGAAGCTGTTCCTGTCTCCGAAAAAGTTACTGCTAAAAAAGAAGTAGAAGCAGAAGTTGAATTTGAAAAAGAAAAAGCGAAGAAGAAAGCTAAAGCTAAAGTTGCAGAAAAAGAACGGCATAAAAAAATTGATATTCGCAATATTGAATTGGAGGATGATGAGGATTTGCAGGATCAGTTTGCTGGCAGTCGTTATGTTAAGAAAGCGGCTAAAGTGCGTAAAACGCCGGCAGTAAAAATCAGAATTGCCAGACAAGAATTTACTAAACCTACAGAACCTATAATTTATGAAGTTGCTCTTCCGGAAGCAATTACAGTGGCGGAACTAGCACAAAAAATGTCAGTTAAAGCAGCCGAAGTAATTAAAGTGTTAATGAGTTTAGGGGTTATGGCAACTATTAATCAGATGATTGATCAGGAAACTGCGCAGGTTGTAGTGGAAGAGTTGGGGCATAAAGTTGTTTTGTTAAAAGAGAATGCAGTTGAAGAATCATTGTTAAAAGATTTAGAAACAGAAGCAGACGCAGAAGCACGTGCGCCAGTGGTAACTATTATGGGCCATGTGGATCATGGTAAAACTTCATTATTGGATTATATCCGTCGTACTAAAGTTGCTAGTGGCGAAGCCGGTGGCATTACTCAACATATTGGCGCGTATCATGTAGAAACTGACAAAGGAGTGGTGACATTTTTAGATACCCCCGGTCACGAGGCGTTTACTGCAATGCGTGCACGTGGTGCACAAGCAACAGATATTGTTGTGTTAATTGTTGCAGCAGATGATGGAGTGATGCCGCAAACAATTGAAGCAATTCAGCATGCTAAAGCTGCTAATGTTCCGATTGTAGTTGCAGTTAATAAAATTGATAAACCGGAAGCTGATCCTGAGCGAGTTAAAACCGAGTTAAGTAAATATGAAGTTATTCCCGAAGATTGGGGGGGTGACTGTATGTTTGTTAATCTTTCAGCGAAAACTGGAGAAGGCGTGGACGCTTTATTAGATGCGATTTTATTGCAGGCGGAAGTTTTGGAATTAACTGCAGTTAAAGATGCACCGGCAAGTGGAGTAGTAGTTGAATCTCGTTTAGATAAAGGACGTGGCGCTGTAGCAACAGTTTTAGTTAGAAACGGCACATTGCATAAAGGAGATATTATTTTAGCGGGTTTACATTATGGTAAAGTGCGTGCATTGTTGGATGAAAGTGGTAAGCAAGTTACTGAAGCAGGTCCATCAATTCCCGTAGCAGTTTTAGGTTTACCGCACACACCAATGGCTGGTGATGATTTTATCGTAGTAAAAAGTGAACGTAAAGCGCGTGAAGTTGCAATGTTTAGGCAAAGCAAAGCACGTGAAACGAAATTAATCCATGAACATGCAGTTAAATTAGATAATTTGTTTGAAAATGTTGGCAAAGGTGAGATTAGCACTTTAAATATAGTGCTAAAAGCAGATGTACAAGGTTCGATTGAAGCATTACGTGACGCTTTGTTAAAACTTTCTAATGATGAAGTGAAAGTAAAAATTATTTCTAGCGGAGTTGGAGGAATTTCTGAATCAGACGTTAACTTAGCGATTGCTTCTCGTGCGATTATTGTTGGCTTTAATGTGCGTGCAAGTGCTGCCGCTAAAAAAATTATTGAAGATCAAGATGTGGATGTGCATTATCATAGCATTATTTATGAGGCGATTGATGAAGTGAAGCGCGCGTTGTCTGGATTATTAGCGCCGGAAGTTAAAGAGCAAATTCTTGGTTTAGCTCAAGTGCGTGACGTTTTCCGTTCGCCAAAGTTTGGTGCAATTGCTGGGTGTATGGTAACCGAAGGTGTTATTAAACGAAATAAACCAATTCGAGTGTTGCGTGATGATGTGGTAATTTATGAAGGTGAGTTAGAGTCTTTACGCAGATTTAAAGAGGATGTTAGTGAAGTGCGTCATGGTACTGAATGCGGCATTGGAGTGAAGAATTATAATGATGTGCAGATTGGTGATCAGATTGAGGTGTTTGATCGCGTCGAGGTGGCTAGGCAGATATAAGAACAATATCGGGGTACGTAATAATGGGGTCAAAGCTTGAATTTTAAGCGTTAATTTAATGGACAGAAGTAGAGAAATTAGATTTTAGTGGCTTAATTTAAAGTGTAAAATTCAAGCTTTGACCCCACTAAGTGGTACCACTGATCTTGCTACGGAGTACAGCAATGCCAAAGAGTTTTAGTAGGATGCGGCGGGTTGAGTCGTTAATTCAGCAGGAAATTGCGCAAATTATTGAATTTGAATTTAAAGATTCACCGTTTGGTTTGATTACCATAACTCATGCCAAGGTTTCTCCTGATTTAGCTCAAGCAAAAATTTATGTGATCGTGCATGATAAAGATAAAGCAAAAGAAGTAGTAGATTTTTTAAATCAACAGGCAAAGTCTTTGCGACATTTGTTAGGCAATAAAATCAAATTGCGTCGTACACCGGAATTGCATTTTTATTATGATGAAGAATTTGAGCGCGGTAGCAGAATTTCGGAATTGTTGCACGAATGATATTGTCATCCCGCGGCTTGACCGCGGGATCCAGGCTGTTAATTATATGCTGATATGTTGGCGGGAACAATTTATTAAAATTCTCACGCCAAAATGCGATGGCTTTATAAAGTATCCCATCTTCCGCATAGCGGAAGATGGGATTAATGGGGAAATAAAGTTATAATTGTGCCAGCGATTGTTGGCTTTAGTGTATTTTAGAAAGCTATTTATAGTTTGGCGTAAGAATTTTAAAAATATTCCCGCCAACATATGACATGCTGCAATAAATTAATTTTATGAAAAAATATCAACCGCGACAAATTGATGGAATCTTATTGTTAGACAAGCCAATCGGTATTTCTTCTAATAGAGCATTGCAAAAAATCAAACATTTATTTCAAGCGAAAAAAGCAGGACATACCGGGACTTTAGATGTATTGGCTAGTGGTATGTTAATTGTTTGTTTTGGTAAAGCAACTAAATTAGCTGGTACTTTACTAAATGCGGATAAAACTTATCAGGTTAATGCAAAGCTTGGTGTTAAAACTACAACTTGTGATAGTGAAGGAGAAATTTTAGCAACTAAACCAACGGATAACATTACCAAAGAGATGATTGAAAAAGTATTGCAAGAGTTTCGAGGTGAAATTATGCAGATTCCTTCGATGTATTCTGCATTAAAACACAATGGTACACCGTTGTATAAATTAGCGCGTAAAGGTATTGAGGTGAAGCGCGAACCACGCAAAGTAAATATTTACGAATTAAAATTGCTGGAATGGAGCAGAGATTCATTAAAATTAAAAGTACGCTGTAGTAAGGGAACTTATATTCGTAATTTAATTGATGATATTGGTGAAGTTTTAGGTTGTGGTGCTTATGTTATCGAATTGCGTCGTTTGTCGATTGGGAAATTCCAAGCTGAGCAGATGCATACGATTGAAGAAATTCAACAAGAGCCAGATCGTTATTTATTACCAGATGATATATTGTCGTCGTGTAATAAGTAAAGACGCGGCCCCTATGAAAATGCTTTAAAATCAATAAGCTACTATGTAATAAGTAAAGACGTGGCCCTTTTGCTTGTTAAATAGTGTAATAAGTAAAGATGTGGCCCTTCTACTTGTTAAATGATTATAAACCTAGTACAATGGCTGCACTTTTAACTTCCTAGATACGGGGTTAAGCTTAGAGCCAGGCTTGAATTGCTGTGTCTCAGGATTATGAGGAGGACATGTTATGGCTTTATCTACTGTTGAAAAAAAACAAATCATTACTGATTATCAAAAACAACCAAGTGATACTGGTTCAGTCGAAGTGCAAGTTGCGCTGTTGACTTCCGACATTAAAAAATTAACTGAGCATTTCAAGCAATTCAAAAAAGACTATCATTCACGTCGTGGCTTAATTGCCAAAGTCAATCATCGACGCAAATTATTGAAATATTTGAAACGTATTGA
>JASFHH010000041.1:0-14682 GCA_050123335.1 Gammaproteobacteria bacterium
TTTGTTGCAGTTGTCTTTGCCGCCGCTGAAGGAATGGAGAAATCGAACGCAATTTGATAAATCGTCGGCAACTTGGAGGGTTAATAAAGGTGTTGCGGTCAATAAAGATTTAAATATGGAATCAAAGCATTTAATTATAAAGGGTGCGGGTAAAATTAATTTAGCTAAACGATACTTGGATTATAAGCTTGAGACAAGGTTAAAGGGTGATTTTTGGGAAGGGGATTGGTTAGTGCCAATTAATATCAAAGGAAGTTTTGCTAAACCAAATATTACTTTAGATAATTTTAGTTTGTTGCACGAAATCAGTAAAAACATTATGCCGCAAAATATTGTTTTGCGTGCAATAAAAATTGTTACCACACCGTTTAGATTGTTTTATTATAGTTTAAAGCCAACACCAAAACGTCCGGAACGTTAGTTTTTGATAAATTAAAATATAAAAAATGCATCTCACTTTTGTTCTTCTGTTAAGACCGACAACAGATCCTTCAAGGGAACACTGGCGAACTTGGTAGCAATGTCGCTTATTGCATAGGGGATAATCAAGGTGCCGTCGTGAATCATGCTGCCGCATGAATACACCACGTTAGGTACATAACCGGAGCGTTCTTCTGCCGTTGGAACCAACAACGGTTTTTTGGTTTGGCCTATAATATGTAATGGATTGTCTCGGTCTAACAACGTGGCGCCGATACTATACTGTCGCATAGGACCAACACCATGCGTGAGTAACAGCCAGCCAGCATCTGTTTCTAAAGGCGATCCGCAATTGCCAATCTGAACGAATTCCCAGGGAAACTTCGGTTGCTGAAGTATTACTGCCTCATCCCAGTGCCGTACGTTATCGGAATACATCAGAAAAAGATTCTCGTTATCCAATCTACCGATCATTGCATATCGGCCATTAAGTTTCCGGGGAAATAGAGCCATGCCTTTGTTTTGTGCTTTACTACCGCTCATGGTATGGATATTAATTCTTGCATTATCAATGGTTGTTGGTCGAGCCTCCAGAAGTTGAGGCATTATGGACTGACCGTTATACGCTGTATAGGTGCCAAAATAACACGTCGATCCGTCATCATCGGTAAAACGGACGAGACGAAGATCTTCGATACCGTGGCTCTCGGTTTCGGAAGTAGGGAAAATTACTGCTTCAGATGGATCAGTGTCTGTGGGAATTTTTAGCGCATAGTTTGAGCGAGCTACCCATAGCATGCTTTCTGCTGCTTGGCTGATTTTTTCCGGATCATCACAGGACTGGCGAACTTGCTCGATTCCTTCTTTGATGTCGGATAACCTAAGTAAATTTGGTAAATGATCAAGAATATTTTCAGTGACATCTTTATAATATGCTCCCATCTCAATTAATTTTTGCCGGAAGAGGTTTTTTTCATAATCTATATCATGAACCACCTCGAGTTGACGGCTTACAGGACTGGGCTGTTCAATGGAAATATTGCATTGCGCGTCTATGATGCCGCGGCGAAAGACAATCGAAGAAATATGTCCTTCACCAGTAGCCCGTAAACTCATTAAGAAGCGAGTACTGCCGGCAGGAATTCCCGATTGATCCAATGCTGGAATCATGGAAGGGTTGAATAATGCGGCAGCTTCGATAGCATATTCCATCGTAAAATATGCGCCAATAAGTAATTTTCGACGTGGGTTAATTGTGTTGGGATTCGTAATGTATTCTTGTACGGCCTTAAAGTTATCGGTAACCGCTTCAATTCCATAACGATGGCGTCCCTTAAAGCTTTGGTGTAATTGATCAGTCAATTCGTCAACCTCGCGGTCGGACAATTTTAAAATCCGATCAATGATGCGACGAATTTGCTCTTCGTTACTCGGAATGAAACGTCGGATGATAACACGATTGGGATCTCGTTCGAGACAAATTGGAAGCCGCTTGACCTTGACTTCAGGTGTGTGTCGCATGATTTAACTCCTCTTTCTCTACTGCCTCGCTAATGCCGCTTTAATTTCTGCAATCGCTTTTGGACTTTCAATTTTTTCGCCACTGACATCAACCGCAACTCGATGTAAAACACCAGTAAATTTGAATGGTGTTTTATAAAGTTTTGAAGTTGCAGTGCCGTTATCATAACCACAAGTTAAACCTTCACATAATGCCAGCAAAACTGGTAATGTAAGCGGAAATTCCATTTCCGCAACTTTGTTTTCATTGAAATAAAGTTTGCCGATACCAGGCGCGCCTTTACCATTTCGTGAATCAGGTTCGCCAGTTACTTCAAACTCAAAACTTAAAATTATTTTTCCTTCAGGAATTTCTTTATCAGACACTAAATGAAATTCTTTTACACCCGCATAATTATACACGTAATGCAATTTATTATCTTTTACAAACAAAGTATAACCACCAACGTTACCGCCGTGCGCAAGCAGTACACCTTCGGTGCCTTTTTTGAAATCAACAATTGCTACAATTACATGTGAACGATTTAAAGTTGAGACTGCAGCGCTTGCCGGTACCGGTTGTGTATTTGGAAAATAAATATAACGTGTACGGTTTGGAGTGATTTGTGGTCTTTCTGCTGCAAAACGCCGCAAATCCGGACCATCCAAAGGAAACACATTATATTTGCCAGCTTCAGCGTACCACAATGTAATTAATTCTTGTAAAACATCTGGATATTTTTCCGCAACATTATGACATTCGGTAAAGTCTTCGTCTAATTTATAAAGTTCCCAGCCGTTTTGGTCGCGTTCGCGAATGATTTCTGCAGTTACGCTGTCACCAAATTTATAACCTAATTCTTTTATGCCTTCAACAAAATTTGGTCCGGGAAATGGACACACTGCGCGCCAACCATTATGGTAAATTGAGCGATGACCAAACATCTCAAAATATTGGGTGGCACGAGCACAATCTATTTTTGCATCATCGAATGTTTGTGCAAAACTTTTACCTTCGATTGGTGATTGTGCCACACCTTTGATTTCTTTTGGTGATTCGATTCCAAGAGCATCTAATATAGTTGGTACCATATCAATTGCATGAGCATATTGAGTGCGTACTTCACCGCGAATTTTAATACCTTTTGGCCAAGATACAATAAATGGATCGCTTATGCCGCCGCGATAAGTTTCTCTTTTCCAACGGCGAAATGGCGTGTTGCCGGCCCAACACCAACCCCAAGGATAATGATTAAAATATTTTGGTCCGCCAAGTTCATCAATTGCGGCTAAGTTATCTTCTAAAGATTCAGGTACCGCATTAAAGAATTTATTTTCATTAACTGAACCGGTTGTTCCACCTTCAGCGCTGGCGCCATTATCAGAAATTAACATAATTAAAGTGTTATCAAGTTCGCCTATTTCTTCTAAAAATTTAGTGATGCGACCGATATGATAGTCAGTGTGTTCTAAAAATCCTGCAAATACTTCCATCATGCGCGCATATAATTTTCGTTCGTTTTTCGGTAATTTATTCCAATCTTGTACGTCTGGATCATGTGGAGATAATTCAGCATCTTTTGGTAGAATACCTAACTCTTTTTGTTTTTTAAAGACGTGTTCACGATAAACGTCCCAGCCCGCATCGAATTTACCTTTGTATTTATCAGCCCATTCTTTCGGAACATGATGTGGCGCATGCATTGCGCCAGTTGCAAAATACATAAAGAATGGTTTATTTGGTGCAACTTGTTTTGAATTTGCAATAAAACTAATTGCATGATCGGCTAAATCTTCAGTTAAGTGATAACCTTCTTCAGGAGTTTTTGGCGGTTCAATTGAATGATTATCATAAGTTAAATCCGGATAATATTGATGTGTATCGCCTGGCAAAAACCCATAATATCTTTCAAAACCACGACCTAAAGGCCAGCGATCATAAGGGCCGGCTGCACTAATTTGTTCTGCCGGAGTTAAATGCCACTTGCCAACGCAATAAGTATTGTAACCGTTTTGCAATAAAATTTCAGAGAGAAAACCATTTTCAAATGGAATATAACAATCGGAACCTGGATAGCCAGTCGATAATTCCATAATTGCCGAAACATGATTGCTGTGATGATTACGGCCAGTCAAAATACAAGATCGAGTTGGCGAACAAAGCGCCGTGGTGTGCATATTGTTATACAATAATCCGTTTTTTGCTAGTTTATCAATGTTTGGTGTATTGATTGGTGATCCATAACAACCAATTTGACCAAATCCGGTATCGTCAAGCACAATAAATAATACATTAGGTGCGCCCTCTTTGGCTCGAAGTGGTTTGGGCCAGGCAGGGGATGATTCATCAACAGTTCGACCAATTACACCGCTGAAAGTTTTACCAGGTTTGTATTCCTTTAAAGTCACAGCATTTCTCCTTTTATTTAGCTTCAATATTTTTATTCTGACACTATAACTATTTTGCTTCAAGAAGAAATAGTATTAATTGTGCAGGAAAACAAAAAACAACAAAAACAAATCGATATAAATTTTGTATTTTTGTATAATGATAAAAAATTACAAAGGTGAATTATGGAGCTAACAGATCTTGAAATTTTAATAGAAAAAGGTGAGTCTGATATTTTAGAATTCAAAAAATCTACAGCGTGTTTAAAGAGCGCAGGGGAAACGCTTTGTGCTTTTTTAAATAACGCAGGTGGTATAATTTTTGTTGGTGTTAATGATAAAGGCAAAATTGTAGGACAACAAGTAACAGAGAAAACTCGTCGCGAAATTGGTAGTATATTAGCTAAATTAGCTCCCGAACATAATGTTGAAGTTTCGTATATTGAAATCAGTAAAAATAAAAATGTAATTATGCTGCATGCTAAACCTCAGGATGATTTACAGCCTTATACATTTGATGGGAAAGCTTATATCAGGATAGAATCGGGTACTTATAATATGTCGCGTGATCAATATCAAAGAATGAATTTTAATTATATGCAAAAACATCATAGTTGGGAAACTGGTATAATAGAAGATGCAGGGGTGGAAGATTTAGATACCGAAGAAATAATGAGAACAATAAATGCAGGTATTGCAAATCAAAGGATTCCAGCAGATCAGTTTGCTGATAAACCGGAAATAGTTTTAAAAAAATTAGGATTGGTTAAAAATGATCGATTAACTAGCGCTGCTATAGTGTTGTTTGCTAAAGTTACTCAACGTACCGTTCAGCGAGATTTATCCAAATTGAAAGAATTTGGTTTAATAGTGATGAAAGGAGAAAGAAAATCAGCTATCTGGGAAATAACAATCAATAGGTCATAGCATGTTATGCGACATTTATACGACATTTATACGACATAATCGCGCCATTAGGCGTTAACTCTTTGAAAAAAGGAATATAATTTATGGCTTTTCACGTAATGGCAAAACCAACTGGGGCGCAATGTAATCTGCATTGCGATTATTGTTTTTTCTTGGAAAAGGCAGGTTTGTATCCAGGCAGTAAATTTCGTATGTCGGATGCAACTATGGAAGCTTATATTAAGCAGACGATTGCATCGCAAAATACTCCGGAAATTACTATAGCCTGGCAAGGTGGTGAGCCGACTTTGATGGGTTTAGATTTTTTTAAACGCGTAGTCGAAGTCGAACAAAAATATATGACGCCTGGTACGTGCATTGTAAATACTTTGCAAACCAATGGTGTGTTGTTGGATGATGAGTGGTGTAAGTTTTTGTATAAACATGGTTTTTTAATTGGTTTAAGTTTAGATGGGCCAAAATATTTGCATGATAAATTTCGTCATGATAAGCAAGGCAATTCGGTTTTTGATAAAGTTATAAATGCTTTGCGCTTAATGCAAAAACACCAAGTTGAATTTAATATTTTATGCACAGTTAATTCTGAAAACTCTAAATATCCTTTAGAGGTTTATAAATTTTTTCGTGATGAATGTAATGCGCATTATTTTCAATTTATTCCAATTGTGGAATTAGACGAGAATAAAAATATTACCAATCGAACGGTTGATGACAAACAATACGGAAGATTTTTAATAAAAATTTTTGATGAATGGGTAGCACATGATGTTGGTAAAACTTTCGTGCAATTTTTTGATGGTGTTTTAGCATCTTATATTCGTGGATTTTCTTCACTTTGTGTATTGCGGCCAACTTGTGGTGAAGGGGTTGCGTTAGAACATAATGGCGATGTTTATTCATGTGATCATTTTGTTGATCCCAATTATTTATTAGGAAACATTCATCAAAACTCGATTGATGAATTGGTTTTTTCAAAAAAGCAAAAACAATTTGGCGCAAAAAAAAGTAATTTGCCGAAAAAATGTAAAGATTGCGAATTTTGTTTTACTTGTCATGGTGAATGCCTAAAAAACAGAATAATTACTTTGCCAAATGAAGATGCAAAATTAAATCATTTGTGTGAAGGATTGAAATTATTTTTTACGCATACAAAAAAACACATGCAAGAGATGGCTGATTTATTAAAATCAGGCCGACCGGCGGCGGATATTATGCGATAGCGGTGTGGGATAAACGCCTCTATAATTTAAGAAGTTTTTGAAAAAAATTCTTGGATTGCTTTTTCGGCGTGATAATTTCTTTGATATTTTTGATCAAAGTTATATAATCTTCTAAAGGTGAATTTTTCTTATTGTTGAAGAATTTTTGTTTTTTGCGATACTTAACGTTTGTTTGAGGTTTTTGTTGTCGTTGTTGAAAGTCAGATAAAACTCTAGAAAGTTGTTCCAATTGTGTATTAGTAAATTTTTCCTTATGTAATTTTACACAAAGATCATCTAATTGTGACAGAACTATATTTTTTTTCCAAATTTCACCAATATTTTTGTGTACAACAAATTTATCCATAATGAAAATTAATTGATTTATTTGCTTGATATTTTCTCCCGTATATCCATCACAATAAGTACTAAGTAAAATAGCTTTTACACAGTTATTTGCAGGGGTCATTAAACAACATTTCAGTATGTCTTTACGAAAGCCTTCCGAATCAGAGCCAAACATGCTAGTGGTCGTATCATTAGCACGTAATTTTGTTAAAATATTATTATTATTGGCAGTTAATAATCTTAAGAGAATGTATTGCCCATCTTTTATTGAATTTCTCATTAGTTCTTTAGTAGACGTAAATGAAAGTTTTTTTAAATCGTTGCTATTCTCTATTAAATTATATAACATCTGTTTTATTTTTTGTTGTTTCTCTTGCTTTATGTTTTTGCTATTTATGCACCCACGCAATAAATCACATTGATTGTCAATAGAAAAAGTTTTTATCAATGGTTCATGTTGTAATATCATATCAGGCGTATTTTTTATTTTATTTTTTATAAGAAACCAAAAATAACCAGCCTGTTGTTGTTTGGTGAAAATCTTTTGAAAAATATGATCATTCTCTATACGCAAAAGGGCATGATATTTTAATTCGTTAGAAATTTTGTTATCTTTGAACATATCATATTTTTCATTTGATGCTTGGGTAACCATTTCTTCTACATAATCTTCATCTGTTAACAATCCCAACATGCGCAACTTAATAAAATAATTTTCTTGCTTCTTCCAAATATTATAGTGTACGTTTTTTTCTATATGTTCTGACAAGGTTAAATTTGATAAGCATTTCTTTAACAAATCACATTTTTTTGGTAAAAGTTTTTTATTTGCATTTTCAAGATCTTTCACTAAACCATACACAAATTTATCCAAAAAATGCCGTCGAATTTCTTTTGTTTTAGTTTCGACAAATTCGCTCAGTTGTGTATATCTAAATGACTGGCTATTTGATTGTGATATAGTGGATTTGACTGATTTTGATGAGCTAAAATAACCAGAAGATAAGTCAGATGTTTGTTTGGTTTTTGTGTTCTTTTTTGGTTGTAATTTCTGTTTCCATGCAAGAAAATCTTTCATATTATTTAATTCAGCATCACACTTTTTTAAAATTTTATAGCACTTAATTGCTAGCTGATTTGCAAGATCAGGTTTTTTTGAACCAAATGTATTGACAATACTTTTATGCCAGCCCATTATCAGTTTCATTAGTGTTGCCGGATGCTTAATATCCAAACATCCTTTGTCAAGCAAAAACCATATGTTAATGATCTTATCTTTTACTGGAACATCATCTAATAAAATTAACGTTTTTTCCATCCCGATTTTTTTTATAATATTTTTGATAGAGTTCCCGCCTAATTTCAAAAGATTTTCAATTGTATGTTTCGAACCCATTCCCAATATCGTTTCCATGAACTTCTGTTCATTTATAATATTTAATAGGCTTATGTTCATAGGATCTTGTTTCACATTAGAATTAAGTTTATTTGTTATTAATTTAGTGTATTGAGATAATTTCAAAGGCTGTTTTTTGGCAATAGCTATAAAAATTTCTCGATACATTTTTTTATAAAAATTTAATAGTGCATGGTCAGGTTTTTTGTTGACATTGGAAATAATTGCTGCAATTTTATCCATTACTGAGAATGCGTTTTTAAATCCACTGTTTTCAAGTAAAACAAGTATTTTCTCTTGCATTGCTCTCATGATTGATTTAGAACCATTTTGTTTTATATATTCATTTAGCCCTTGCTTATTTCCCTCTTTAATATCTTCTATAGAATTGATAATATTTTTAATCTTAGTTAATTGTAAATCTTCGTGTTTTTTGTTGGCTTCAAACAATTGTTGTATATATTTTTCGGGATATACTTTTTTAGTTTTTAAATTAATGTAGCTCCAATTTCCATTTTTATCATATCTTGTTTTACAGTCAGTAATGAATTCACAATGTGAAATATGCTTTTGTAATTTATCTAACTCCCAGCGTAAAAACAAATAAATTACTTGTGCCAATCTGGGAACTGAACCTACAAAACAATAATATGGGCTACTTGTATGAAAATGACTATTATTATTAAATAACTTTCGAATTTCTTTTTTCGCATAGTTGCTTATATTTTTGTCATTAAAAACATCACAGCCCCAAGAATCAAATGTCATACAATTAAAACTAGAACTAGGTGAAAGTTTATCTGACAAACTAAGATAACGACCTTTTACAGATTCCATAACATTTTTAAAATTCTTATATGGATTAAAATTTTTTACTAAATTTTTTAACTTTATAACGTCTACACCATTTTGCGTAGTGGCATTATAATACATATCTTTTAAAACACGATTATTTTCAAATGGAACAGTTAAATATAAGCGTTCTGGACGTTCAGATATCTTAATTTGGTGCGAAGATAAATCCAATCTATTGCCAAGAAAATCTTTAATTATTTTGCGGATATTCAAGTATGACTTACCCACCACGCCATTGATATACTGAAATCCCTGAACTGCGTATTTCATATGTAATAATTTATCTGTACTATTTTTCCAAATATTTAGCCGCATGTCTTTCTTTACTTCATAAATATCATATATATTTTTTAAAGCGCCTTCACTCATGGTAACTAAAGCCAGAAGTATTTTTTTAAGACGACAGATAAAAGCACTAGTTTTAGGAAATTCACGTTCAAACAACTCCAATCCTTGAATGATTTTATAAATTTCCGCTATTTGTTTTTCATATTTTTTTATTTTTGACAAATTCTTAGGTAATTTCGTAAGCGCAAAAACTTCATCAATTATTTTTTTGGAAAAAGTGTGCTTATCTTTGCATGTTTTTTGATTAATCTTTTTATGCTCAGCCTGTAATAATTGATAAACTTTGCTAATATGATAACCAATTAAATTTATTTTGCGTACCAGCTTAATAACTCTATTTTGCTCTGATTTATCATCTGTTTTGATATCAATTGTAAAAAATTTTTTTATTTTCTTCGTATTAGTTTTGATTTCCTTTGCCGATCTTTTAGCATAATATTCTTTAACACATTTAGGGGTTTCTTGGTTGTTGACCAATTCCTTAATTTTGCTCTTAATTTTCTTCTGTGGATATAAAGTTTTATGAAATTTTTTTTCGCCAGTTTTTGAATCAAATTCATAAGGTAATTTTTCTTTAGTCATCGGATCAGTGTTATTATTCTTAAGCCATTTTTCTATTGCTTCTCGCTCATAAGTTCTGCCTGTAACTATCGAAACCGGGTCTATCATTAATCTAGAAGTAAGCGGGCAGCAGTAACCCATGTGGTCATTTTCCCAATTTTCTATAATTGTGCTATCATCCATCTTGATAACATCATCATTGTTATATAATTCTTTGTTTCTTTGATTATAATGCTCTACTACACAATTAGGGGTCTTAGAAAGATCTTTAATCATGTTTTTAATGTCAGTTTTAAGCTTTTGATTAGTAGTTAATTTTTTTTCATCTTCAGTAAGCCTCTGATTAGTCATAGGGCAAGTATCATGATTCTTAAACCAATCTTCAATAATTTTACGTTCATAAGTTTGCTTAGTTTTTGGAATGGTCACTGGATCTATCATAACTGCAAGGCCGATAGGACAACAAAAGTTTGGATATTTATCTTCCCAGTCATCAACTGTTGTTATTTTATCTGTCTTTTTAAGAAGTTGATTAAATTGAATGTTTTTGCGTGATTTTTTGTGTAATTTTTTTACTTCTTCAAAAGCATTTTTATAGCTCATATCGTTCCCCTATTATTAATCGTTAACACAGTTGACCTAATTTAAGTTCAGCACTATAGCTCGACATTTCTCATTTAAGAGTAAAATATCACTGTTTCGTTTCAATTATAGTTATTGTTTCTTAAGGTAATATTAAGAAATCAAAAAATAATTACTTTTTTTTATATCTTTGTTTGCGTTTAGTTTAAAATTTGCAATCGAGTGGTACTGTGCTATTATTATTGCGTTGCAAATAATGCAGCAATTTTAATTGGAGAAATGATAATGAGATATAAACATAAAATAAAACAAAAACTTAGGGGGTTGCTTGGTCAACCATGTTGTTTTATAGCTATTTCTTCTTTCTCTACGTCAACATCCACGTCTACTTCTGCCTCAACGTCTACGACTACAACATCAAGCTTGTAAGTCAGATAGATTATCAAAATTAATTTTTAAAATCTGCTTAGCATAAACACTAGGCTTTTTTGTCTATGCGTTTATCTGTATTTTATTTTTGAGGTTTACTATGTTTAAAAATAATCGTAATTATGCGTGGTTCATATGGGTTTTAGCTGCTGGATTTTTTTTTGCGGAATATGTTGCGCGCGTTGCGCCAAGTGTCATGGTTCCACATTTAATGCGTGCTTTTCAAGTCAATGCGTTTCAATTAGGTTCATTGTCGGCCTTTTTTTATTATGCTTATGTGGCAATGCAAATACCCGCAGGGGTATTGGTAGATAAATATGGCCCACATAAGTTATTAACTATTTTGGCAGTTTTTTGCGGAGTCAGTGTCTTAATTTTTGCTGGTTCGCATGATTTGCGGGTTGCGGAAATTAGTAGATTTATTATGGGTTTTAGTGCTGCGTTTGCTTTTGTTGGGGCGCTAAAACTTGCTAGTGTTTGGTTTCCGCCATCGCGTTTTGGTTTTCTTGCTGGTAGTACTCAGGCAATTGGTATGTTAGGAGCAGCGATTGGTGAAGGTGCAGTTTCAGTGTTGGTTGAGCATATAGGGTGGCGTGATGCTATGTATTTAGTTGGTTTTATTTTAGTTGTTTTGGGTATTATGATTGGTTTTATTGTAAAGGACAAACCAACAGAAACGCTAAGTCCGTTGGCGCCAAAAGCACAATGTAAAAAATATTCATTATTGAAAGGTTTGTTAATTGTTTTGAAAAATCCGCAAACATGGATTAATGGTATATTTGTTGGTTTTTTGTATGCGCCTACTGCGGCTTTTGCGGAATTATGGGGGCCTGCATATTTACATCGGGTATATGATTTGCGGGTGGAAGTTGCTGCTTCTGCGGTTAGTATGATATTTATTGGATGGATGATTATTAGCCCAATTGCTGGTTGGGTTTCTGATAGAATTGGTCGTAGAAAGCCGGTGATGTTGGTATCAGTAATTGCAAGTTTGTTTTGTATGTCTTGTGTTTTATATTTGCCGGATTTATCTAAAATAACCATATTTATATTGCTGTTTTTATATGGTTTAAGCAATGTTGGTGTTGCCACATCTTTTGCTGTGGCATGTGAGTGTAATCCCAGGCCGATTGCTGGTACTTCAATGAGCTTTGCAAATATGGCATCGGTTATTATTGGTGCTGGATTTCAGCCAATTATTGGTTGGATATTGGATCTTAATTGGAATCATAAAATATTGCACGGTGTGCGACATTACAGCATGCATGATTTTAGAATAGCAATGTTGTTATTACCTTTATGTTTTATAATTAGTTTTGTTGCTTGGTGTTATATAAAGGAAACAGCCAATTATTCGGTGGATTTTTGAGCAAAACTTTTACAATATAATAATGTTTGGCACCTTTTTTGGCCAAAGGCTTTACATTAAGCCCGGAATTGACATAAAATGAATAAGTCAGGTTCCTTGAATTTGGCTTTAATGAAAATATGGAGGAATTTTTTATGTGTGGTAAAGGATGTGGTTTTTGGTGTTGGATCGCTAAGCTGTTGCTTATTATTGGCGGTTTAAACTGGGGATTGATTGGTGTATTTAATTATAACTTGGTGTCATCATGGTTTGGTGACTGGCCAATAGTGGTTCGCATTATTTATATTGTTGTAGGCCTTGCTGCTTTGTTGGCAATTCTTTGTCTATTTAGGTCACACAAATGCAGACCAGCAACTCCAAGTGAATAGTTAATTAATTTAATTTTAACTTAAATTTAAAAAGCCAGTCGAATTTAATTCGGCTGGTTTTTTTTGAAGGGTAATATATGAAGTTAATTACTGCAAAAGATATTTCTCAGGCTTTTAATAATAAAATGATAAATGCATCATTTGAGGCATTAACTAATGAATTAAAGCGTTGGCAGGAATTTAAAAAATGTCCGCGGCATGCAATTTATTATCCTCATGGTGTATTTGAGTTAATGCCGTGTAGTGATAAGCAATATTACGGTTATAAATATGTTAATTGTCATCCGGAGAATCCTAAGCAGCATAAGTCTTCGGTTGTCGCTACGGGTATGCTGGTAGATATAGAAACCGGATATCCTTTAATGTTTTGTGATATGACTTTGCTTACCGCAATTAGAACCGCAGCAACTTCTGCTATTGCGGCAAAGTATTTGGCTGATCCCAGTACTAGTAAAATAGGTTTAATTGGTACCGGTGCGCAAGCTGAGTTTCAAATTTTATGGTTAAGTTCAATTTTTAATCTTGATACAATTAAGTTTTTTGATGTGGATCCAAAAGCGATGGAAAAGCTGCAGCGTAATATTGAAGGAAAGTTTAAAAATATTATTGCATGCAAAAACGCTTTTGAAGTAACGCAAGATATAGATATTTTAACTACGGCAATTAATACTAAAGAAAAAGTTAATTTGGTTGAATATGATTGGATAAAAGATAATCATAAATTATTTATTAATGCGATTGGTGGAGATTGTCCTGGGAAAACGGAAATGGATGTAGAGATCGTAAAAAATAGCCGCATTGTCGTTGAGTTTTTCCCGCAAACTAGAGTTGAAGGCGAGATTCAAAATTTAGAACACGATCCGGAATATACTGAATTGTGGGAATTGGTACAGGGAAAAATAGCAGGCAGAACTGATCAGGATAAAATAATTTTATTTGATTCGGTTGGTTTTGCTTTGGCGGATTTCGCAATCATGAAAATGGTATATGAACAAGGTTTGGGTAGCGAGATTGATGTATTGCCTGATATGCCGGATCCGAAAGATCTTTATGCTGCGGTTAGGTAGAAATTTAATGCCCCAAGTCATGCAGCATATAAATTGCGTGTTCTAGTGTGGTAAATATTTCAGTTAAATATTCTTTTACCGCTTTAACACTTCCAGGTAAGGTATAAATTAAAGTTTTATTTGCAATTGCAGCAATACTTCTACTTAATAAAGCTGACGGGATAGTGGCGCCGTATTTGTATCTGATATGTTCCATGATTCCTGGAATTATTTTATCAGCAATTTCTGTGACAACTTCTGGTGTAATGTCACGCGAGCCGATACCAGTTCCGCCTAAGGTGAAAATAACATTAACGTTATTGTTAATTGCTGCGATCAGTGATTTTTTTAGTTGTGTTTTATCATCTGGTAATAATTCAGTAATTATATTTTGTTGCCAATAATTTTGCTGCAAAAATTCTTTTATTTGTTGTTCGGCAGTTTTTCCAGATAAATCTTGGTATTCACCTTTATGGGCTCGATCGCTTAAAGTTATAATTTTAACTCGCATCATTCTTGGAGTATAAGTCACTTCATCGCCAGCTTGAATGGTTCCTTGTTGTAACACGCGGCAAAAAATTCCTTCAGTCGGCATGGCGCATTTACCAACTTGTTGGAAGATTTTACAGCCTTCGCCGTGACATTTTTTACCAATTTGCGTTACCTCCAATAAGGTGTTATTAACTGACAATCTATCTAGTAATTTAATTTTGGTTAAATCTATTCCGGATAAAGTTATATTTTCGGCAAAGTCTCCAGGTTTAACTTGTGTGTTACTTTTTTCGTTAAAATTATTAATGCTTTCAATTGCTAATAAACTTACATTGCGGTTTTTAAAACCAGCATGGGAATCGTTTTTTACACCAATTTCATTTAATTCGATTTTTGGAACTGGCTGTTTTACGGTTCCGGTTTTTGCAGAAATATTAGTTGAAACAACTTTGCC
>JASFHH010000042.1:0-14502 GCA_050123335.1 Gammaproteobacteria bacterium
GCAAGTTTTATATCAATCGTAGATTTTGGTGCAACAACATAAAAAGGCACCTTATGATAATTCGCCACAATTGCTAAACCAAACGTACCAATTTTATTAGCTGCATCACCATTTGCGGCAATACGATCGGCGCCAACAAAAATAACATCAATCTTGCCCTGCTGCATCATATACGCTGCCATATTATCAGTAATCACCGTCACAGGAATATTATCTTGTAACAACTCCCACGCAGTTAATTTACCACCTTGCAATCGCGGCCGAGTTTCATCAGCATAAACATGCTTGACCTGACCACGTTGATGTAACTCCCTAATTACACCTAAAGCAGTACCCCAATAAACTGTTGCTAATGAACCAGCATTACAATGCGTTAAAACATTAACTTTTTTATTTTTAGGGATTAAATCCGCTCCATTTTTCCCCATGGCACGATTAATAGCTTCATCTTCTTGCGCCATTTTTTCAACCAAATCCCAAGTTGCATTTTTTAAAGTATCAAGATCATTAAAGTTTCCACAATGTGCAATAACTTTATCTACTGCCCACATTAAATTTACTGCAGTTGGTCGAGCTTTTTTTAAAAATTCTCCGGCTTGTTGAATTTTATCTTGTTGCAATACAGTTAACTGATCAACGAATAGCGCCATACCTGCTGCCGCAGCAACTCCAATTGCAGGCGCCCCACGCACCACCATAGTTTTAATTGCATCAAACATTTCATTACAAGTTTTTATTTCTATGATTTTTAATTCTTTGGGGATAATCGTTTGATCAATCAAGAATACTTTTTTATTTTTAATTTGAATCGTTTTAGGTAGCATTTTTTATCTCCAATAAATAATTTACACGACTAGCTGATTCCACTACTGTCAAAAAATGATAAGCTTCTTCAAGATTTTTTCCCCAAGAAAACACTCCATGCTTTTGTATAACAACTGCATGAGATGTGTTCGCATATTGTTTGATTTTTTCAGCAACTTCTGTAGATGCTATAGTGTTCTGTGCATTTATCACAGGAATGCATTCGAAATAATACGCTCCTTCTTGATCATATGGCTTTATTTCTTGTTGTCCATCAGCCATAACTATCGCATATGGCGCATGAGCATGCACAATAGCATTAATATTTTTGTTTGCCAAATAAAGTGCACGATGATTTAATAGCTCCATTGAAGCTTGCTTATCTTTTATTTCATTTGGTAATAAATCCACTTCAATAATATCTTGTTCTGTGATTTCATCTAACATCGAACCAGTTCTGCTAATAAAAATCCTGTTTTCTTCACGAACGCTAATATTACCACTATGTGAATTATTACATCCGCGTAAAAAAAGCTTTTCACCAATATGTTTAAATTTTTCATGCCGCATAAATTTACTCCCCAATTAATTTATCTTCAAATATATACACATCACATCCCAAAATGCGAGATTTATAACCAACAAAAGCATGTATTAAATTTCTGTAGCAGCTACCGCGCATGGTAAATTTGTGTTCTTTTTAGTTATTTTCATGCTTACTTACTCGTAATTTTACAAAACATACAAGTTGTAAAATTACGAGTTCTAATTTAACAGCCAATCATCAGTATTTTCTATAAATTTCGCATCTTCAATATAGAGAGCAGTATATAAACTTTAACCCTCAAAAACTATTATTTTTTATAAAAAAGTGTAAAATATCATTTCAAATACTTTATAGGAACTACTTTATGAAACCGAAAAAATTTGCTACTCGTGCAATTCATGCGCATCAAGAAGATGACATTCACCAAACGCTTAATCCGCCACTTTACATGTCATCAACTTTTACCTTTACAGATGTGCAACAAGCGGATGACACTTTTAGTTTTAAAAGAAAAGCGTACGTTTATACCCGCGGTGGCAACCCAACTATTAATTTATTTGAACGCCGCATAGCGGATTTGGAAAATGGTGTAGATGCTGTAGCTTTCTCTTCCGGCATGGCTGCAATTACCACCACATTACTATCATTGGTAAAAAATGGAGAAACCATAATTGCTCATCGTAATTTATATGGATCTTCATATTCAGCTATTTCTCAAGTTTTTCCACGTTTTGGCATACAAACTAAATTCACCGATCTAACCAATCTGCAAGAACTAGAAAAAATACTCACTCCTGAAGTAAAAGCCATTTTTTTTGAGACCCCCTCTAACCCATCATTAGATATAATTGATATAAAAAAAATATCTGCTATAGCAAAAAACCGCGGAATAAAAGTCGTTATTGATAATACTTTTGCTACACCATATTTTCAGCGTCCATTAGAATTAGGCGCAGATGTAGTAGTACACAGCGCAACCAAATACATTTCTGGCCATGGTGATGCGGTTGCAGGAGTCGCAATAGCTAAAGATGCAGACTATATTGCAAATCTTAAATTTGGCTATATGTGCGAATTAGGAGGCGTTCTCAGCCCATTTAATGCCTGGTTGTTATTACGAGGCTTGAAGACTCTGGAACTAAGAATGCAAAAACATGAATCAAACGCCAAAGCTGTAGTCGATTTTTTAACCAAACATCCAAAAGTAACTAAAGTAATATACCCGGGCTTATCACAACATCCCAATCACCAGATAGCGCGCCAGCAAATGTCAGGTTTTGGCGGTATTGTGAGCTTTGAAATAGCAGGAAAAGCTGCTGCTGCAGAAAAATTTGTCAATAATTTACGCATGATAAAGTTGGCAGTTAGTCTTGGTGACGCGGAAACTCTTGTTGACGTACCTGCATTAATGACACATCGTGCTTATCCAGAAGAAAAATTGAAAGAATTTGGATTTAAACGCGATACCATCAGAATTTCTACTGGATTAGAACATCACGAAGATATTATTGCTGATATCGAACAAGCTTTATAATATGAACGCTTCTAAAATAGTTGATGAATACTGTAAATACTGCTATATTAATACTAGTTTGTAGACAAACTGTAACTGATTGAAAAAATGTCACAAACTTAAACATTTAGCAAAATAAGCTGAATTTGAGAGTAAGACGCACAAACTTTTAAAGTTACATTAAATATAAAATGTAACATATTGAAAACATATAGAAATTGGCGTCAAAAAATATTAATCTGCGCTCGAACAAAACAAAGCGCAAGCAAAATGAAAGAATTTTAAATTTAATGTTAACGAATTTCATAGATGTACAGAACAATATGCTGCACACAAATAATACAGCATGCCTAAAATTCACAATTTTTGTGAATTCTAACCTAAATTCTAATCTATCTTTGCTTGCCCTATCTTGTCTAACGAGCGCCTAAATATATAGGTGTAATCATGACAGAAATGAGAAAAATATTGATTAATAAGTCTATGCGGCAATTACGCGTAGCTTGTACTGTTAACACAAAACTTTATGACTTAGAAATCGAAAGCATTGATCAAGACCAAAAAGTTGATCGTATTTGTAATGGTGAAATCGTCAGTATTGAACCAAGCCTTGAAGCAGCTTTTGTTGATATCGGAGCAACTCGCAATGCTTTTCTTCCACTTAAAGAAGTTGCTTCTGAATATTTGAAAGCTAAAAACCCTGAAGGGTCTGCTCACGAAGCCAATATTAACGATCTGTTTATTGGTCAAAAAGTATTGATACAAGTCAATAAAGAAGAACGAGGCACCAAGGGTGCTGCATTGACTACTTTTATTTCTCTTGCTGGTTGTTATTTGGTGTTAATGCCAAATAATCCAAAGGCTGGAGGAATTTCTAAACGCATTGTGAACGAAGATCGTGACGAGTTACGTGCTATTTTATCGCAATTAAAGATTCCTACTGGTATGGGCGTAATTGTGCGCACCAATGGCGCAGGCAGAACACTAGATGAATTACAATGGGATTTGGATAGATTAGTCAAATTATGGGAAGCAATTCAATCAGCCAGTAAAAATCATGGCGCTCCTTATTTAATCCATCAAGAAAGTGATTTGGTTATCCGCACAATCCGAGATTATTTACGGCCGGATGTTAGTGAAATCATTATTGATGACAAGGAAACTTATGAAAAAGCTAAAGCTTATGTTGAAATCATTAGACCAGAATTTGTAAATAAAATTAAGTTCTACGAAGGCCCTTCACCATTATTCAGCCGTTACCAAATCGAAAGCCAAATTGAACAAGCGTTTCAACGTAAAGTGCGCTTACCTTCTGGCGGAGAAATAGTAATTGATCGCTCCGAAGCATTAACCACTATTGACGTCAACTCTGCCCGGGCAACCAAAGGCGCTGATATTGAAGCAACAGCATTGGACACTAATTTAGAAGCAGCAAAAGAAATTGCTATTCAATTACGTATTCGTGATCTTGGAGGATTATTCATTGTTGATTTTATCGACATGGAACAACTAGATAACAAACGTAAAGTTGAAGAATACATGTATGAAGTATTAAAAACTGATCGGGCCCGCACACAAGTTGGACGCATTTCCAGATTTGGCTTGTTAGAAATGTCACGGCAACGTTTACGCCCAGCATTAAATGAAGCGTCACAAATAATTTGCACCAGATGCCACGGTCAAGGCGTGATTAGGAATATTCAATCTTTAGCTTTATCGGTGATTCATTTAATCGAAGAAAAAGCCGCTAAAGAAAATGCACGTCAAATTCAATTGCAAGCACCATTTGAATTAGCAACCTACATGATTAATGAGCATCGCGATACTATTATGAGAATTGAACAACATGCTAATACGCAAATAATTGTTATTCCTAATCCATATTTAGAATTGCCGCATTACGAAATCGAAGTAATTGGTAAAGGTGGTAAGGGAAAGCGTAAAAAAACGCGTGACCAGGAGTCTTTAAGCTATGAATTAGTAAAAACCCCAAAAGTTGCATATGAGTCAGCCGAACAAGTAATTGCTGAAAAAACTATGCCGGCAGTCAAAGATGTTCTCTTAAAAACAACTACTCCGCCGCCAAAACGTCAGCACCCAAAAAAACCTGGATTGCTAAAACGTATTTATGATTTCTTTTTCCCTGCTAAAAGAACACAAGAAAAACCAACACATACAAAAAAATACAAGCGTAAATCATATAAGAGCAGTCGTGGCGGAAAACCTCGTAGCTCAACCAGGTATAAACAAAAACGTAGTGATAGCTATAGAAGATCACACCGCAGTAGCCGTACTGACAAAGGCTATCGCAGCAAATCCACAACTAAAACCCCACGTGAGGAGCAGAAGCGCAGTGATAATCGGCAACAACAACCATCAACAACGCCAACTGTAAAAAAACCGCAACAACAGGCTATTAGCAAGCCAGAACCTGCGAAAACCGAGCCACCAAAAGCAGCAGCACCAATAAAACCTAAAGAATTCCCTAAAACTAAAATTGAAGCTCCTACTGATATGGTTCAGGTTGAAACCAAACGAGAAAAGGAATAAATCGGAATACATGGGGGCCGGGTCTTTACTAATTACAAGTGCGTAGCTTTGTAATTAGTAAAGACCCGGCCCCCATATATGTAAAAAGTGCAGTTTTTGCCCAAGATCTAATATTACATTTTTTCCTTCAAATCAATAACTTATGTCATGCCAAACAAAAATTCGACATTAAAATGCAATTTTTTTGAAATTTTTACTACACAAATTGCCAAAATGCGCTATATATCATATAGTTAATTTAAAAATGGAAGGGGCATCAATGAGAATTTTGATTGTTGAAGATGATTTCGCACTTGGAGGAGCTATGGTCGAAGGTTTGCGCCACCATAAGCATACTGTAGACTGGGCTAAAGATGGCGCACAAGCATACCAAGCACTCATTAATGAAGAATTTGATTCGGTAGTCCTAGATATCAATCTACCTAAAATGTCAGGGTTTGAACTCTTAGAAAAAGCCCGCAACCGTGGAATTGGCACCCCTATTTTAATCGTCACTGCCAGAGAACTTGTAGAAGACCGTATTCGCGGCTTGGATCTTGGAGCTGACGATTACTTGGTAAAGCCATTTGATCTAGATGAATTATGTGCCCGTTTAAGAGCGCAGCAACGAAGATTTAGCTCACGTGCCGTTCCAATTATTGAATATAAAGGTATTAAATTGGATCCTGCAGCTCATGTGGTTACACTTAATGACCAAATTGCTAATATGCCAAGACGTGAATTTTCATTATTACAAAAATTATTAGAAAATGTTGGGCGAGTATTATCGCGTGAATATTTATCCCAAAACCTTTATGGCTGGAAGGACGATGTTGATAGCAATGCTCTTGAAGTTCATATCCATAACTTACGCAAGAAATTTGGTATTGATTTTATCCGTACCGTCCGAGGGATTGGATACATGATTGACAAAGAAGAATGATTTCATCAATAAAACGTTTTTTATTATTTAATTTATTACTAAGTATAATTATTATATCGTTACTATCTTTTATCAGTAACTTCTTTTTATTTCGTCGTGATATCCGCAACCATTTTGATGCAAATTTAGTAAATGATGCTAAATTATTATTAGCTGCAAAATTATCATGCCTAAACTTCTTAAGCTATTCACAACAAAAGAATCTACAACATAAATTGAAAGGAGATGATAATTGCTGTTTTCCACATACATTTCCATTCCAATTTAGAATATGGGATGATACAGGTAAATTACTTGTACATTCACAACATATTTTTTCTACAACACCTGATGATCACAAAGAAGGTTTTCAAAACATCAAGATCAATGGACGTTATTGGCGATTTTATACTAAAAATTTTAAATCAGTTCATACCATCATTCAAGTTGGCGAATCCCATGAATTACAACAAAGATTAAAAAGAACTATTATAGTTAACTATTTAGAAGTGTTAGTTACTACTTGCTTATTATTTGGAATTTTAATTTGGCTAATTGTCGGCCATGGCTTGAAAAATATAAAAATATTGGCACAAAAAGTATCACGCCGCTCACCAACAGCACTAAAAGCATTAGATAGCAAAAGCATGCCTATGGAAATTAGACCAATTGTGGATGAATTAAATAACTTATTTGCCAGATTGCAAAAAGCATTTGAACGCAATAAACGTTTCGCTGGTGATGCCGCACACGAATTACGCACACCGCTAGCTGCTTTAAAAACTCAAGCACAAGTTGCTTTACTTGCTTCAAACCTGGAAGATAGTAAAAAAACCATTCAAAAAGTAATTGAAGGAACCAATCGATGCACACATGTAGTACAGCAATTACTTACCTTAAGTCGCTTAAGTGAAGAAGAAACCTTAGGTGACATGCAGCTTTTAGATTTGGTGGCACTCACAACAGACATGTTGGCTCAATTAGCGCCATTTGCATTGAGCAAAAATATTGATCTTGCTTTCATTAAACCTAAAGAACATCAAAAAATTGTCGCTAATGAAACAGCTTTAAGCATCTTAATTCGTAATCTTGTTGATAACGCTATACGCTATACCCCAGAAGGCGGTAATGTAACCGTAAAAATAGTCAATATGCCTTCTGGTATAGCATTACAAGTCATCGATTCTGGCCCTGGTATTCCCCCAGAACTTTATTCTCAGGTATTTGAAAGATTCTATCGTATTCTAGGCACCAAAACATCTGGCAGTGGTTTAGGCTTGCCGATCGTAAAACAAATTGCTGAATTACACAAAGCAAAAATTAATCTTAGCACTCCAAAAACAGGCAAAGGGTTAAAAATCGAAGTTGTATTTAAGTATTAAAAAACTTATCATTCTTCAAATTTAAAATTTTTCTTTTTAAATACTGCAATACAAGCACTAACAACTTTGGAATCAAAAATTTTACCTTTTCCTTTTCTAATTTCGCGCAATGCTGCCTTAAGCCCTAAAGCAGGACGATAAGGTCGATGGGACACCATAGCTTCTACAACATCCGCCACAGCTAAAATTCTTGCTTCGATACAAATTTGATCTTTTTTATGACCATTTGGATAGCCAGAACCATCCAATCTTTCATGATGGTTTAAAATTATTTCACCAATCGGCCAGGGAAAATCAATATCTTTAATAATTTCATACCCTATTTGCGGATGTTCTTTAACAAGACTAAATTCATGGTCTGTTAATTTACCGGGACGACTTAATAACTCAGCAGGCACATATATTTTACCAATATCATGAATTAAAGTTGCCAATTTAAGTCCCTCAATCTGATATTTAGACAATTTCATTTCTTCAGCAATTGCTGCTGCTAATAATGCTACACGACGCTGATGCCCAGCCGTATAAGGATCACGCGTTTCAACCATTTGCGCAATCACCTGAATTACCTGCAATAATGTGTTTTTCAATTGTTCTTCATTTCTATGCTGCTCCTCGTTAGCCCATTTTCTTGTTAATGCCCCACTCACCATTTCACCAATTGTCAGCAGCAAAGTAATATCATTTTTATTCCAAATTTTTATTTTGCCGATTGACTCAAAACAAATAAACCCTATTCTTTTATTAGCATAAACCAATGGAACTACTAATAAAGAACGTATTCCTTGTTTTTTCCAAATACGTTTCTCCACTTTACATTCTGCAGGTAATTTAATAACATCCGGCACGTAAATTGTTTCAGCAACTTCTATCATTTTGCTAAACCATGGGCGTGCATTTTTTTTAAAACTTTCGTGCAATTTTTTATTTTTTTTGTTTTTTTCCCAACAGTATGCCACTTCAGCAATATCATTAGATGAAAAAAGATAAACACAACAACTATCAACCCCGACAAACTTACTAATGTCTTTCAAATTTGACATTATAACATCATCAACCTCATCTGGCAGAGCGGAAGCAAATTTTTGCGATACATTAATAATCATTTTTTCAAAAAACAAACGATGCTTTAACTCTTCCCCTGCTTTTTTCATGTCATCAATATCGAACATCATTAATTTGTTAGCAACAACATGATTATGTTCATCATAAATAGCAGTTGCGCTTAACAACACATTAATTTTATTACCATCTTTATGCTGCATTTGTAATTTTGCGCCCGATACTTCATATGGATGCGCTAAAGATCGAAAATATTTTTTTATGGTAGATAGACAATCAGGATCACAAAAATCAAAAATCTTCTTACCAATCAACTCTCTTTCTTTATAACCGAGTCTTGTAGAAAAAGCTTTATTGCACATCAAAATTTTTGCGCTTTTTGCATCAATAAAAACCACCATAACCGAAGACTTTTCAGTTAAATTCTTGCAATAGCCAATTTCTACTGTAAGCTTATTTTTAAGTTCATTCAACGTTTTATTAGACATACAATTTTATTTCCATATTGTCTAATTTTATTATTCTAATATTCCCAAACCATCAAACAATTTCTTTTTATCGTTTATTATACCAACTATTTTTTTTACCGGCGGCGGAGCTTCTTTAACCAAAGTAGGAGTCGCTGCTACACCCGCATCCACTGCTAATTCAGGATTTTCAAGCACATCAATAACTTCAAGCGAATATTCTATTTTAGCTTCCTTCAAAAACTGTTTGATATTTTTAATTACTTTTTTGCTAATAGCAGTATCAGATACCACATATAATTTTAAAACTTGACGATTGCTCATAACATTTTCCTCAAAGATTATTTTTGCTCTATAATTCCTTTAGTTACATTCAATATGTCTTCGCTACTTATAGGTTTATTCAATAAATCAAAAGAAATGCCATTTTTGGCTGTTTCCTGAAGTCCAGCAAAGAATTCTTTATAAAAAGCAGTAATTACATAAATTGGCACCTTTTTATTTACATGGCGAATAGCCAACAATGTTTCTAATCCACTCATCCCTGGCATTCTAAGGTCTAAAAAAATAAGAGAAATATCACTATTCTCTTTGAATTTTTGTATACCAATCTCTCCACTTTCCGCAACTTCTACTTCACAACATAAATCTTCGAGTGCTAGACAAAAAGCTTTACGTATTGCTTCATCATCATCAATAACCAACACTTTTTTATTCATAAGATCCATCATTTTCTCTCTTCTGTTAATGGTAATTCTATAATAAACTTTGTTCCTTTACCTAATTCACTTTCGCATTTTATGCTTCCATGATGCTCTGTTGCAACAATATGCTTAACAATAGACAAGCCCAACCCTGTACCAATACCTTTTGGTTTAGTCGTATAAAATGCATCAAAGATTTTATCCAGTTTGTCCGGTTCAATACCACAACCAGTATCTTCAATCGTAATTGTAACAGATTTATTTGTATTTTCTTCAGTTATAGTGATTTTTTTCGTTTCGCTATCCTGCAACGCATCCATCGCATTGACCACAAGGTTTAATAATGCTTGTTGCATCTTATTGGGTCGCACCAGTATTTTGACAGGATTTTCAGGAAAATGGGTAATAATCTGTATGTTATCTTTTTTTATCCGATAAGCGAGTAGCAATAATACTCGCTTAACAATAACTGAGATAAACTCAGCAACAATCTCTTCTTGTTTCTCTTTGCCACTACGCGCAAAGAATAAAAGATTTTTTGTAATAGTAATACAACGCTCTATTTCTTTTTCTGTATCTTTAAGAATATTATATTTTTTGTCTTTTAACTCAGTGTGCTTAATTGCATATTGAATAAAATTAAGCGCGCCAGTCAAAGGATTATTCAGCTCATGCACTGTGCCTGCAGCAAATTCTCCTAAAGCACTCATTTTTTCTGCCTGGACCAATGACTCAACTGAGTTCTTAAGCTTCTCATGTGCTTCATGCAATTCTACATTTTTATCATTTAATTCTCTAGTTCTCTCAGTCACAATTTTTTCCAAATTTTTATTAAGTTCTTCCAATTGTTTAGTTTTTTCCAATATTTCAATTTCTGCTTCTTTTTGTTTAGTAATATCTCTTACTGTTGCCTGTAAAAATGGTTTGCCTTTCTCTATTTCCACTCGTATCAACGATACTGCCGCAAGAAATTCTTCGCCATCAGCATTTCGATGCAACCACTCAAAAAAATTACTGCCTTTTTTCATTGCTATATTTATCATCTCTAATGCTTTTTCTTTTGATGATTTACCATCAGGTTGAAACTCTGGCGAAAGCTCATACGGCGCAAATGATAAGAAATATTTCTCATTTTTACATTTAAACATTTCAACTGTCGCTTGATTTCCCGATGTAAATAGCCAATTTGGAGGATCCAATGTCATAATCGCATCCCGACTAGTCTCAAATAAAATTCTATATTTTTCTTCTACAAGTAAATTTTTTTGTAGAAAACCTTTATCCTGCTGTAATTTCCGCTCGTATTTTTCCCTATTAATTAAAAAGAAAAATAATACAAAAGTTATTAATATTCCAAAACAAAATATCACCAATAGTAAAATTGCCCCATGTTGGTGAATTGATAAACCTTTTACTATTGGCATATTCATATGAACTGCATATTTTACATGCAATCGTTCACTATATAAAATACCTAAACATAGCAATACTGTTAAAATCACACCAATACATAAAACTATAAATGCAAAAGAATAATTTTTAATGAATTTCAGCATATTATTCTCCGATTATTCTCCCAGCACGCTTTCAACGACAGCTGTAATCTGCTCACTTCCAATTGGTTTATTCAACAAATCAAATTCCATGCCAGCTTTTTTAATATCCTGTAAGTCGGTAAAAAATTCTTTATGAAAAGCAGTTACCACATAAATTGGTATTTCTTTATCCTTTTCCCGAATTTTTTTTAAAACTTCGGCACCATTAAGCCCAGGCATTTTTAGATCCAAAAAAATCAAATCATATTTTTCATTATTATATTTCTTTAAACCAATCTCTCCTGATTCTGCATCATCCACCTGATAGTTAGTATCCTCTAATGCTAATAGAAACGCCTGCCGCACCGAGGCATCATCGTCAATAATCAAAATTTTTCCACTCATCATTATGCCCCTTTTTCAAAAAGAACCGCTAGCACCACAGTAAAATTATGAAAAAATACTTCTCCACACAATGGAGCTATTTCTCCATAGGTATGAAATCCTATCCACGGCACATCATTACCTAACATATTTTGCAGTGGTTCGATTACCTGACAATTGAATTTTCCCTTATAAATAACATTACCTCTACCAGCACAGTCAAATTGAAAAACTGCGATCGGTTTTTTACCTTTATTTTTTCCAAGCAGTTTTTCTAAATCTTTTATAGCTCTTTCTGCAATAATTTTAGGATCTCTTTTAGTTAAATGAATAGCTGTACCTTCGGGAATTTCCACAGAAAATTGAACTGCACCAGTTTTAGGCTCAATTTGCACGGGCATTCTAATAATTAATTGATCGCCACATGGAGAATCTAGATGATGCAGCTCACCTAAACATAAATGAAATGCATCATCAGCTTTTAAAACATCAGGGTTACCGGGCAAATATCCCCTAAAAACATCCCATGCAGGTGTACCATCAATTTCCATAAGAAAATTTTTATCAGTTTTAGTAGCCACTTGCTCAATCCCTATTTCTTTACATCCATGTGAAACCAACCAATCTATTTCATATTGACCTGTAATACATACAGCAGAGATTGAGTCAGTATACACTTTGCCATTATGATACTGATAAGTTTTTTGAAATTTTAACTCATCACCAGATGTACCGCCAAGAATAGCCACATGCTTTTCTAAATTATCATTTAACGCTTGCAACACTTCTGTGGTATTAGCAGTCATAGAATCAGGAAATATAAACAAAGTAGTGCGCTCACGTTTATTCTGCAGATTGACATTTTGCGCTAATTCACTTCCACACTTATATGAATCTTGTTTTAATCCTCTTACAAGATAATTTTGTAATTGCAAGCTATCACCAGCAAATAACATTACCCCAACAGTGCAGCTGCTCTCATCAGAACCTCCTGAAGTTATCACCCCCTCACCAGAACAACCAGATGATGGAATATTTCCAATAACCTGAGTAATACCTTCCAAAAGTTTGTCTTGATCATAGCCAGCTGTAGCAAAAATAATAGCAAACTTCGGAGTTGCTCCTTCAAGCCTGTCTAAAGCCATTTGCGCAGCTTCTCTACCAGCTGCTTTAGAGTCACAGGCTTTACTTTTCCCTATTTTAATTGTCAATTTACTCATATAGTTGTCTCCTTTAAAGGTAATAAAATTGTAAATGTTGTACCAACATTAACCTCGCTAATAACACTAATCTCTCCACGATGCTCATTAATAATTTGCTTGGTAATTGCCAAACCCATACCAACCGATGTACCTGCCTGTTTTGTAGTAAAAAACGGGGTAAATAATTTAGGCTTATTTTGTTCTTCAATACCACAACCTGTATCGGTAATTGAAATAATAGCATGCTCATTTTTATATTCTCCCGTAATAGTAATTTTTTTTAATGTTGTTTGCCGTACTGCATCAAGCGCATTTAAAAAAATGTTCAAAAATGCCCTTTGCATCATGTTTTGTTTAATAAACACTATTAAACCATCTTTTGGAAAATCTAATACCACCTCTACATGCTCTTGCTCAATACGATAATCAAGCAATTCAAGAATTCGTTTCACAATTATTAAAAAATCAAATTCTTCAAAGTTCTCTTTCCCTTCTTCTGTTAAACGCGAAAAAGTTAACACTGCTTTAACAACTTCCATACACCTTTTAGTTTCAGTTTCAATGTCTTTCAATACTTTATAAACTCTTTCTTCGACCGGCGTATGTTTTAAACAAAACTGTGCATAATTTAAAATCGCCATTAACGGATTATTTAACTCATGGGCCACACCTCCGGCAAATATACCTAATGAAGCCATTTTCGCTGACTCAATCAATTCTACTGATTGTTTGCTGATTTTTTTCAAAGCCTTTTCTAACTTTGAATTCTTTATCTTAATTTCTTTTACCAAATGCTGATGATCTTTTTGTACTATTAAAAGTTGCTGTACAGTTTTCTGTAACTTACGATTAGTTTCAATCAGCACATCTTTGTTTTTGACTTCATCATCCATGTGATACCTAAAGCTTTAGTGATATCGCCTTAAATTTTATTTCCAATTCACCTTCTAATGATTCTATCAAGCCTGGAACCAAATAACTATTGTCATTTCAAGACTGATAAAATTGTGTACAAACCTTGCCAATAAAATGTTAATTCTCTCTTATCTATCATTTTAGCCTACCATGAATTTATAGTAAAAAGCAAAGATGACAGTAGCAAGATATAAGCTAAGCAAAAATTTAGATCAACCTGAATAAAACAGCGTTTTCCGATTATGTAACCCATATATCCGGTATAGACCATTCGCCCCGGAGAGGGTGAGCCGGTGCTGCCCAGAAAAAGCAAAGCTTTTTCCCGGCGAACGCTTTGCCATGGATGGCAAAGCAGGAAGAAAATCCATGGATGGCTGCTTGATGAAATCTCTCTGATGAAAATATTAGTTTCGCCCCGGAGAGGGTGAGCCGGTGCTGCCCAGAAAAAGCAAAGCTTTTTCCCGGCGAACGCTTTGCCATGGATGGCAAAGCAGGAAGAAAATCCATGGATGGCTGCTTGATGAAATCTCTCTGAT
>JASFHH010000043.1:0-14318 GCA_050123335.1 Gammaproteobacteria bacterium
CAAATAGTCATACTGAAAGTGATTCGGAAGAGGAAGAAGGGAATAATAGTGATTTTAAAAAAGACGAGCAAAATAAGACACAGGAAATTATAGTAAAGAAGTATAAAGTTGAAAAAAATGATTTAAATACTAATATTCAGAGTAATGATGAAGTTCCACCTACGCCTGATGACAGTGATTTAAAATTAAGTTTGAAGCAAGAAAAACAACAGCTAAAAAAAACAATGCCGAAAAAAGGTACATTCAAAAAAACTAATCAACAAAAACCAAGGCTTAGTTTTTTGGATGAATTAACAAAAACAGTGCTCCAGCAACGTCGAAAAATAATGAAAGGTAAAGAAGGAAATACGAATAATAAGGATCATAGTTATAGTAAATCACTAAATATTTAGGAAAAGCATAAAAAAACGTTGAAGTGCTCATAGGTTTGTGTCAATTCTAAAATTTGATGCTATAATCCTCTAATGAACAAAAAATTTCAACTAGTTTCATCATTTCAGCCGGCAGGGGATCAGCCAACTGCGATTCAAACTTTAACCGAAGGTTTGAATGATGGTCTTACTTATCAAACTTTGCTTGGTGTGACTGGTAGTGGTAAAACTTTCACCATGGCGCATGTGACTGAAAAATGCCAGCGTCCGACTTTGATTTTAGCGCCAAACAAAACTCTTGCTGCGCAATTGTATGGTGAAATGAAAGAGTTTTTTCCAAATAATGCAGTAGAATATTTTGTTTCCTATTATGATTATTACCAGCCAGAAGCGTATGTTCCGGCATCAGATACTTATATTGAAAAAGATTCTTCGATTAATGATCATATTGAACAAATGCGTTTATCGGCGACCAAAGCATTATTAGAGCGACGTGATGCGATAATTGTTGCAAGTGTTTCCGCAATTTATGGTTTAGGTGATCCAGAAGCGTATTTAAGTATGGTATTGCACTTGAAACGTGGTGATAAAGTTGATCAACGTTTTATTTTGCGCCGTTTAGCAGAGTTGCAGTACAAACGCAACGAAGTTGATTTTTATCGCGCAACTTATCGAGTACGTGGTGATGTTATTGATATTTTTCCGGCGGAATCAGAACAAAATGCAGTTAGAGTAGAATTATTCGATGACGAAATTGAAAATTTATATCACTTTGATCCGTTAACTGGTGAGATTTTACAAAAAATTCCGCGTTTTACTGTTTATCCAAAAACTCATTTTGTAACATCGAGACAAACTATTTTGGATGTGGTGGATCAGGTTAAAGTTGAATTAAAAGAGCGATTGCAACAATTGCGCGAATTAAATAAATTAGTTGAAGCCCAGCGACTTGAACAACGCACCAATTTTGATTTAGAAATGATGTTAGAAATTGGCTATTGTTCTGGAATTGAAAATTATTCACGTTATTTATCTGGGAGACTTGCAGGCGAGCCGCCGCCAACTTTATTCGATTATTTACCGAATGGTTCTTTATTATTTATTGATGAATCGCATGTTACTATTCCACAATTAGGCGGCATGTATCGAGGTGATCGTGCGCGCAAAGAAACTTTAGTTGCTTATGGTTTTCGCTTGCCATCAGCATTGGATAATCGTCCGTTAAAATTTGAAGAATTTCTAATGCGCGCGCCGCAGATGGTTTTTGTTTCTGCAACACCAGGAAAATATGAACAGGAACATGCCGACCAAATTGCTGAACAAGTAGTGCGTCCAACAGGTTTAGTTGATCCGGAAGTTGAGGTTCGACCGGTTGCAACGCAAGTTGACGATTTATTATCTGAAATAAATAAACGTGTGAAAGTAAATGAACGTGTTTTGGTTACAACTTTAACTAAACGCATGGCAGAAGATTTAACTGAATATTTAGCTGAGCATGATGTTAAAGTGCGTTATTTGCATTCTGATGTTAAAACGGTTGAGCGCATAGAAATTTTACGCGAGTTACGTTTAGGGAAATTTGATGTTTTGGTTGGAATTAATTTATTACGCGAAGGTTTGGATATTCCAGAAGTTTCTTTAGTTGCAATTTTGGATGCTGATAAAGAAGGTTTTTTGCGATCAGACCGTTCGTTGATACAAACCATAGGTAGAGCAGCAAGAAATATTCACAGTAAAGCGATTTTGTATGCTGAGAAAATGACTGGTTCTATGCAGCGTGCGCTTGACGAAACTAATCGCCGCCGTAAAAAGCAACAAGAATATAATAAGAAACATAATATAACGCCGCAATCAATTAGTACCGCGGTAAAAGAGATTATAGAAGGCATACCATATGAAGCTGCCAAAATTACGCATAAATTTTGCAGTCGTGAAGAATTAGCCCAATATCAGGTTAAATCCGCCAAGGAATTATTGAAAGAAATCAATAAATTACGCAAACAAATGTACGAACATGCCAAAAGTCTTGAGTTTGAAGAAGCAGCCCGATTGCGCGATAAAATCCAGTGTCTAAACGAAATGTTTGCGATTGATGCAGATTAATTAATATTTGCCAATTAATTTAAGTAATGTTATCTTTTTAGTATAGCTATCTCAAAATGGATTTTATTATGAAGAAAATTATTTCATTTAGCATCACATTGCTTTTTTCTCTTTTTCTTTCTGGATGCGCAAGCACAGGCACAATGTCTATGTCTTCTGCTAATTTCCCTGCAACTCGGGCTGCAACTGGTGGGCATGTTTTTATCTACGATCCAAAATATCATGCATGGGCTGCCTATGATGGTAGCGGCCATTTAGTAAGAACAGGGCGTGCATCTGGAGGTAAACCATACTGCCCTGATGTTGGTCGGCCTTGCAGAACCGTCGTAGGTCGATATAGTATTTTGAATAAAGGTGATTCATCCTGTGAATCGGGTAAATATCCGGTTAAAACTGGTGGTGGTGCGCCAATGCCTTATTGCATGAAATTTCACGCAAAAGGCTATGCTATCCACGGTACCAGCTATGTTCCAAGCGGCTATAATAGCCACGGTTGCATAGGTGTTTCGGTAGGAGATGCGCGATGGTTAAGCGGTTTCTTGCCAGTTGGTTCAAGAGTTATTGTACGATCGTACAGATAATTTGTTGATTAATTATCTGATATTTGGCTATTTTTAGCAAAAATAGCCAAATCCCTTGGCGAAGCTGGAAAAATTATCCTATATATATTTAAATAGATTTTGATCTAATATTTATTTTTTAAAATACAAATAACAAAAATAAAAAAGATGTTTAAAAATAAAAATAAAAACAACAAACTAATATCTCAGTTAAAACTCGGCAAAGATGATTACTTAGAAAAAGGTGATAAAAATAATCCTTTTGATAAACCAGTTTTAATTTCAAAAAACAATGCTTATATAATTTTAGACAAAATAGGTAACGGAGGAACCTCTATAATTTATAAGGCTCAAAAGTTGCCAAATTATGAATGTGTTGCTATCAAAGTTATGGACGCAGAAGAGCCAGATACTGAAAAAGAGTGTAAGCGTGAGTTTAACATTTCAAAGAAGGTTGGTTTTGGAATAGATTCTGCTATGGTTGAATACGAAGATCGTACAACTTATTTTCTGGTAATGCCTCTTTATTCCACGGACTTAGATAATTTTATTGAAAAAAACCCAAAATTAAATTATAAAACCAGACTAATAATAGCACTCAAAGCAACTCTTGCTTTAAAAAATATTCACTCTAAAGGTATTCTGCATAATGATATGCAGCCAATAAATATTCTGCTTAATCCTAAAACTGGTGAGGTAACTATTGGTGATTTTGGATTTAGCAAATATGATTTAAGACCAGAGTTAAAACAAAAAGAAATTTTCAATTTCATTGCTTATGTTTTATATTATATATTAACAGGTAAAATTGCCAATAAACCATCTGAATTAACCAATGGAATAGCTGGGGAAATAAAAAAGATTTTTGCTGTTGCTGCAAAACAAATTGATAGCAATTGTCCAGTAAGTTTAACAGACATTGAGAATGTTTTGAAACACAGCATACATATACAAGAGCTGCGCAATTTAATCAAAAAAGTTTACATAGCAGCAGGGGCTAATAAAAATAAAAGTCTTCTAAATGACTGCAATTATATTTTAGGACGAGAAACTGTTGGAGATATTTTCAAAGCTTTTTTCGTAGAAAAAGATGAATTTTTTGTACAAGGAGGTCAAAATAAAAAAAATGTTGAGTCACATTTATGTAAGATTTGTAAGTTATTAGTCAAAATCGGTAAAAACTACCTAAATCAAAAAGATGAATACGCTTGTTTAATAAATGCTGAAGATTGCACAAACGGAACAGAAATAAATAAAGACATAAACGCCAGACTTGACAAAATTCAGCCGATTAATAATCACATGACATACCAGATTTAACCCACAATAATCTATTGCCAATCAGCCCAACAGATGCTATCTTTCAAATTTTATGAAGATATTTAGGCGCGTAGCTCAGCGGTAGAGCACTACCTTGACATGGTAGTGGTCGGTGGTTCGACCCCACTCGCGCCTATTTTAGAAGAATGAAGATTATTAAAGATGAAAATTATTTTACCTGATGGAAATCAGCTTACATTTGAACAGTCAGTGACTGTTGCTCAAGTTGCAGCAAAAATTGGACCAGGTTTGGCTCAAGCAGCTCTTGCCGGTAAGGTTAATGATAGATTAGTGGATGCTAATTATCTTATCGAAGACGATGCTAGCGTTTCAATTATTACTGGAAATAGTCCAGAAGGCTTAGATATCATTCGCCATTCAACTGCGCATTTGATGGCGCACGCGGTACAAATGTTATATCCAAGTATTCAAGTTACTATTGGTCCTACTATCGAAAATGGTTTTTATTATGATTTTGCATTTGAACGCTCGTTTGTGCCGGAAGATCTGGAAAAAATCGAACAACAAATGGCTGAATTAGTTAAGCAAGATTTACCAATTACGCGTAAAACCATGTCGCGTGATGAGGCAATTGCGCTATTTGAAGCAAAGGGTGAAAAATATAAAGTCGAAATTATTCGCGACATTCCTGAGGATCAAGAGCTTTCATTATACGAGCAGGGCGATTTTATTGATTTATGCCGCGGACCGCATGTTCCGAGTACCGGCAAACTCAAAGCATTTAAATTAATGAAAATTGCTGGTGCTTATTGGCGGGGAGACTCTAATAATGAAATGCTGCAGCGTATTTATGGTACTGCGTGGGCAAACAAAAAAGACTTAGCTGCGTATTTACATCGTTTAGAAGAAGCTGAAAAGCGCGATCATCGTAAGATTGGTAAAGCGCTGCATTTATTCCACTTTCAGGAAGAAGCTCCTGGAATGGCATTTTGGCATAATAATGGCTGGATTATTTATCAAACAGCTATTAATCATATGCGTAAAAAATTGCATGAATATAATTACCAAGAAATTAATACGCCATTGATTATGGATCGAGCTTTGTGGGAAAAATCAGGTCATTGGGATAAGTTTCATGAATTAATGTTTACTACCCAATCTGAAAATCGTGATTATGCAATTAAGCCGATGAATTGTCCTGGACATATGCAAGTTTTTAATCAGGGCTTGAAAAGTTATCGAGATTTGCCTTTACGTATGGCTGAATTTGGATTGTGTCATCGTAATGAACCCTCAGGAACTTTGCATGGTTTAATGCGTATTCGCCAATTTACTCAGGATGATGCACATGTTTTTTGTACCGAAGAGCAATTACAGAATGAAGTTTATTTGATGATTAAATTGCTCTATGAAGTTTATATGGATTTTGGTTTTGAAAATATCATTGTACGACTAGCTACCAGACCGGAAAAACGTATTGGTGAAGATGAAGATTGGGATCGTGCTGAAAAAGCGCTTGAGCATGCCTTGAATAATAAGAATCTTGATTGGGAATTGGCTCCAGGGGAAGGGGCTTTTTATGGACCTAAAATCGAATTTCATTTACGTGATTGTTTGGATCGTGTATGGCAATGCGGTACTATCCAGGTCGATTTCTCTATGCCAAAACGACTGAATGCATATTACATTGCAGAAGACGGTTCTAAAAAAACCCCGGTTACTCTGCATCGTGCAATTCTCGGTTCGGTTGAAAGATTTATTGGTATTTTACTCGAACATTACGCTGGTAAATTGCCTTTCTGGCTATCGCCAACCCAAGTTGTTATACTGAACATTACAGATAATCAGGCTGATTATGCTGCTGAAATCACAAAAACTTTGCAAAAACACGATATTAGAGCTATTTCGGACTTGAGAAATGAGAAAATCGGCTTTAAAATCCGAGAACAGACTTTAATGAATGTTCCATTTATGTTGGTCGTTGGCGACAAAGAACTGGCGAATCACACGGTTTCTGTACGAAAGCAATCTGGTGAGGATTTAGGCAGTATGTCGCTTGACGAGTTTTTGCAACTGGTTAAAGGAGGAAAACACCATTAGCAATAAAAAAGCGCGAATCAATAAAGATATTCGTGCAACAGAAGTTCGGTTGATTGATGATCAAGGTGAACAACTGGGAATCGTTTCAATCGCTGAAGCATTAGAAAAGGCGCAAGCTAGTGGTCTTGATTTAGTGGAGATTTCTCCTAATGCAAAACCACCCGTTTGCAAAATGATGGATTACGAAAAATATCGCTTCCAACAAATTAAGAAAAAAAAGGAAGCTAAAAAGCAACAAAAACGCGGACAGACTAAACTTAAAAGACTGAGAATTCGTCCAGGGATAGAAGAGGGAGATTATCAGGTAAAACTACGCAACCTGATGCGTTTCCTAAAAGATGGCGACAGAGTGGAAATTAGCCTTAGATTTCGCGGTCGTGAAATAGCGCATAAAGAGCTAGGAATGGAATTGCTAAAGCGAATCCAAACCGATATTGCAGAATATGCGGATATTGAACGAGAACCGAAATTTGAGGGTCGCCAAATGATGATGGTAGTTGTTCCGAAGAAGAGCAGCTAAAATAAATAACAAGTATATTTGAAACACGTCGTTTTTTGCCTAATTACGAGGTAATAAGCTAAGTTCTTTGAAGGACGGAGCTTTACATGATTACAAAGCAACAAACATGGCCTTGTAATTATGTAAAGCTCACGTCCCGCCTACACTTGTAATCTAAACAAGAGGCGACTTTCAAATAAATGCGGAGTTAAACAAATGGCTACAAGAAATAGAACCCATCGTGGGGCAAAAAAACGATTCAAGCGTACTGGCAAAGGACGTTATGTCCATAAGCAATCTCATCGACGTCATATTCTGACTAAAAAAAGTTCGAAGCGTAAACGACAGTTACGTGGTAATGCAATCATCAAAAAATCTGACCAAGCTAGTATTGAGCAAATGGTCGGCGAATAAGTCGAAGAAGAGGAGATAGGATTATGCCAAGAGTAAAACGCGGAGTCACCGCTAAAAAACGTCACAAGAAAATCTTAAAAAAAGCAAAAGGTTACTATGGAGCGCGCAGTCGCGTCTATCGAGTAGCAAAACAAGCAGTGATCAAAGCTGCGCAATATGCATATCGTGATCGTAAACAACGTAAACGTCACTTCCGTGCGTTATGGATTATACGAATTAATGCTGCTGTGCGGGAATTAGGATTATCTTATAGTCGCTTTATTAATGGCTTAAAGAAAGCTAACATCGAAATTGATCGTAAAATTTTAGCTGATTTAGCCGTACACAACAAAGATACTTTTGCTGCGATCGTAGATAAAGTCAAACAAGCAATTAAATAACATGGAAGATATAACCGGTTTCATTACAGAAGCTAAGATAGCTATTAATGCTGCTACTGACTTAGCCGCAATTGAACAATTGCGTGTAAAATATTTGGGCAAAAAAGGCCAATTGACAGCATCTTTAAAGGAATTAGGGAAGCTATCTCCGGAAGAACGCCCCAAAATTGGCCAAATTATCAATCAAGCAAAGCAAGAACTTCAAGCTTTACTTGAACAAAAAACCACCCAGTTGCAACAACAGCAACTAGATAAAAAATTAGCTTCTGAAAGCATTGACGTGACTCTTCCAGGCAGAGGCAATCTTAATGGATCAATTCACCCAGTTAATTTAGCGCGCGAACGCATTGAAATGATTTTTGCGGCTCTTGGCTTTGAAATTGTTGAAGGCCCGGAAATCGAAGATACTTATCATAATTTTACCGCATTAAATACACCAGAGCATCATCCATCGCGTACCCCGCAAGATACTTTTTACTTTGCTGATGGGACTTTATTACGCACCCAAACTTCCACAGTGCAAATTCACTACATGAAGTCACATAAGCCGCCATTGCGTATGATCGCGCCAGGTAGAGTTTATCGAC
Organism: Gammaproteobacteria bacterium; assembly: GCA_050123335.1. Classification (GTDB taxonomy): domain Bacteria; phylum Pseudomonadota; class Gammaproteobacteria; order UBA12402; family UBA12402; genus JASFHF01. The sequence goes on from JASFHH010000043.1 coordinate 8,296, forward strand.
GCGATTTTGATGTAACTCATACGCCGATGTTTCATCAAGTAGAATGTTTATTAATCGACAAAGATGTTTCTTTGGCTGATTTAAAAAGCTTAGTGATTAATTTTTTGCGCGCATTTTTTGATAATCAAAAATTACAAGTTAGATTTAGGCCATCGTATTTTCCTTTTACCGAACCATCTGCCGAAGCTGATTTGCAATGCGTTATGTGTAATGGCAAAGGTTGTAGAGTATGCGGAGAAAGCGGTTGGTTAGAAATGGGTGGATGCGGCATGGTACATCCAAATGTTTTGCGTGCAGGTGATATCGATCCAGAAGAATATAATGGCTATGCATTTGGTTTTGGAATAGATAGGCTTGCTATGTTTTTTTATGAAATTAATGACTTGCGCGCGTTATTTGAAAATAATTTGAAGTTTTTGAAGCAATTTAACTGAAATTATTGATAAAGAAGCATTAAAATTTAAGTTAAGACCAATTGTCTTATGATAGAAATGAACATAAATTACGCTTTATTGAAGTTAATCCCGGAAATTTGGCCGCAGGCCAAATTATCCGGGATCCAGTAAAGTAGAAAAACAGCCTGGATTCCGCGTTCAACTGACAAGGCCACGGAATGACAACGGGGATAAATATGAAATTTAGTAAACAATGGCTACAAGAATTAGTTAAAACTAAATTGACCACAGAATCGTTAGTCAATCAACTTACGATGGCTGGTTTAGAAGTTGATAAAGTTGAACCAGTTGCTGGTAAATTTACTAATGTTGTAGTAGGTGAAGTGTTAGATGCCGCACCTCATCCTAATGCTGATAAATTGCAAGTTTGTACCGTTGATATTGGTAAATCTGAAAAGCTTAATATTGTATGCGGTGCTAAAAATGTGCGTAAAAATCTAAAAGTTGCAGTAGCGCAAGTAGGCGCAATCTTACCAGGTGATTTTAAAATTAAAAAAGCCAAATTACGCGGTGTAGAATCATGTGGAATGTTATGTTCAGAAAAAGAACTAGGTCTAGCTGAAACTTCTTCCGGCATTATGGAATTACCACCAGATGCTCCAGTCAGCACAGATGTGATTAATTATTTAAATTTAGATGATGTGACCATCAATATCGATTTAACACCAAACCGAGGAGATTGCGCTAGTATAATTGGAATTGCCCGAGAAGTAGCCGCTATTAACAATAGTAAATATTCTTCTCCAAAAATCAAAACAATAAAGCCCGTTATTAAAGATTTACTTGCAATAAATCTTACTGCATCCAAAGAATGTCCGCGCTACATCGGCCGTGTCATTCGTGACATTAATTTGAAAGCATCCACCCCTTTGTGGATGCAAGAACGTTTGCGCCGCAGTGGAATACGCAGCATTGATCCGATTGTTGATGTAACCAACTACGTTTTGCTTGAACTAGGACAGCCAATGCATGCTTTCGATTTAGCAAATATATCGCAAGGCATTAACATCCGTTTAGCAAAAAAAGGTGAGCAACTGATTCTATTGGATGAAACCAAAATATCACTTACACCACAAGATTTAGTAATTGCGGATCATAAGCAACCGGTTGCATTAGCTGGAATTATGGGTGGCTTAAATTCAGGAATTAATTCTAAAACTAAAGATATTTTCTTAGAGAGCGCTTTTTTTGATCCAATAAAAATTGCAACAACCGCCAAGCAATATAACTTACAAACTGATTCTTCTTACCGTTTCGAGCGAGGAGTTGATTATGAATTGCAAGTAAAAGCAATGGAACGTGCAACACAATTATTGCTGGATATTGTTGGCGGGAAACCTGGGCCGATTATCGAAAAAAGTTCACGTGAATTTTTACCACAACCCAAAAAAATCAAATTACGTTTATCCAGAATTGAAAAAATATTAGGAATTAAAATTCCAACCAAAGCGGTGCATGATATTTTGCAGCGATTAGAAATGTCAGTTAAAAAGGGCACTAAAATATGTAATGTAACTGTGCCAACTCACCGCTTTGATTGCGCAATTGAAGTTGATTTAATCGAAGAACTTGCGCGCATCTATGGTTATGAAAATATTCCTGCACGTACTTATGCTGCAGATTTAGTTGTTCCGCCAATTTCAGCAACAAAAACCCCAACCAGAACGATTCGTGAGCTGTTGCAAAATCGTGATTATCATGAGGTTATTACTTATAGCTTTGTTGATCCAAAAATGCAGCAACTATTAGATCCCGAACGAACCCCAATAGTACTTACTAATCCTATAGCAAATAATATGTCGGTAATGCGTACCAATTTATGGCCAGGTTTATTAGAAACGTTAGTTTATAACTTAAATCGTCAGCAAGAGAGAATTCGCTTATTCGAAATTGGTCTTCGTTTTTGTAAAACAAAAGAGAAATTACAACAACAACGGGTTATTGCCGGTATTGCTTATGGTGCTGTATATCGTGAACAATGGAGCGAAAACAAACGTTTGGTTGATTTCTATGACGTAAAAGCTGATCTTGAATCATTAGGTAATTTTACTTTTCATTCTCATCCACATGCAGCTTTGCATCCGGGTAAAGCTGCACAAATTTGTAAAAACCAAAAGCCGGTTGGATATTTAGGCGTTTTGCATCCAAATATTGCGAGAATTTTAGAATTAAAGCGCGAAGTAATCCTATTTGAATTACTGCTAGATGCAGTTCAGCAAAAAGCCATACCAAAATATCAGCCAATCTCAAAATATCCAGCAATTCGTCGTGATTTAGCTTTTTTGGTAAAAAAAGAAATTTCCGCTGCACAAATAAAAGCAATTGTTGAACAAAAAGCTGGTAAATTATTAACCGATTTAACCATTTTTGATGTGTATCAAAGCAAAGATATCAGTGCAGATCAGAAGAGTATTGCTTTAGGCTTAACATTACAAGATGCATCGCGTACACTTAATGATAGTGAAGTTAATGAGTTATTAACCGAAGTTATTACTTCACTTGAAGAAAAATTAGGTTTAGAATTAAGAAAGTAACTGACGTTATGTATTCAGAAGTATTTGATTGCAGTATGCGCAATTTTGGCTTACGTTAGTTGTGATATGTGAGCAACCTCACGGAAGTTATCCCCGCGAAAGCGGGGATCCATCGTGAAAATAGAAAAATGGATTCGAAATTGTCATCCCGCGGCTTGACCGCGGGATCCAGAAGTTATCAAAAAAAGGGAGGATAGGATAGTGGCATTAGATACTTTAACGAAAGCTGGTTTAGCCGATCATATTGCCAATATTATTGGTTTAAATAAACGTGAAGCTACCGACATCATTGAGCAAATCATCGAAAAAATAAGCACTACATTAGCTAATGGAGAAATGGTGAAAATTTCCGGATTTGGCAAATTCAAATTGCGGGATAAAGAAGAGCGTCCTGGCCGTAATCCAAAAACCGGTGAATCTGTTCCAGTTGAAGCTCGACGAGTTGTTACATTTAAAGCTAGTCAACGGTTGAAAGAACTGGTGGAGCAATTTGAGGGAAGTACCGGTGAAACAACAGAATAATATAGCAGATCAATCGTTACCGCCAATACCATCAAAACGTTTTTTTTCAATTCGTGAAGCGGCGAAATTGTGTGGAGTAAAACCTCACGTACTACGTTATTGGGAAGCAGAATTTAAGAAATTAAAGCCTACAAAGGGTAACGGTGGACATCGTCATTACACTCACAAAGACATTGAGCTAGTTCGGGAAATCAGACGTCTTTTGTATGATCAAGGCTTTACTATAGCCGGGGCTAAGCAACAATTAAAAAATGGCAGCAAAATACAAACTGCTACTCAACTACAAGATCAAGAGCCACAAACTCAAAATCCTATGGTACAAGATACCACCAAAGATATGGGGCAATTTATCTCTAGAATGGTTACGGACTTAGAAGCTTTATTAAGTGCTGCTGAGGTTTAGTTCGGGGCGTGGCGCAGCCTGGTAGCGTACTTGCATGGGGCGCAAGTGGTCGCTGGTTCAAATCCAGTCGCCCCGATTTATAGTGATAATTAGTACTTTATTTATAACCCATAACCTCTTAATTATTAAAGAAAATTTTAGCTTGCCTGCTAAAAAGAAAGTTCTTAAGATTTCCTTAAGATTTGTAGGCTAAAATAAAAAACATTGGCGAGATTTTCTATTTATCACAAAATCTCAAGGCAGTAAAATTTAATAGAGAGACGTATTTATGTTTGGTTTGTTTGGGTTTAAAAAGAAAAAGAAAAAAACTAAAAAAGCTAAAATCTCATTATTTGATTCCATGCTGAAATGTGTTGAAGATGCTAATTACAAGCGGAAGGACGCCTTTAAAAAATTCAAACATATAAAAGGCTTGAGCGATACACCTTATGATGACATAAGTGACAGCGATGACATAAATGTTTTACTTTTGTATTTCTTTTGTTGTGCGTATACTGTTCGTGTATTTTACAGAATTACAGAGGAAAAATCAGAATATTGTACAAAGATACTACACAAGATTATTACAGCCGACACAGCAAAGTGCAGGAGGGACGATTTTAAAAAAATCTTTAACCATGTAAAAGAAGCTCATGTAACAATCTTCGTAACTTATTTCTATGCGACGCTTCATCAATTAATTGCAAAATTTCCTTGTAAAATAGATTATCGCGAAACAAATGCCACAAAACTTATGCTAGTTTTTAAGCTAAGCAAAGATGTTATCAATCTTGCGTGGTTTAGCGAAATTATGTGTAATAAAAAAGAAATTTTTGATAAAGTATATAAAGATAATGAGGTTGAAAATGCGTTGCTTCGATGTTTCCCTCAAAAAGACAGTGAGCGACAAAAATCTAATGCTAAAAATTTCAATGATACTTTCTTTACAAATAAACATAAGTCTATAGGTCTCTGTAATTTAGCAAAAAGAATTAACACATATTACAAACTATTTAAAAATAAAAAGAAAAAAGGTCTTGAAAATACATTCGGTAAAAAAGGACTTGAAAGTATGATTTCAAATGCAACTAAATATGTTAACGAACTATCAAAAAAGCAAAACAATAAAAACGTGAACATTGTACCAATATTAAGCAAAAAGCAAAGCAATAAAAAAATGAAACATGTAATGACAACAGAGGAAGGCATTCTCAACGTACTATATGCTCTTGCATGCGCATACGAAACAAATCAAAAACTAAAAGAAAGCATTGAACAACAATACGTTAAAGAGCCTATCTTATACACTAATAGCATAAAACAAGAAAAGACAACTAAAGGTAACCTAACGAAGTTTATAGAAAAAATGAAAAAGCACCAATTCGATGATGATAACATTATAAGTGATTTATTGAAAGAAAATGTCTCGTCAAGAAATGAGGAACAAAATAAGAAACAGGGAACACAGGAAAAACAGAACACGAATAAAAAAAACACAAATAAAACATTTGGCAGTTCGCAATACATGTACTAAAGTTTATACTAAACTACATGCTTATATTGGATCGTTTACGCTACCACGCCTTTCTTTAAAATAATATTTCCGTACTTTTTGGTACAACCAGTAATTACAACTGCGAAAGCATTTTTGGTGCGTTCATAAAAGGCAAAGCGTTCGAGATTTACGATGTCAGGGCAGTGTGGTGCGTATTTTTTTATAATCTTCCAATAACTTTGTGCAACTGTAGGATCAAGCTTATCACCTTGAACTGGCGACATCATGATAACCGGATCTTCAACAAAATCATCAAGCGGAAATAATGGTAAAATAGCTTCGAGCAAATTTTCAATTTCTACACCATCGGCACGAATAACATTGTGATTGAATGTGTACCCTGGAAAATGCGCATCTGCCAACACAATTTCATCACCATGTCCCATGCTATAAATCGTTGCTAATAATTCCGGACTAAAATATTTTGAGATTTTATCTAACATAATTTTAAGCTCCTTTGTAATTATAAAGAGGTTTTGGGTATCTTTTTTCGACGACTAGCACCCATGGATGGAAGTGCGGGAGGTACATGGATGTACTAGGGAGGAGAAAAAAGATACCCAAAACCTCATAAA
>JASFHH010000044.1:0-13946 GCA_050123335.1 Gammaproteobacteria bacterium
AAGCAGCCAATTTTTACCAAGCCCAACTAGAACGCAATCCTCTTGCAAAAAACGCTCGCAAATACCTAGAAAAACGCGGCTTAAACAAAAAAATTATTAAACAATTTAAAATTGGTTATGCCCCTTCCGGCTGGGATAATTTACTTCGCAAGGTAAGTTCACACCATGAATATCAAAAAGCTTTGTTAACAACAGGAATGTTTATTAAAAAACCTAATGATTCTGTCTACGATCGATTTCGCAACCGCATCATGTTCCCAATTACTGATCGTCGTGGAAGAATAATTGCTTTTGGCGCGCGCGCAATTAGCGATGATGACACCCCAAAATATCTTAATTCACCAGAAACACCAATTTTTCATAAAGGTCATGAACTATATGGTTTATATGAAGCTCGCCAAGCTAATCGCAATTTATCTCGTTTATTATTGGTTGAAGGCTACATGGACGTAATCGTTCTAGCACAACATAGTATAAATTATGCCGTAGCAACTTTGGGTACTGCGATGACTGCTAATCATGCACAAAAATTATTTCGTGCGTGCCCGGAAATAGTTTTCTGCTTTGATGGAGACGAAGCGGGGAAAAAAGCCGCCTGGCGCACCTTGGAAATTATCTTGCCTTTATTACATGATAACTGGCAAGCTAAATTTGTCTTTTTACCAAACAACGAAGATCCTGATAGTTTAATTCAAAAAATTGGGAAAACTGAATTTGAAAAACTAATTCAAAATGCCGAAAGTTTATCAACTTTTTTGTTTTCGCATTTGTCTAAACAAATTAATTTGCAACAAATTGATGGGCGTGCTCATTTGGCAAAATTAGTGATGTCTTATATTAAATTAATGCCAGACAATGTACGCAAAGAAATGATTATTGAAACTCTTGCAAAACAAGTTAATTTATCCGTTGAAAAATTACGTGGTTATATTACAGATAATCAACCAACAAATAACCACCCAACTACTGACAGCCAAGCCATGCATTCACCAGTAAGGACCGCAATTACCTTACTGCTACAAAATCCACAATTGATTAACCAAATTGACCGGGAACTTCCAATATTAGATATTCCCGGCATGGCATTGCTACATGAATTACATTCACTCTTAAAGGAACATCCTAAATTAACTACCGGAGCCATTCTAGAACGCTGGCGCAACACTCCTGAATACCCACATTTGTATAAATTATCCAGCCTCAAGCACTTACTAGAAGATCAAGATCTGGCAAGTGAGTTTTGTGACACCATCGAAAAACTACACTCACAAACCACTGAAGAGGCGATAAATCGACTGATTGCCAAAGCAAATACCTCTAATTTGACCGAAAATGAAAAAAAACAGCTACAAAATCTGCTAAAACAAAGCAAAATTGATAATTAATGCTATATTTATGTTGTAGCTTATTGATATAATATTCTGTTATGCTAAAAATTAAAATCATTAGACTTTTATCAATATAACTACTTGATTTATAATAATAATTTTGTGAAATGGAGCAAATATTCAATGACAATAAACAATCAAACGGACATTCAACATAGAAATAATGACACAGCTGAGCCGCCATTAAGCGAGAAAGCCAAGCAACAAATCCAAAAAGCAGCAGAACAGCCTGCTGCAGCTATAACCAAACCTGAAAAACTCGCTAATACAACAGCTAAGCAAAATCAGCAAGCTGAAGTTAAGAAATCCCTGTTCGAAATAGCTAAAGAACAAGGCTATTTAACCCGCACCCAAATTAACGATAACATCCCAAACATTAATGACGAGCAATTCGAAAACATTGTTGAAATCCTTAATAACACTATGGGCATCCGCGTATATGAGACTATTCCTGATGCTGAAATGCTACAACTGGCCAAAAGTGAACAGAATACTGACGAAGATGATGATGTTGCTGAAGTTGCAGCAGCACTAGCCGCAGCTAATGGCGAACTAAGCCATACTGTAGACCCAGTACGTATGTATATGCGCGAAATGGGTACTGTAGAATTGCTAACCCGCAAAGGTGAAATCGCAATTGCCAAACGCATTGAAGAAGGCATTAGAAAAATAATGCAAGCCTTAACATATAATCTAGATTTGGTCGAACTTATATTGACCCAATATGACCGTATTGCCCAAATTGATATCAACAGAATTAGCGATTTAATTATAGAATTTATTGAACCAAACACTGATAATGAAGAAATCATTAACGAAACATCTTCTGAAGAAACTAGAACTGTTTCTGTTGCTGAAGCTGATGCCGCCATTGAAGAAGATCTACAATCTTTTGATGAAACTGCATCTGATACCGATGATGATGGAGATGATGGTGGAGCTAATAGCAGCGAAGACATGAGCTTATTCACCGAAGAAACGGGCCCAGACCCGCAAATTATTGCGGAAAAATTTGCTATATTACGCAAACTTTACCTTGCAACAAAAAAAGCCGAGGAAAAATATGGCCGTAACCATGCAAAAGCACTCGCCAAACGTGATACACTAGCTGAATATTTCATGAATTTTAAACTTACTCCGCGGCAATTTGACAAATTAACTCGTAAAATGCGTAATCTATTAAGCACTATCCGTGAATATGAGCGCACCATTATGAAATTTTGCGTCAAAGCAAAAATGCCGCGCAAAGATTTTATTAGTACATTTCCCGGCAACGAAACTAATCCAGAATGGCTAAAAAAACACATCGAATCAGAAGCGCCATACAGTAAAGAATTAAAAAAATATGACATTGAAATAAAACGCGCGCAACGTAAACTAAAAGAACTACGGGAAAATAACAATTTAACTATAAACGAAATTAAACAGATAAACCGCAAAATGTCAGTTGGTGAAGCTCGCGCAAAACGCGCCAAAAGAGAAATGGTAGAAGCTAACTTACGTCTAGTAATTTCTATTGCAAAAAAATACACTAATCGCGGCTTGCAATTTTTAGATTTAATTCAAGAAGGCAATATTGGCCTAATGAAAGCCGTAGATAAATTTGATTATCGCAGAGGTTATAAATTTTCAACTTATGCAACCTGGTGGATTAGACAAGCTATTACTCGCTCTATTGCTGACCAAGCCCGTACCATTCGAATTCCTGTGCACATGATCGAAACCATAAACAAGATGAATCGTATTTCGCGCCAATATTTACAGGAAAAAGGCAAAGAACCAACTCCAGAAATATTAGCCACCCTTATGGATATGCCTGAAGACAAAATTCGTAAAGTATTAAAAATTGCGAAAGAACCAGTATCGATGGAAACTCCAATTGGTGACGATGAAGATACGCATTTAGGCGACTTTATTAAAGATCTAAATATTTTATCTCCAGTTGACTCAGCAACTACCGAAGGATTACGTGAAGCAATGCGGAATGTGCTGGAAACATTAACCCCGCGCGAAGCAAAAGTATTACGTATGCGCTTCGGTATTGACATGAACACCGACCACACTTTAGAGGAGGTTGGCAAACAATTTGACGTGACTCGTGAACGTATCCGCCAAATTGAAGCAAAAGCTTTACGTAAATTACGTCATCCAAGCAGATCGGAACGTATGCAAAGCTTCCTGGACGAATATACGGATAACAAACACTCTACTACTGCATTATACGAGAAAAAACACAAAAAGATTGCTGATAAAAAATCTAAAGATTCAGAGCAATCAGAGCAAGACGAAGAATAATCAAAAAGAATAACTTAGTATTTTATACAACAGCTTTGCACAAAGAAAATCTGGCGCTTTATTATAAGGATTAGGAGCAAGTTCTACTAGATCAAATCCAACTATTTGGCATTCTTGCGATACTTTTTTGAGACAATTAATAACTTGATACCAAGTCAAACCACCCGGTTCTGGCGTCCCAGTTGAAGGCATTAAACCAATCTCAAATACATCAACATCAAAAGAAATATAAACCTTATCATTAAGTTGTTCTATGACTTTCTCAATCCATTTTTCATTTAAAGCAAAAATATCATCAGCTAAAAATAATCGCTTTTCATCAAGCATATTTTTTTCTGTAATATCCATACTACGAATACCGACTGAAACAATATTTCTAGTAAATTCCTGTGCTCGCGCCATAACACAAGCATGATTGTATTTATTATCTTCATATTCATCCCGAAAATCTGCATGTGCATCAAAATGCAAAATTGAAATGTTAGGATATTTTTCAACATGTGCGCGAAGAGGCCCAATTGAAACAGAATGCTCGCCACCAATTGTCACCAAGAATTTATTATCCGCGAGAAATTTTTTTGCTTGATCATAAGATTTTTTTATTAAAGCTTCTGAAGTTTTTACTTTTAATGAGCGCGCGCTAAAAATCCCTTGTTTATAAATTTCCGAATTAGTTTCAATATCATAAAGCTCTACTTGCTGTGAACTTTCCAAAATCGCTTCTGGCCCTTTAGCTGCCCCTTTGAGCCAACTAGCAGTTTCATCAAATGGAATCGGTAAAATTACAATTTTTGCATCATCATACTGAACGTATTCTTTCGGCAAACCAAAATAATTTTTCACAACCAACTACCCCACCACAAATACAGCAGCTGAAATCACCGTTGTCCACAGCCCGTGTCTATTGCCTTCTGCAGATTGACAAATGTTTCTGGTTTTAAAAATATGGCCGCTAGCTTTGTAACTTTGTTTCCTTGCATCCCATGCTTGGTCAGGATCAAACTCAACTCCTAAAGTTGTTGCTAACATTGTAGCAGCAAGATCTTCAGCATAATCACCAGAAACCTTTGCAGTTTCACCAAATGCATGGTGTTCTGACAAATAACCATAATGTTCACGCTCCTTCGGCACCGCTAAACCAATCGCCGCCGAAACTAAACGATTCGGCTCTTTAGTTGCGTTGCGTGCCATTACACAAAATACCACTTGCCCCGGAGATAACTCTGCCAAACCTCGTTCTTTATTAACAATTTTGCATTTCGGCGGTAAAATACTTGAAACATGAACTAAATTAAACTTTTCAACTCCCGCATGTCGCAATGCCGCTTCAAACGAAGCTAGTTTATCTTTATGTACACCAACACCTTTAACAAAAAACATTTTTTCTGGAATCAATGCATCCATAATAATTTCCTCTTAAATACTTGCATTAAATTCTTTTGCATTGCGCCCACGCCAATTACCTTTGTGATACGCATAACTTGTAATCAATGGCATGGCAATAGTAGCTTCGGCAAATACCATTTGTTCAAAATGATTATCCACCTTACCCCATGAGTGTGCTTCTTTTAAGGTAGAACCGGATAATGCACCATCACGTTCATCAGCAACAGTAATTTGCACTGCATATTTATGCATACCTGCATCGACACCAACAATTTCTGCTGCAACCGTTATATCTTGCGCGAAATTTTTTGGCACACCGCCACCAACCATAAATAAACCAGTTTCTTTCGACATCACTTTAATTCTAGTTAAATCTAAAAAATCTTTCGCTGAATCAATTGTAACTTTAGGCTGATCTTTTTTATTCCATTGATGATATACTAAACCAAAACCAGCGCTACAATCAGAAAATGCCGGTACAAAAATCGGTAATTTTTTCTCATAAGCAGCCCTAACCACCGAATCTTTTCCTAAATTATTATCAACTAAATATTTTCCCATCTCTGCAATAAACTGCTGTGAAGAATACGGTACGGGTTCTAATGAATCGGCAATTTTAGTAATCGTCATATCACATTCGCGCAACTGCTCTTCGTCAATATATGTATCGTAAATTCTATCAATACTTAATTCCATCAAATTATGATCATTGATAAAAGGAGTACCCTGATAATGCGAAAATCCTAAAGCCTCAAAGAAATCCTGATCTACAATGATCGCACCAGTTGAAACAATCGCATCAACCATATTGTTCTGCACTAAATCAAATACAATCTTCTTCAAACCCGCGCTAAACAACGAACCGGCCAAACACAAGATAACAGCGCACTCTTTATCTGCCAGCATCTTGTCATAAATCTTTGCTGCTCTGGCCAAATTCCTCGCCTGAAACGCTGTTTTTTCATACTGTTCAATGATCGGCACAGCATTAAAATCTGCTATGGAGATATGCTCCACTTTGGTAGAAAGTAACTCATCTTTTTTCATCTCATACCCTCCAAAAAACCAAGCGATATTACGCTTATTCTTTGATCACGTCTAGTAAAAAATGCACCGCAACACCCAGCTAACTACCCAAAAGCTATGGTAACTTAAAATGCGCATGCTACGCATAAACAACAAATATGAGATACATGGATTGATTTTTCGACGACTAGCTCCCATGGATGGAAGAGCGGGAGGCACATGGAGGTGCCAGGGAGGAGAAAAATCAATCCATACATCTCATATTACCATTTGCGTAACATACTTAATGTTACTTTACACTGCAATCTCCGCCTTAATATGCTGATGTGCTTTATAATCAACAAACTCGAAATCTTCGTATTGATAATCAAATATCGAATCCGGCTTGCGCTTGATAATTAATTTGGGCAAAGGATACGGCTTGCGTGATAACTGTAACTCAATCTGATCCAAATGATTAGTATAAATGTGCGTATCTCCGCCGGTCCAAATAAATTCACCAGGTTCCAAATCACATTGCTGCGCAATCATATGCGTCAACAAAGAATAAGATGCAATATTAAATGGCACACCTAAAAAAGCATCAGCTGAACGCTGATAAAGTTGACAAGATAATTTGCCGTTTACAACATAAAATTGAAACAATAAATGACATGGCGGCAAAGCCATTTTATCCAATTCACCAACATTCCACGCACTAACGATCATACGACGCGTAAATGGATCATGTTTGATTTGCTCAACAATTTCCGAAATTTGATCGATTGATTTTCCTTCAGCAGTTTTCCAATCACGCCATTGCGCACCATAAACTGGCCCTAAATCACCATTAGCATCCGCCCATTCATTCCAAATAGTAACACCATGATCATTTAAATATTTTATGTTGGTATCACCACGCAAAAACCACAATAATTCATAAATAATGCTTTTTAGATGTAATTTTTTGGTTGTGACTAATGGAAAATTTTTAGTTAAATCAAATCGCATTTGATAACCAAAAACCCCTATCGTTCCTACACCAGTACGATCTTTACGTTCATTACCGTTATCGCGAATATATCTTAGAAGTTCTAAATATTGCTGCATAGCTTACTCCGTAGCAGGGTCAAGGGCACTACTTAGCGGGGTCAGGTCTTAAATTTTATACTTTAGCTTAGTGGATAGAAGTAGCAAAATCAAGTTTTGAGTTTTAAATCAAAAAAATTCAAGACCTGATCCCATTCTTACGTACCACGATACTCTTTAGTACCCCTATAAGCAACCACCAACAAAACCGCCCCAATAATCACCATCGGAAGTGACAAAATCTGACCCATGGTCAACCAGCCAAAAGCCAAATAACCATATTGCGGATCCGGCATGCGAAAAAATTCTGCAAAAAATCTAAAAACGCCATAACCCAATAAAAATAGGGCTGAAACCGCCATGCGAGGTTTTGGCTTTGCTGAATAAAACCATAAAATAATAAACAATAAAACGCCTTCTAATAAAAATTCGTAAATTTCTGAAGGATGACGTGGTACCGATCCTGCTTGTGGATAAACCATAGCCCAAGGAACATTGGTAATTTTGCCCCACAATTCTCCTTGCAAAAAATTACCAATTCTGCCCGCAGCCAAACCTACCGGAATAATTGGCGCAATAAAATCCGTAACATCTAAAAAATGTTTTTTTTGTTTACGACTCCATAACCAAGTCATTAAAATTACGCCCAATAATCCACCATGAAAAGACATACCCCCATCCCAAACCCTAATAATAATCCACGGCGCATGAATAAAATCCGATAAATCATAAAACAACATATAGCCGATGCGACCACCCAATAGCACACCAATCGCGATATAAAAAACTAAATCTGCAATTTGATCCCTGCTCCAATGAAGTTGGAATCTACGCGCACGATAATCCATTAAAAACCAACCCAAAATAAAGCTCAACAAATACATTAAACCATACCAATGGATTTTTAATACCCCAAGGTGAAATGCAACTGGATTGATCCGCGGATAAATAAACATAAATAAACATTAAGGAAAATTCAGCAAAATTGCAAGGATTATCCCTATAAAATACCGCATGAAAAACAAGGTTTAAAAGGTCTAATAAGTTTTTTAAAAAAAATCGGTTTTTTTGATTTAACAGCAAAATAAGACAAAACCTCAAGACAAGATCCATCTTTTTCATCTTTGTGTCTAACTATTAACTTACTACGCCAGGGTGATTGAAAAAACTTGTTTATTTTTTTTCTATTTAATTTTAGTTGGCCGACTATAAATCTCACTTCAGCTCGACTTCGAACTTTTTTTTGCCTGATTTCTGGTTTGGTTTTTTGCTTGCCATCATTAAGCTCAAGATCAAACTCAAGCAAATAACTTAAAATTTCCACCAATACATCTATACAAATATTTCTTTTAACTTTATTAACAAACTGAATTAACTTTACCATCAATACTAGTTGCGTATGACGTCTATAAAAATCATCTTTCACATAAATAAATATAGGCTTAGGAAATCTATTTTTAATAAATTCTGTACATACATTTTCTTTTGTAAAACCTACTTGTAAATAGCTAGTTGGTATATCAACAAAACTTTTTGGTCTTTTTTCAGTTATAGTCAGCTTGTTAAAAGAATAAATTTTAAACTCACATATATCTTCTCGCTGCAATTTAAAATAATGATTTTTATAAAGGTTAAATTTTATTATTGCAGCATGACCTTCGCGTAGTATAAATTGTTTATCATTATTAAAACTTCTTTGCAACCTTGCGCCAAATAATATTTGTTTTGCTTCTTTAATAGAAGCACAAATTATATGTTTGCCAAATAGCTTGGATCGTTTAAATTTTCCAACTTGATATAATGAATTATCAACAATTTCTTCGATTTCATCATCTAACTTTACTTCGCTTAACCTATATTTAATTTCCCTCTCTTTTTGCAGAGCATCCTTCTTAAGCTCTTGAAGATTACATGTATAATCAAGTTCAAGCCAATAAAGATAATCATCATATTGATTTTTTTCTGATTTGGTTTGCGCATCTTTTTTAAGTTGCTCTAATTTACCCCTTTCTTCACTATATTCTTTAGCATATGCTTGTTTTATTTTATAATATGATTTAGATAGTGGAGCAAAAAACTGTAAAAAATATTCTAATAGCTTAATAGCCGTTTCTCTAACCGATTTTTTTTTACAATTTGATATGATTTTCTCAGGTATTTCAGGAAATATTGCGTATAGAACTTTCGTATTTATACCATTTTTCTTATCATACATTGGCGTTTAATTATTTTTATTTTTAATACTAGATACTAATAAAGATCCCACGCGGCAAGTTGCGGGGAAATATACAAGTTATATTATCATTCTTCCTTATACACCAAATCCAAATCCCTGGCCGCTTTAGTATCATCAAGTCTACCGACTGGACGATTATGCGGTGCAGTTTTAACTAATTCAGCATTTGTTTCTGTTTCATTTTTAATTTTTGTCATAACTGCAACAAAATCATCAACAGAATCTTTACTTTCAGTTTCTGTGGGTTCAATCAACAAACACTCAGGAATCAATAATGGGAAATATATAGTCGGCGCATGCGCATTATAATCCAATAAGCGTTTTGCATAATCAAGTGCGCGAACTCCATATTTTTTAGTTTGATCTTCAACGGTAACAATAAACTCATGTACTGCACGACGATCTGGAAATGAAATGGTAAATCCAGCCGCTTGTAATTTCTTCATTAAATAATTTGCATTTAAAGTAGAAAACTGTGCGACTCTCGGCAATCCTTCTATTCCTAATAAACGCAGATAAATATAAGCACGCAAAACAATACCTATATTCCCCGCAAAAGCAGATAACCGGCCAATGGTTTGCGGCAAATCTTTTTCGGTAACCCAACGATAACCTTCATCAGTTTTTTCCACAAAAGGAATTGGTAAAAATGGTTTTAACCGCTCATTACAAACAATCGGACCAGAACCAGGACCACCACCACCATGCGGGGTTCCAAAAGTTTTATGTAAATTCAAATGAATCACATCAAAACCCATATCTCCTGGTCGAACTTTTCCTAAGACTGCATTAAGATTAGCACCATCATAATATAATAATCCACCAGCATCATGCACAATTTTAGCAACTTCTTCAATTTTTCGCTCAAATACCCCCAAAGTAGATGGATTAGTTAACATAATTCCTGCTGTTTGTGGACCAACTGCTGCTTTTAACGCCTCGATATCAATATCACCATCTTTTTTAGTTGGAATTTCGCGAGTTTTATAACCACACATTGTAGCGGAAGCAGGATTAGTTCCATGTGCAGCATCTGGAATAATAATCTCAGTACGTTCTTTGTCTCCTTTAGCTTCATGATAAGCTCGAATCATCAAAACTCCAGCAAATTCACCTTGTGCGCCCGCCATCGGAGTTAACGATATACCTTCCATGCCTGTAACAATTTTAAGCATTTCTTGAGTTTCATATAAACATTCCATTATACCTCTTTGGTTCTGCACTAAAGCTAAAGGATGGCATCCTAAAAACCCAGGCAATGACGCCAAAGTATTCAAACAACGCGCGTTATATTTCATGGTACACGAACCCAATGGGTAAAAATGAGTATCTACCGAAAAATTCTTTTGCGATAAATTAGTATAATGTCTAACTACATCCAGTTCAGAAACTTCAGGCAATAAAGGCTTGGTTGTTCGTAATAACTCTTCTGGAATATCATCAAGCTCAACTTCTTTAGATGGAACATGAGATGATGCATAGCGGCCTTGACGTGATTTCTCAAAAATTAATTTTGATTTACAAATAGCTAATTCTGACATAATGTTCTCCCGCTTACTTCAAAACTTCTGTTAAACACTGCACATACAAATCAATATCTTCATCCGTTTTCGTCTCGGTGCAACAAACCAACAAAGCATTTTCCATTTTCTGATAAACCGAACCCAAATCAAATCCTGCCATAATATTTTTTGCATCCATCGCCGCAATAACTTCGGAAGCCTTTTCTGGTAAATGCAAAACAACTTCGTGAAAATAAAGATTATTAAAACGTAAACTGACCTTATCAAGTTTCTCAAGTTTTTTAACTAATTTTCTAGTTTGAGCATGACAAGCAGCAGCAACTTTACGTAACCCATGCGGGCCAAGTAAACTCATATATATTGTCGCCGCAGCAACCATTAAACCTTCATTGCTACAAATATTGGAAGTAGCTTTGGCGCGTCGAATATGCTGTTCTCGCGCCTGTAAAGTTAAAACAAACCCACGATTACCATTCTCATCAGAAGTACGCCCAATAATTCGTCCTGGCATCTGACGTACATAAGCCATCTTTGTACATAAAAAGCCAAAATATGGGCCGCCAACTGATAATGGGGAACCAAACGGCTGACCTTCGCCACAAACTATATCAACACCTTGTTCACCCCATTTGCCCGGTTCTTTAAACAAAGCTAGAGACATAGGATTTACTACTGCAATTGAAATAACATTATGTTCTTTCGCCCAATCAGTTAGTGCGTCAACTTCCTCTAAACAACCAAAGAAGTTAGGCTGCGGAATAACCAATGCTGTAATATCCTCGCCTGCATAATCCTTTAAGCTGGCTAACTGCGTAGTTCCAGTAGCACCATCAAATGGCAATTCAATAATTTTAATTCCCTGATGAGATACTATTGAGGTTACAGTTTGTCGATAATGAGGGTGGACTGTGCTAGGCATTAAAATGCATTTGGATTTAGATTTTTTATTGCATCTGACTGCCATTAAAATTGCTTCAGCCAAACCGGAAGCGCCATCATACATAGAAGCATTAGAAACTTCCATACCAGTTAAACTAGCCATCATCGTTTGATATTCATATAAAAGCTGCAATCCACCTTGGCTAGCTTCTGCTTGATATGGAGTATAAGCTGTCATAAATTCTCCACGCCCAGCGATTTCCCAAATCGGAGCTGGAATATGATGCTCATACGCTCCCGCACCTACGAAACATAATTTATTTTTATTTTCATCAGCACGTTTTCTCAGCAATCGGTTAACTTCTATCTCCGACATTGCGCTTGGAATACCTTTCAAATCTTTTGCGTCGATTTTTAAACTTTGTGGAATTTCATCAAACAATTCCTCAATCGAATCAACACCAATGGTAGCAAGCATTGCACGAATTTCTTCATCAGTATGTGGAATAAACGGCATAACTATTACTCCTATTCTTCTTCAAGCTTTTTATACTCTTCTGCTGTCATTAAACTATTAACATCTTCCAAATTTTTCGGCTTAACCTTAAACAACCAACCATCACCATAAGGGGCACTATTAACTAAATTTGGTGAGCTTTCTAATTTAGAATTAGCTTCAACAATTGTACCAGCAATTGGGGAATAAACATCTGAAGCTGCTTTAACTGATTCTATAGTACAGCATTCTTCTTCTGCAGCTACTTCCGTATCTGCAGCAGGTAAATCGACAAAAACTATATCACCCAACATACTTTGAGCATGATCTGTGATACCAATTAAACACACACCTTCATCAGTTAATTTTACCCATTCATGACTTTTTGTATAACGCAAATCTTCTGGAACATTATGACTCATTACTTTTTCTCCTCTGTATTAAAGTTCTTCACCCGCAGGATCCAAACAAAATTAACTTAACCCACTTTCACGATGGATCCCGGATAATTTGAAAATTCTAACGGATTTTCAAACTTCCGGGATTCACTTCAATGAGATAAATTCAGTATCAAAACTATCGTAAGATAGCTTAATTCTTAACCATCAATTTATTCTTCTTTAGACTCAATTTCAGTGAAGTTCGCTTTGCCGCCGCGCACAAACGGCACTCTAATCACTTGCGCCGGCAATAATTTACCACGCATTTCAACTTTACAAATCTCATCTTTTTTGACTTCTTTCGGTATACGCGCTAAAGCAATACCACGTTGCAGTGTTGGCGAAAAAGCACCACTAGTGATTTCTCCTTCACCCTTGTCATCACAAATAACTTTTAAGTGATTACGTAAAACCCCTTTATCCAGTAAAACTATTCCTGCAAGCCTAACTTTAGCACCTGCCGCTTTTTGCTTAGCTAAAGCGGCTCGGCCAACAAAATCACGATTTTCAGGTTCCCAGGCAATTGTCCAGGCTAAATTCGATTCTAACGGAGTAACTGACTCATCCATATCTGTTCCTGACAAATCAAAACCAGCCTCCAAACGCAAAGTATCACGCGCTCCAAGACCACAAGGCTGAACCCCATTTTTCATTAAAGCATTCCAAAAATCCGTTGCTTGCTCCTGAGGAACCATAATCTCGAAACCATCTTCACCAGTATAACCAGTACGGGCAATATACCAACCATCAACTTCAATTGCCGAAAACGGCTTATCTAATGTGGCTGCTGCCTTTGCCTGTTTGGCAGTCATCACCTGCATTGCTTTTTCACGCGCATTCGGCCCTTGAATCGCGATTAAAGCAAATTCAGGCCGTTCGATAATTTCAACCGCATAATCATGTGATTTTTTACGGAACCAAGCAAGATCCTTTTCTCTGGTACCACAATTCACTACTAAACGATAAGCATCTTTAGTAAAGCGATAAACAATTAAGTCATCAATGATACCTGCCTTTTCATTCATCATACATGTGTATAACGCCTCACCAGGTTCTTTTAATTTATCAATATTGTTAGGCAGCAAATAGAGCAAGAAATCATGCGCCCCTGGACCATGAATATCAACAACTGTCATATGGGACACATCAAACATCCCAACATCGTTACGTACTGCATGGTGTTCTTCAATCTGAGAACCATAATTCAAT
>JASFHH010000045.1:0-13864 GCA_050123335.1 Gammaproteobacteria bacterium
TTTTTGAACGCAAATTATGTTAATTATTTGATGATTTCGTTTTATCTGTGGAGATAACATGTTGTAGAAACTAAAATGATGAAACATATCACCTATTCCATCATTATAGACAACCGTTAATAATATTATAGTTTTTGACATTTCTTTTTCTTCTTTAATCGTAAATATACTAATAATGCTATGTACTAATTATAGGCAATATTTTTTATATCTGCCAAATGATTTTAACCGATGAATAGCTTAAGAATTTACCCGAAAAATCAAAAATTTACAAATCTTTACTGGCTAGATTATAGATAAATCCTTAACTCTCTGAATTAATAGAATAATATGCCCCAGGGTAATTGCGAAACAGACTGTTTCACAATTTCAATCTTTCACCCTAGTTACTTTTCTACTAATTTCTAAAAATGGCAATTTTATTTTGAAATTGGTTTCACAACTGCTAACGAGCAGCTTATTATTTAACAAAGCAGCCGCAATTTCAGTGCTATTTTCAAAAACCTGCACCTTGTCTTCAGTATTTTTAGCTTGTGCAAATCGATATACATCTTGAGTAAGTTCTTTGAGTTGCGCAAAAGTATCAATAATTGCAATGGTTGTATTAATCGCTCGAGGACTTTTGAGAATTGTAGCAAGCATATACAGACCACGCTCAGTAAAGGCTGTAGGCTTATATGTTCTACCCCCATGACTTGAGGTCGAAATTTTCGACCTCAAGTTTTGCCATTCAATATCAGTTAATTCTATGATATAGCCTTCTGGAAATTTAGCCTGGTTATTCCTAACAGCTTCATTAATTCTTTTGGTCTCAACACCATAAAGCTCTGCCACACCACTATCTAAAATAAAAAGAAATACAATCCGGTAAAAATACTCGGGTATTTTTCCGCAAAATAATTCATGGAATTAAAAAAGATTAACTTTTACTGCTTCTTTCCCCAACGATCTGCAACACGGATTTGCGCAAGCGCTTTATTTAGCTCAATTAAGGCAATAGTATAATCATCAAGTTTTTTCGATGCTAAAATTTGCTCGGCTTTTTTCTTGGCCTCTTCGGCACGTTCACGATCGATATTATCTGCACGAATTACTGTGTCTGCTAAAATAGTTACAACATCAGGTTGCACTTCAAGAAAACCGCCAGAAATATAGAAATATTCCTCTTTACCATTAGCATCAGTAAATCTAATTTGGCCTGGTTTTATTGTAGTTAGTAATTGCATATGACCTGGCATAATACCCAGCTCACCATCTTCACCACTAACAACAATCATGGTAACTTTGCCAGAAAAAATCGATTCTTCTGCGCTAACAATATCGAATTGTACGGTTTTGGTTTCTTCTGCCATATTATAAGCTCTTTGCTTTCTCTACTGCTTCTTCAATCGTTCCAACCATATAAAATGCTTGTTCTGGTAAATCATCATGCTTACCATCTAAAATTTCTTTAAAGCCTTTTATTGTTTCTTTAAGTGGAACATATTTTCCAGCGGAACCGGTAAATACTTCCGCCACGAAAAACGGTTGCGATAAAAACTTTTGAATTTTACGTGCGCGAGTAACAATTAATTTATCTTCTTCGGATAATTCATCCATACCAAGAATTGCAATGATATCTTGTAATTCTTTGTAATGTTGCAAAGTGCTTTGTACTCGGCGTGCAACATCATAATGTTCTTCACCAATTACTAATGGATCCAACTGTCGACTAGTTGAATCTAACGGATCAACTGCGGGATAAATTCCAAGCTCTGTAATTTGCCTGGATAAAACTACTGTTGCATCCAAGTGCGCAAACGTTGTAGCAGGAGATGGATCGGTCAAGTCATCTGCTGGAACATAAACTGCTTGCACTGAAGTAATAGATCCAGTTTTAGTAGAAGTAATGCGTTCTTGTAAAGTTCCCATTTCCTCTGCCAAAGTAGGCTGATAACCCACCGCAGAAGGCATACGCCCTAATAATGCTGAAACTTCAGTACCTGCTAAGGTATAACGATAAATATTATCAATAAATAATAAAACGTCTTTACCTTCGTCACGAAAATCTTCCGCAATAGTTAAACCAGTTAACGCGACACGAAAACGATTTCCAGGGGGTTCGTTCATTTGTCCATAAACTAATGATACTTTATCCAAAACATTTGATTCTTTCATTTCATAATAGAAATCGTTACCTTCTCGAGTACGTTCTCCAACACCAGTAAAAACTGAAAAACCAGCATGCTCAATCGCGATATTACGAATTAACTCCATCATGTTAACAGTTTTACCAACACCAGCTCCGCCAAACAAACCAATTTTACCGCCTTTGGCAAACGGCACAATTAAATCAATAACTTTAATGCCGGTTTCTAATAATTCCTGTGCCGGCGCTTGATCTGCAAAAGCGGGAGCAGCACGATGAATTGGTAATTTCTTTTCAGCGCCAATGTCACCTACTTCATCTACTGGTTCACCTAAAACATTCATAATTCGGCCCAAAGTCTTTTTGCCGACCGGCACTGAAATTGACGCACCAGTATCTTCTACCTCCATACCGCGACGAAAACCATCAGTGGTACCCATTGCTAAAGTTCTAACAACACCATCACCAATTTGCTGTTCTACTTCCAAAATAGTTCCTAACTCAGTAACTATAAGTGCGTTATAAATTTTTGGTATTGCTTCACGTGGAAATTCCACGTCAACAACTGCACCAATTACTTCAACAATTTTACCTACATTTTGTTTCATATGTCATTCCTGTATTAATCAGCAAAATTCTTTAAGGGACGGAGCTTTACATTATTACAAAGCAACAAACAAGGCACTTGTAATAATGTAAAGCTCCGTCCCGCCAACTCTTGTACTATTTTATAGCCCCTGCGCCGCTCACAATTTCTGTAATTTCTTGCGTGATGGCCGCCTGTCTTGATTTGTTATATTTCAATTGCAGCTCATCAATAAGCTTACTAGCATTATCAGTTGCATTCATCATCGCTAACATTCGTGCCGATTGTTCACACGCCAAATTATCAACTACACCTTGATATACTTGTATTTCAATATAACGCTCCAAAAACCGATTCAATAAAATTTTTGCATCCGGCTCATAAATATAGTCCCAATAATTTTTTATTTCACATGAATCTGCAACAATCGGCAATAATTGCAATATCGTAGGTCTTTGCGTCATCGTATTAATAAAATTACTATGGCTTAAGTACAATTCATCAATACGACCTTCGCTATATGCATCTAACATAACTTTAACAATACCAATCAAATCTTTGACATTTGCTTGCTCTTCTAAACATTTTGCTTTTGCAACAATGTTGGCGCCAATATGACGAAAGAAACTATCAGCTTTGTTACCAATCACACATAAATCTTGTTCAACATTTTTTTTCGACCATTCTTGCAAGTGCAATAATGTAGTTTTTAAAACATTAAGATTTAACGCGCCACATAAACCACGATCAGTAGTAATAACAATATAACCAACTCTTTTTACTTCTCGAACCTGCATATATGGGTGTCGATATTCAGGATGTGCGCAGCTTAAATGATGTACCACTTCTAAAATTTTATCAGCATAAGGACGCGAAGCTTTCATGCGTTCTTGCGCTCTACGCATTTTACTTGCGGAAACCATTTGCATCGCTTTCGTTATCTTTTGGATATTCTTAACGCTTGCAATTTTTGATTTTATGCCTAAAGCTTTTGCCATAATTTCTCCGTTGTACTCCGTAGTGAGGTCAGTGGTACCACTTAGCGGGGTCAAGGCTTGAGTTTTAAACTTTAAATTAAAACCTCTAAAACCTAACTCTCCACTTATATCAATTAAACCAAAGCTTAAAATTCAAGCCTTGACCCCATTATTACTTACCCCGATATTTATTATTTCTTATAATCTTCAATTACCTGTTTCATTTTTGCTTCGATATCATCGTTGTAATCACCAGTTTTATTTATTTCCTCAAACAAATCTTTAGCTTTATCACGCAAATAATCATGCAATCCATGTTCAAAATCAAGCACCTTCTCCAACGGAATATCATCCAAATAACCTTTGTCAACTACGTATAATGACAATGCCATTTCTGCAATAGTTAAAGGCTCATACTGTTTTTGCTTCATTATTTCTACAACACGTTCGCCACGCTCTAATTGTTGCTTAGTTGCCTCATCAAGATCTGAAGCAAATTTTGCGAACGCTTCTAATTCACGATATTGCGCAAGTGATAATCGTATACCGCCAGAAAGTTTTTTAATAATTTTAGTTTGCGCAGCACCGCCAACTCGTGACACAGAAATTCCTGGGTTAATTGCAGGACGTACACCTGCGTTAAATAAATCTGTTTCTAAAAATATTTGACCGTCAGTAATAGAAATAACGTTAGTTGGAATAAAAGCAGAAATATCACCAGCTTGGGTTTCGATTATCGGTAAAGCCGTAAGTGATCCGGTTTTATCTTTAATTTCTCCCTTAGTCACTTCTTCAACATAATGAGCATTTACACATGCAGCACGTTCAAGCAATCTTGAATGCAAATAAAAAACATCTCCTGGATATGCTTCACGACCAGGCGGACGATGTAACAATAAAGAAATTTGGCGATATGCCCATGCCTGTTTGGTTAAATCATCATAAATAATTAACGCATCTTCTCCACGATCACGGAAATATTCACCCATCGCACATCCTGCATATGCAGCAATATACTGCATTGAAGCTGGTAACGCCGCAGATGCATCAATAATAATCGTATGTTTAAGCGCACCATATTCTTCTAATTTTCTTGCAACAATCGCGATCGTCGAAGCTTTTTGACCAATTGCCACATAAACACATTTAATGCCGCTATCTTTTTGGTTGATAATTGTGTCAATTGCAACTGCGGTTTTACCAGTTTGACGATCGCCAATAATCAACTCACGCTGTCCCCGCCCAATTGGCACCATCGCATCAATTGGTTTTAACCCTGTTTGTACTGGTTTACTCACGGATTGACGATGAATAACACCTGGCGCAATTTTTTCAATTGGTGAAGTTAGTTTAGTTTCGATTGGGCCTTTTTCATCAACTGGATTACCTAAAGCATCAACTACACGACCCAAAAGTGCTTCACCAACTGGCACTTCAAGAATTTTACCAGTACATTTTACCGTTTGTCCTTCAAATAACTGTTGATAATCTCCTAAAACAATTGCACCGACAGTATCACGTTCTAAGTTAAGCGCCACACCATAAATTTTGCCGGGAAATTCAACCATTTCTCCCTGCATTACATCGTCCAAACCATAAATTCTTACGATACCATCTTCAACACTAACAATAGTGCCTTCGGACCTCGCTTGGGCAACTGCAGCAAAACCCTCGATACGTTTTTTAATAATTTCACTAATTTCGGAAGCAGATAGTTGTGCCATATTAATTTCTTCCTCTCAATAATTCAGCCAGATCTTCTAGCTTTTTACGTCCTGATCCATCAATAACTAAATCACCAATTTTAACGATAGCACCTCCTAAAATATTGCTATCGACCTTACAATTTATTTCAACTTGTTGCTGCAATTTTTTTTCTAACACAGTTGCAAGCCTTGTTTTTTGCTCATCTGACAATGCAAATGCAGAAACAACTTGTACTTCGGCAATTTTTTTATGCTCGGCATAAAATTTCGCAAAAAACAAAGTGACTTCCGCCAAAATATTTAAGCGATGATATTTTGCCAATAACTTTAAAAAGTTTTTGCCAAAATCATCAATATTGTTATCTAACACCGCAAAAAATACTTTTAATACTTCGTCTGTTGGAATTTTTGGATTAAACAATGCTTTTTTTACCCGTTTATCCGATGCAACTAACGCAGCAGTCTGCAGCCACTCATACCAAAAATCTAGTTTATTTTGCTGCAATGCAAATTCAAATGCTGCTTTAGCATATGGGCGAGCAATTGTTTGTAATTGAGCCATAAAAATCTTCCTGTCTTCGGGTGCCGCGTCTTTACTAATTACAAAGCAACAAGCAAGGCACTTGTAATTAGTAAAGACGCGGCACCTAGTCAATTATCTATTGTTTCAATTAATTCATCTAACATTTTATCGTGGGCTGCCCGATCAACATCTTTTTGCATAATTTTTTCTGCACCAGCAATTATCATGCCAGATACTTCCTGCAATAATGTTTCTTTAGCTTGCCGCATTTGTTGCGCAATTTCTACTTGAGCACTGCCAACGATACGTTTATTTTCTTGCGTACCACGCTCTTTAGCTTCTTCAACTATTTTACTAGCACGATCATTCGAGCTATCTATAATATTAGAAGCTTTGTTTTTGGATTCTTGTAGAATCCCTGCTGATTTCTGTTCAGCCAAATTTAATTTTCGCTGACCTTGTTCTGCGGCTTCTAAACCATCTGCAATTTTTTTCTTACGCTCATCAAGCGCTTTCATAATCGGCGGCCAAATAAATTTCATCGTCACCAATATAAAAGCAACAAATACGATCATTTCAAAAATTAACGTTATGTTTAAATTCACACCGTTACTCCTATATAAAAAATTAGGCCTATGTAAAATTAAGTACCCGCGTGTGCTTTAACCGCTTGTGCAACTGCATGTAATAACGGATTAGTACCAAACAATAATAACAGCCCAATTGCAATTGATACCGCAGGAAACGCATCCACAAATCCTGCCATCAAAAAAGTTTGCATCATCAATTTACCAGATAATTCTGGCTGACGCGCAATTCCTTCAATGTATTTTCCACCCAAAACACCAAATCCAATCGCAGCTCCCAATGCTGCAACACCAATTAAAAGGCCAATACCAATCGCGGTTAAGCCCTGTACGTTTGCAATGATACTTGCGTCTGTCATATATTTTCTCCTGTTTTTAATGTATTTCCGTCTTAGCCATGCTCAAATAAACTACCGTAAGCATCATAAAAATAAATGCTTGAATCAAAATAATTAATAAATGAAACATAGACCAAATAAAACCTAAAATAAATCCTGCACCAAAACCCAAATGCCACGTTTTCCAAATCGGTAACAACGCAATTAAAATAAAAATTAATTCTCCCGCGAATAAATTACCATAAAGTCGCAAAGATAATGATACTGGCTTAACTACTTCTTCTAACAAGCGAAATAAAATATTCAACGGAAATAACCATTTCCCAAAAGGATGGGTTAATAATTCTTTGGCAACACCAATTACCCCTTTGCCTGCAAAATTATAATATATTATTAATAAAAATACCGTTATTGATAAAGCAAATGTCAAATACGGATCATCTGTGGGTACAGCCCGAAAATCGTTTACACCAAATAACGAAGTAATTGCCGGAAATAAATCAACTGGTATCAAATCCATAAAATTCATAATGAAAACCCAAACGAAAATTGTGAGCGCCAGCGGACCAATTAATTTACTTTTCCCACGAAAAGTATCCTGCACTATGCCGTTTATGTATTCCAGCAAAAATTCAATCGCATTCTGTAATTTGCCCGGAACACCAACTACTGCACTTCTGGCAACAAACCAAAACAAACCAACAAATAATAAACCACACAATATTGATACGACAAATGTATCCAAATTCAAAACCCAAAAGCCGCTTTGATCATAGACAAGTTTCCAGTTTTGCAAGTTCAACTGCCAATGCACCAAATGATGTTGGATGTATTCACCTTCGGTTGGGTGTAATACGTTCATAAACGCTTTCTCACAATTACAAACACTGAAATAATCCAGCATGAAAACAGCAAAATAATATACCCACTAATAAATGGGATAGCAACCACTGAAAACAATTTAAGCGCTAAAATCATTAATACTGCGCTAAAAAATAATTTATAAAATTCCGCCACATAAAATTCTTTCAGCATATAACGAGGCTTTTCGCTGCGCATCGCAATAAACACTCTCCTGGTAAAATAAAAGCTTGGCAAAATCCAAGCTAATCCACCTAAAAACGCTGAAATCCCTGCATTTTCCCCTAAAAATCCTCCAAAACCTCCTGCCACCAATAATAATATCGCTGACTGGTAAAACAACAATTGCTTAACAATAGCATTATGCAATGATTGTCGTGACCAACAGGATTGCATTATCGTATATGCTCCAAAATGCCTTCCAATTCATCCAATGAATAATAATGAATAACCAGTTTTCCCTTACCCTTTTTGTTATAAGTAATTGATACTTTAGCGCCTAATTTAGTTGCTAACTCTGTTTGCAGCAACTGCACATCTGGATCAATTGTTGGAGTGACTTTCGCAATATCGCCTTTAGTCAAAAACTTTTTAACTAATTTTTCAGTTTCGCGCACTGATAATTCTTTGCTAATCACCATCTGCGCAATATGGTGTTGTGATTCATGATCCATCAAAGCCAATAAAGCTCTTGCATGCCCCATTTCTAAATCACCATGTTCAAGCAAAGTTTTAACTTGAGGCGCCAATTTCAATAAACGTAAAATATTGGTAACTGCCGATCTGGATTTGCCTACTGATTCTGCAACTTCCTGATGGGTCATGTTAAATTCTTCTAATAAACGATGCAGCGCCACCGCTTCTTCAATTGGATTCAAATCTTCGCGCTGAATATTCTCAATCAATGCTAATGCTACTGCGGTCTCATCTCCAACATGCCTAACTAAGGCTGGCACCTCATTTAGCCCAGCAAGTTGAGCAGCCCGCCACCGCCGTTCTCCAGCAATGATCTCATAATTTGAATCGTCAATCGGCCTCACTACAATCGGTTGAATAATCCCTTGAGTTCTAATCGAACCAGCCAATTCCTCTAATCCTTCCGGATTCATGTCCTTACGCGGCTGAAATTGCCCTTGTCTTACCTGCTCAATAGGTAATCTACGCAACTCGCTTTTCGGAGCCGCCAAAACGGTATCTGATTCAGCAACTGATACTGCGGTACTTGTGTTCAAATCGCCCAGCAAGGAATTTAAATCTCTGCCTAATCCTCGTTTTTTTACCATAAAACAATGCCTTAAAAGGGCCACGTCTTTACTTATTACAAGTGCGTAGCTTTGTAATAAGTAAAGACGTGGCCCCAATAATAAAAATAAGAAGTTTAACAGATTAATGCAAGAAAAGCATCGCAAAAAAACGCTAATTCTTCTTATAATTTGACAAGGCTTTCTCTATTTTTCTAACCATTTTCCCTATGGGTGTGAGCTTATGCTTGAATATTTTTCTTTTGAAAAACGGAAGCGAAGTAGTTACTTTGTTACTTTTTTTCCACTCTTTTACTGTATTTTTTATTTCTTTAGAATCTTTTGCTTCGTAAATTTTATCAAATAGCTTGAATGATTGATTATATTCTTTTTTATTCGCAGGGGATTTTAATAAAAATCTTATTATTGGCAATAAACACAGGGATTTTATTTCTTTATTGCCCACAGAATTAATTTTCAATATCATATGAAAATGTTTTGCTCCCAGATTATTGAAATCAACCTTTTTACTAAGACCTTTTTTTATTTCGCTTAAAAAAACGATTTCTTCCACAGGTTCTATATGATTTTCGACATCGTTCCAAAGTTTTTTTATATGCATATCTAATTGAAGTTGTTGATGCTTCGGCAAAAGCTTTACTATTTTTCTCAAAAATTTAACTGTTTCTTTACGCACACAAGGAAATTCATTTCCCAAAAAAGGTGTTGTTTTTTCTATCAGTTCGAGTTGTTGTTTTTTAGGCAAAAGCTTTGCTGTTTCTCCCAAAACTTTAAACGCTTCACGATATACACACGAGGCCACATGCCCCAAGATAGGTGCTACTTTTTCTACAAGGGAGAACAATTGATTTCCAAACAAAAACTTTGCTATTTCTCCCAAAGCTCTAACTGCTGCTTTGCGTATATCCAGCTCATTATCTTCCAAAAGAGGCGTTATTTCTTTTACAAGGTCAAGCAATCGATTTCTAGGCAAATACCTTACTATTTCTTCCAATGCGTTAACTGCTGCTTTACGTACATATCCTTTTTTATCTTTCAAAAAAGAAGTTATTTTTTTTACTAGCTTGAGTTGTTGTTCCTCAGATAAAAACTTTGCTATTTCTCCCAAAGCTTTAATTGCTGTTTCACATCCGTCTTCATCTTTCAAAAAAGGAGTTATTTTTTTTACTAATTCAGGTTGTTGTTTTTTAGACAAAAGCTTTGCTATTTCTCCCAAAATTTTAACTGCTGTTTCACAGACATCCCAATCATTATCTTTCAAGAGAGGCGTTATTTTTTCTACAAGGTCAAGCAATCGATTTCTAGGCAAATACCTTACTATTTCTTCCAAAGTGTTAACTGCTGCTTTACGTACATATCCTTTTTTATCTTTCAAAAAAGAAGTTATTTTTTTTACTAACTCAGGTTGTTGTTTTTTAGACAAAAGCTTTGCTATTTCTCCCAAAACTTTAAACACTTCGCAACATATATTCAAGTCTTTATCCTTCAAGAAGGGCGTTATCTTTTTTATCAAATTAGGTAATTGATTTCTAGGTAAATATTTTGCTATTTCTCCCAAAAATTCAACTGCTGCTTTACGCACACAATATTTATCATCTCTCAAAAAAGGGGCTATTTTCTCTACTAACTCAGGTTGTTGTTTTTCAGACAAACGCTTTGCTATTTTTCCCAAAGCTTTAAATGACACATCACATACAAACAAGTCTTTCTGCTTCAAGAAAGGCGTTATTTTTTCTATAAGATCGAACCGTTGTTTTCCAAGCAAACACTGTGCTATTTCTCCCAAAAAGTTAACTGCTGCTTCACGTATATAACAATTTTTATCTTTCAAAAAAGGGGCTATTTTCTCTACTAGCTTGTGTTGTTGTTTTTCAGATAGAAACTTTGCTATTTCTCCAAAAAATTTAACCGCTGCTTCACGCACATGCCAATTTTTATTTTCCAAGAGAGGGATTATTTCTTTTACAAGGTCGAGCAATCGATTCCTAGGCAAATACTTTGCTATTTCTCCCAAAGCTTTAACTGCTGCGTTACATATACACAAGTCTTCAGCTTTCAAGAGCAAGAGAGGGATTATTTTCTTTGCTAGTTTAAATTTGAGTTGTTGTTCTTCAGGTAAATGCTTTACTATTTCTCCCAAAAATTTAACTGCTATTTCACATAAGTCTTTGTCTTGCAAAAAAAGGGTTATTTTCTTTGCTAGTTCGAATTTGAGTTGTTGTCCTTTAGATAGATACTTTGCCGTTTCTCTCAAGGCTTTAAGCGCTGCGTGATATACACATAAGTCTTGATCTTTTAAGAAAGGTGTTATCTTTTCTATAAGATCAGGCAGTTGATTTCCAGGCAAATACTTTGCTATTTCTCCCAAAAATTTAACTGCTGCTTCACGCACATAGTCTTTTTTATCTTTCAAAAAAGAGGTTACTTCCTCTTTCTCTACAAGTTTGAACCGTTGTTTTTCAGGCAAAAGCTTTGCTATTTCTCCCAAAACTTTAATTGCTGCTTCACACACACACAGGTCTTCATCCTTCAAGAAAGGCATTATCTTTTTTATAAGTTCGAGCGATTGATTTTTAGGCAAACATTTTGCTATTTCTCCCAAAAATTCAACTGTTGCTTTACGCACACAATATTTATCATCTTTCAAAAAAGGGGTTACTTGCTTCTCTACTAGTTTGAGTTGTTCTTCAGGCAAAAGCTCTGCGATTTCCCCTAAAACTTTAATTGCTGCGTTACGCACACACGAGTCTTTATCTTTTAAGAGAGGTATTATTATTTTTACAAAATCAAGCAACTGATTTCCACGCAAAAGCTTTGCTATTTCTCCCAAAGCTTTAACTGCTTCATTACGTATATCACTAACTTTATGACTTAATAACTTTTTTATTTTCTTTGATAATTCAGCAAAAATTTCCCCACCCTTTTTCTCCTTTATGTCAAGATACTTGATCGCTTTCCACAGAACTTCTCGATCTTTTACAGAAAGATAGTATGTATCAACATTCTTAACAGACTCTAAATATAGATCAAAATACCACTTGATCTGCGATTTCACTACAATAGGTAAAATAGAAAACAATGGGAAACCCACATCCAAAGCAATATCTTCTAGAAAAATCCTATACATTAACCCATTTTTTAACCCATCTTCACCATTACGAGATAAACGTGTTATTAACGATATTGCTAAAGTTTTTGAGTGCTTATACACTTCAAAAAGAGATTTTGACAATTTCTGTTGGTATTTTTGAAGAATTTTTTTGTCATTATATATGTATTTCTTATTGTTTATGGCATTCATAATAATATTTTTATTTTCTTTCGATATTTTATTAAGAAAGAAATTCTTGATGCATCCCCAATCAACGTTCCTACTAAAAACAATGTGTTTGGCCATTATGCGTATTTGCTGTTCACTTTCTATTTTTCGTAATATTGAGTTCTTTTTTTTTAAAAGTAGAAAAAATAAATCCTGATTCACCCACGCGATATTAATCAGAGTCTGCAAATCAACATAGGGAAAAATCGCATACAGCCATACGTCATCAACTATTCCTTTGAATATGTTTTTATTTTTATTCTCTGTTTTCATCATATTATTATTATCTTAATGTTATTTTATATTGGTTTTAGATCTATTTTAGACTATGAAGCTTAAGGAAAGCTTAAGATGAAAAAAAACTCAACAAAATTATAACAATTCGTTTTGATCAGCTTGAGTAAGTAACTCTTCGATACGAGTCTGCATGTCAGCTAGACGAGCTGCCATGGAATCAATTTCTTTATTTTCTTTTTGCTCTGCATATAAGAGAGAATAAGCCATATTAAGCGCAGTAATAATCGCAATACGGTCTGCTCCAACAACCCCGCCATCACGAATTTCTCGCATTTTTTGGTCTACATAATTTGCAGCATTTTGTAATTCCTGCACATTTTCCGGTGGACATTTAACCTGATATGGTTTATCTAAAATATTTACTGAAACATGGTTATTCGCTTCCATTTGCACCCTCAACCATTTTTAATCGTTCAATCATTTTTTGAATCCCATCAATTACCATTGTATGCTTTTTTTCTATGGTACTATTCTGGGTAAATAAATTCGCTTGTTTTTCCCGCAGCCTTGCATTCTCCTGCTTAAGCTGTTCATATCTATTTATCAGAGCCTCAATTTGGGTCTCAAAACTGTTTAAAATATCATCGTTCATAATTTATACTATAACACCATTTTTATAAAATTTACAGCGGAATGCAGCGTTGTTAAATATAATTATGTTTTTGCCGAAGGTCAATGAATTTTCTAATACTTTTGGTTAAAATTAATACAATCAATCCTCGATCACCACATCAGCATATACTTCTGGCGCTCGAAAAACAAAAACTCTTTGCGCCGCAAAACTCATAAAAAATAAAGCACCCTCTGAGATAACTTTACTGAAATAAACATTCATGCCAAGAAAATTTACCATGCTGGTAATTAACCCATAAGAAATTAACACCAATAAAATTGCCAAAATTATGAATCTAATACCTTCAGAAACTATTTTCCCTTTCGACCTGAAAGTAACACATTTACCAAAAACAAAATTAAAAATTCCGCTTAAAGTACGAGCAAATATTATGCTGGCAAAAACATTAGCAATCAAATAATAACAAACCGTGAATAAAACAAAATCTAATAACGCAGAAATAATTGAGATCGCAGTAAATCGAATAAAAACAAAATATATTTTTAAAGAATCAATTAACGGATTAAAATGCGAAGTTTTGTTTTTATCCAAATAAATGGTATGAATCGGTATTTCCATAATTTGCATTCGATGTCTTGCTGCACGCATTAACATATCAAGTTCAAAATCATAACCAGAAGTCGTCATCTCAAGAATTTCTTCAATA
>JASFHH010000046.1:0-13635 GCA_050123335.1 Gammaproteobacteria bacterium
TAACTGAGCTGCGGGATGACAACAACTGTTATAACCCTTCAAAAAATTGTTTAATACTATTTAACCACGAACCGGATTTTGGACTGTGTTTGTTTTTATCTTTAGATAATGATTGTTCTAATTCTTTGATTAATTCTTTTTGTTTATTATTTAATTTAACTGGGGTTTCAATAATTACGCGACACAACAGATCACCTTTGGTTCCCCCACGCACCGACTTAATTCCTTTACCACGCATTCTAAATAATTTATTTGTTTGCGTTTCTGCAGGAATTTTTAATTTTATTTTACCGTCTAAAGTCGGCACTTCAATTTCACCCCCAAGTGCGGCAACAATAAAGCTAATCGGAATTTCACAATATAAATCATTATCGCGGCGATTAAATATTTTATGCGGCTTCACTTGTACTTCAACATACAAATCACCAGCCGGTCCTCCTTGCAATCCAGCTTCACCTTCACCAGCTAAACGAATTCGATCTCCTGTGTCAACTCCAACTGGAATTTTAACTGATAAAGTTTTTGTGCGTTGTTTACGTCCTTGTCCATGACATTGCGGACATGGATCAGAAATTACTTTACCTTTGCCGTGACAAGTTGGACAAGTTTGTTGTACAGTAAAAAATCCTTGCTGCAAATAAACTTGTCCAGCGCCTTCACAATCAGGACAAGTTTTAGCTTTCGTTCCCTTCTTTGCACCGCTGCCATTACACGCATCACACTTAGCTAAAACATCCACCGTGATTTTTTTAGTGACGCCTTTAACTGCTTCTTCCAAAGTAATCGTTAAACGATAACCTATATCATCTCCTGCTTGAGCATAAGATTGTTGACGACGACGTCCCCCAAAAATATCACCAAAAACATCGCCCATATCACCGAAAATATCTTCGAAATTAAATCCAGCAGCACCACCGCCAAAACCACCAAAACCGCCTGCGCCAGCACCACCAACACCAGCATGACCAAACTGATCATACGCAGCACGTTTTTGCTGATCAGATAAAACATCATAAGCTTCTTTAGCTTCTTTAAATTTGTGCTCAGCATCTTTGTCATCAGGATTACGATCAGGATGATATTTCATCGCAAGGCGACGAAATGCTTTTTTAATTTCGGCTTCGGTGGCGGATTTAGAAACGCCGAGGGTTTCGTAGTAATCTTTTTTTGTCATGTATTATATCTTCTTTAGCAAGGTCAGGGGCACCACTTAGCGGGGTCAGGTCTTGAATTTTAAGCTTTGATTCAAAACTCAAATCTTGACTCTGCTATTTATACTTATCGAGTCAAAGTGTAAAATTCAAGACCTGACCCCATTTTTACGTATCCCCGATATCGTTATTCTTTTTTATCTTCGTCCTTAACTTCTTCAAACTCAGCATCAACTGCGTCTTCCGGTTTAGCTTGCTCTTTTCCAGCTTCTGCACCTCCTGCAGTTCCACCAGCAGCACCTTCTGCTTGTGCTTTTTTCGCGTACAAACGCTCAGCCATCTTTGATGAAGCATCAGTTAAGTTTTGCGTTTTCTTTTCGATGTCGTCCTTGTCATTTCCTTTTACCGCTTCTTTCAATTCTGCAATTGCTTTTTCAATCGCTTCTTTTTCCTCTGCAGTTACATCATCACCCGCTTCTTTCATAGATTTTTCTGTAGCATGCATCAATGCATCTGCCTGATTACGTGCCGCAACTAAATCATGGAATTTTTTATCTTCTTCAGCGTGTGCTTCAGCGTCTTTTACCATTTTTTCAACTTCTTCATCAGACAAACCACTGGAAGCTTTAATCACAATTGACTGTGCTTTGCCGGTTGCTTTATCTTTTGCAGAAACATTTAAAATACCATTTGCATCAATATCAAATGTAACCTCAATTTGAGGAATGCCGCGCGGTGCTGGCGGAATTCCTGCTAGATCAAATCTACCTAAAGATTTATTAACAGACGCCATCTCACGTTCACCTTGTAATACATGAATCGTAACCGTAGTTTGATTATCATCGGCGGTTGAAAATACCTGATTTGCTTTGGTTGGAATCGTAGTATTTTTATCAATTAATTTAGTCATCACACCACCTAATGTTTCGATCCCTAAAGATAAAGGTGTAACATCCAACAATAAAACATCTTTAACTTCACCAGATAATACCGCCCCCTGAATTGCAGCACCAACCGCAACTGCTTCATCAGGATTAACATCTTTACGCGGATCTTTGCCAAAAAAATCTTTTGCAACTTCCTGAACTTTTGGCATACGTGTTTGACCGCCGACCAAAATAACTTCGTTGATATCAGAAATACTTTTGCCCGCGTCTTTAAGAGCAATTTCACATGGCTTGATGGTGCGTTTAATTAAATCTTCAACTAAAGATTCCAATTTTGCACGCGTAATTTTAATATGAAGATGTTTTGGCCCACTTGCATCAGCCGTAATATATGGAAGATTGACATCGGTTTGCGTTGCTGAAGATAATTCAATCTTAGCTTTTTCTGCTGATTCTTTAAGCCGCTGCAATGCTAGTGCATCATTACGCAAATCAATCCCAGAATCTTTTTTGAACTCTTCTACCAAATAATCGATGATACGCTTATCAAAATCTTCCCCACCAAGGAAAGTATCACCATTAGTTGCTAATACTTCAAATTGGTGTTCGCCTTCAACTTCAGCAATTTCGATAATTGAAATATCAAACGTACCACCACCCAAGTCGTAAACTGCAATGATTGAATCACCACGTTTTTTATCCATACCATAAGCAAGAGCTGCTGCGGTAGGTTCGTTAATAATACGTTTTACTTCCAATCCTGCAATGCGACCGGCATCTTTGGTAGCCTGTCGTTGTGAATCATTAAAGTATGCCGGTACAGTAATTACCGCCTCTTTGACCTCATGGCCAAGATAATCTTCAGCAGTTTTTTTCATCTTACGTAACACTTCTGCTGAAACCTGTTGCGGCGCTAACTTATGACCCTTGGCTTCTACCCAAGCATCACCATTATCAGCTTTGATGATCTTGTACGGCACCATATCAATATCGCGTTTTACCATATCGTCATCAAATCGACGCCCAATCAGACGCTTAATTGCAAATAGAGTATTTTCCGGATTAGTTACCGCCTGGCGCTTGGCAGCCTCACCGACTAAAATTTCGTCATTTTCAGTGTAAGCAACAATTGATGGGGTAGTTCGACGCCCCTCAGCATTTTCAATCACCCGCGGCTTACCCCCACTCTCCATCACAGCCACACAAGAGTTAGTGGTTCCTAAATCAATTCCGATAATTGCCATAAATTGTCTCCTCGTTATTTATTTCTAACAGATGTTTCATATATGGGGCAAAATTGGCCGTTTTCAAGAAAAAACATAAAAATTTCGCATTTTTATAAGGAAAAATTCTGTTGTCCTTTATAATCCTGCATCACTATATCAGTACCTTCAGTACTTTCTTTTATTTTCTTTGTTTTCAGGTCATTTATGCAATTTTTAGCATATCCACAAAATTCATACTGAACAATCAACTTATCCAAAAATTCTTCGACCTTTTGGGGCTTTCCTGTCTTTTCCAGCAACCTGAATTTCTGCACCTGTATAGTAATACCTTCCATCTTATATCTGTCCAAATAGTGCTGTGCCAAATCATAGCATCCCTCCTTTCTAAGCACTGTAATAAGTATAATTAATAGTTTTACAAAAAACTTATGTGGAACATACTGAAGAAGAACCTTATCCATCTGTTGTTTAAACGATTCTTTAACCTGTTTGCTTTTTTGCAGCTTACCATGTGACTTTTTAAGCAGATCTAAAATACCAAGCAGCGCTTTTTCTTCTGCACAACCAGTATTTAGATTTATTTCGACGTTTTCCCATTTTGCATCTAAAGCTAAACCCAGGAAAATATAAGCCTGTGGAACATTATAACGTTGACGGCTCATGTTAGACATTATTTTTAAAACCTCTACGACCTTATTTTCTTTTCCCATTAATAGATACAAATGGACTCGAAATAACATAACTGCAAACCCTTCCTTACTGTTTGTAAATCTAATTTTCTGCTGTAATAGAACTTTAATAATATTCATATCAGCATTATATAATACTTTTGCTGCTAACTCATAGGTGGACCCTAACAACCATTCTGTTTTCTCATGACTAATCTGTTTTACAGATTTTCCAAATGATTCACCTATTTTATTTTGAGTCAGCTCTTTTTCTGTGTTATCTGCCAAATTATTGTAGAAAAATAACAAATTAAAAAACTCTTGTGAATCTTTATCACTGCTTAAGGCCGCTAACGCTTGCTTAATTTTTATTTTACTCAATTTGTATTGCGATATAATATAATATGCTTTGCAAATGCTAAAGGCTTCTTTTGACTTATAGGAATATTTAATTATGTCCACGTATTGCTCTAAATAAAACAGGGTTATGATATAACTAAATAGCAATGCCTGATTATTAGGCGCTAATTTTAAGGCTTTTTCATAGCAATTCTTTGCCTTAGCATATTCTTTTAATTTAAAATGACATAGCCCTATTTTATTTATTGTCTTAACATAGTCTTTTGCTAAATAATTTGGATAATTTTTATAATAGTTTATAGCTGTCTGATATTGACCTAACCTATATAAACTATTTACATAATTAAATAAAAACACCTTGTTACCAGGCGCTAATTTTAAGGCTTTTTCATAGCAATTTTTTGCCTTAGCATATTTTTTTAATTCAAAATGACATAGCCCTATTTTATTTATTGTCTTAACATAGCCTTTTGCTGAATAATTTGGATAATTTTTATAATAGTTTATAGCTGCC
The DNA here is from genome assembly GCA_050123335.1 of Gammaproteobacteria bacterium. Classification (GTDB taxonomy): domain Bacteria; phylum Pseudomonadota; class Gammaproteobacteria; order UBA12402; family UBA12402; genus JASFHF01. Next base: position 4,807 of record JASFHH010000046.1, read on the forward strand.
TGATATTGACCTAACATATATAAACTATTTATATAATTATATAGACATGACTGATTATCAGGCGCTGATTTTAAGACTTTTTCATAGCAATTCTTTGCCTTAGCATATTCTTTTAATTTAAAATGACATAGCCCTATTTTATTTATTGTAATAACATGGTCTTTTGCTAAATAATTTGGATAATTTTTATAATAGTTTATAGCTGCCTGATATTTACCTAACTCAAATAAACCACATATGTAATTATATAGCGATGCCTGATTATCAGGTGCTAATTTTAAGGCTTTTTCACAGCAATTCTTTGCCTTAGCATATTCTTTTAATTTCAAATAACATAGCCCTATTTTATTTATTATGTCCGCATCGTTGTTTGCTAAATAATTTGGATAATTTTTATAATAGTTTATAACTGTCTGATATTGACCTAACACATATAAACTATTTACATAATTAAATAAAAACACCTTGTTACCAGGCGCTAATTTTAAGGCTTTTTCATAGCAATTTTTTGCCTTAGCATATTCTTTTAATTCAAAATGACATAGCCCTATTTTATTTATTGTCTTAACATAGTCTTTTGCTAAAGAATTTGGATAATTTTTATAATAGTTTATAGCTGTCTGATATTGACCTAACATATATAAACTATCTATATAATTATATAGAAATGTCTGATTATCAGGCACTGATTTTAAAGCCTTCCTAAAATATTTACCAGCCTCAGTAAACGCGTCAATATTAAAATATGCTATACCAACTCCGTTATATAAAAAAGCTACTTTTTTACCTAATCTTGTAATATTAATTAGTTTTAGCTTCTCCAGACTTTGGCCCAAATCATAATAACATTCCGCTGAACCTGTATAATCCGAAATATTTTCTCCTACAAATTCATCTTGTGCGTCCTCTTCGCCTTGCATAATTGCTTTATATATCTCACGCTCATCTAATTCCTTTTTTATTAACTTTCCTGAAATCTTATACTGCTTATTGAGCAACCATATACAAAACTTCCTGATCACTGGATAATTCCCCGATGATGGACCAAGTTGTGAGATAACAGCATAATGAAAATATTTAATCCATATAAGTTTTGCATTAATAGACATAGGAAGAAAAGCCATTATTTCTAAAACTATTTCCGGTGGTAAAATATTAAATTTATCATTCTTTTTTATTTTTTTCTTTTTATTATACACGGTTCTGCTTTTCTCCTCTAATATCGACTTTTCACGACTTCGGTTTCGAAATTTAAACATAGGCACATTTGCACTTTCTAATTTCCCCAATGCAGCGATTCTAACTGCAATCATGCTCATTATAGATTACTAATCTTAAGGCATGCTTAAGCAATATTATTTTCTGCAAAAAAACATTAAAAATCAACTTCCCTAATAAAAAAATCGAATACTTATGTTTAAGTTAAGTAATATTTCAATAACTGGAGGTAAATCAGTCATTTAAGCTTTTGACACCACAACCCGCGCCGGACGAACTAATCGGCCATTAAGCACATAACCTTTTTGAAATACATCAATAATCGTATTGGATTTAACCTCTGGATTTGTAACCGCCGTCATAGCCTCATGATACTGTGGATCAAACATCTCATTTAATGGATTAATTTGTTTAACCCCATAATTTTCCATAACTTTTAATAAACTTTGCTGCGTTAATTCAATACCCTTAATCATCGCAGCACTCGCTTTCACTTTTTGTGCTTCAACTAATGCTAAATCAAAATTATCCAACACCGGCAATAAATCTTTAACAAACTTTTCTAATGCATATTTATGCGCACTCGCGATATCTTTTTGCGCGCGGCGTCTTACATTTTCAAGCTCGGCGTGCGCTAACAATAACTTATCATGACTTTCTTTCAGCTCTGTCTTTACCTCGAGCAATTCTTCACATAATTCAGCATCGCCTTCTTCCTCTAATTCTTCTAAATCCTCGATTTCCTGCTCCAGCTTTTCTTTCAACAACGGATCGCCTGACTGCCGCTTTTTACCTTTCTGTTCCGCTGGTTTCTTTCTTAATTTTTCGTTTTTAAATGGATTGCTCATTTTTTCTCCAAAAGTTATTAAACAACCAATTATATAGAATTTATGGGCAAAGATCATTTAATTCAAGCTGTTTTTAAAAAATCAATTGGTTATGTTGATTTTGAAAACTTCTCAAAAACTCGGGACCGAAAAATCACAAAAAGTTTTTTAATGTAATCAAGCATTTATTTGGGGCCGAAAATAACCTAAGATTTCCTTAAGCTTAATAGTCTAAAATAAGTTTGATTGTAGTTAAAATAACTATGTATGAAAATAAGGCAGCAAGGAATACGGTTACAAAATTGCTATTAGTGAAACATAAACAAAAACAGGAAAAAACATTATGTCTTATAAAAAAAAGCTGGATAAACTACAAAAAAAACAGCAAAGCAGAAAAGAAGTAAGAATAAAAAAGTTGCCGCTAGAACTATTGATAGAAATAGTGCTTTATTTAAAAGCGCCATCCACTGACATTGCTAATTTTGCACTAGTATGTAAGTGGTTCAATACGGCATTCGAATATAAATATGTATGGAAAACATTCTCCGAGCATGCTTTTTCAAAACAATTTGTTAAAAAGCATGAAAAATTTTTAGAAAAAAATAAGACAAAAAAATTAAGTTGGAAGAATTTTTTCAAGGAAAATTATATACATTATATGAGTAGTAAAAAAATTGTCAGTTGTGGTAATGAATGTACAATATTTCTAGTAAAAAGTAAAAATGGCGAAATAAAGGCATATAGTTGTGGAAAGAATAATTACGGTCAACTTGGGCTGGGCCATAAGAAAAATGTAACAAAACCACAAGAAATAAAAAGATTTCCAAAGAACAGCAAAATATTACATGTTAGCTGTGGTTATTCTCATACGGTATTTTTAGTACAACCTAAAAATGGCAAAATAAAAGTATACGGTTGTGGACAGAATAAGGGCAGTCTGCTTGGGCTTGTCCATAAGAAAGATATAACAACACCACAAGAAATAAAAAGATTTCCAAAAGGCAGCAAAATATTACATGTTAGTTGTGGTGGTTTTTATACAGTATTTTTAGTACAACCTAAAAATGGCGAAAGAAAGGTATACGGTTGTGGACAGAATGGCTACGGTCAGCTTGGGCTTGACTGTAAAAAAAATGTAACAAAACCACAAGAAATAAAAGTATTTCCAGAGAACAGTAAAATATTAAATGTTAGTTGTGGTGGTTGCCATACAGTATTTTTAGTGCAACCTAAAAGTGGCAAAATAAAGATATATAGTTGTGGAAAGAATAATTACGGTCAGCTTGGGCTGGGCCATATGAACAAAGTAACAAAGCCACAAGAAATAAAAAGATTTCCAAAGAACAGTAAAATATTAAATGTTAGTTGTGGTGGTTGGCATACAGTATTTTTAGTAAAACTTAAAAGCGGCGAAATAAAAGCATATAGTTGTGGGCGGAATACTTGTGGTCAGCTTGGGCTGAACCATAATAACAATGCAACAAAGCCACAAGAAATAAAAGGATTTCCAGAGAACAGTAAAATATTAAATGTTAGTTGTGGTGTTTTGCATACAATATTTTTAGTACTACTTAAAAGCGGCAAAATAAAAGTATTTAGTTGTGGGCGGAATACTTGCGGTCAGCTTGGGCTGGACCATAATAACAACGCAACAAAACCACAAGAAATAAAAGGATTTCCAGAGAACAGCAAAATATTAAATGTTAGTTGTGGTGGTTTTTATACAGTATTTTTAGTACAACTTAAAAGTGACGAAATAAAAAGATACAGCTGTGTACAGAATGATAGAGTTCAGCTTGGACTGGGACATAATAACGATGTAACAAAACCACAAAAAATAAAAAAAACCAAAAGATGCTGTATTCAATAATAGATGTATCAAATTGACAACTTACTTAAAAATTAGGCAAATTTGAGACACACGCTAGCTAGAGTGCAATAATTAACCATTAAAGATGTTTTTATACGGAACCCCCTCATCAAAAACACAAGTTTCATAAAATCATGTATTTTCATACAAAAAAAATGTATTATTTACGCTGTTTTTTATAGGAGAAACACCATTATGACGACCTTTAAATCAATGAATACTAATGATCATGAACAAGTGATTTTTTGCAACGATCCCGACAGCGGCCTAAAGGCGATTATTGCTATTCACGATACTCAGCTCGGCCCTGCTATTGGCGGCTGCAGAATGTATCCATATGCCAGTGAAAAAGATGCGTTATTTGACGTACTGAGGCTATCACAAGGCATGACATATAAATCTGCTGTAAGCGATTTGAATTTCGGCGGCGGTAAATCAGTCATCATTGGTGACCCAACCAAACAATCTTCTGAGCAATTATTCCGTACTTTTGGCCGTTTTGTTGATGGTTTAAATGGACGTTATATTACCGCTGAAGATGTTGGAACTGATGTTGCCACAATGGAATGGGTACGCATTGAAACACGTCATGTAGTTGGAATTCCAACTTACCTTGGTGGTTTAGGAGATCCTTCTCCGGTTACGGCGCATGGAACTTTTGTAGGAATTAAAGCTTCGTTGAAAAAACAAACCGGTAACGACGATCTTGCTGGAATAAAAGTTGCAGTACAAGGCGCAGGCCACGTTGGATACTATTTATGTAAAGAATTGCACGAAAATGGCGCTAAACTTTTTGTTGCCGATATCAATAAAGACGCACTGAAAAAAGTAGTTGATGAATTTAGTGCAACTGTCATCAAACCTAACGAAATTTATAGTCAAGATGTAGATGTATTTGCTCCTTGTGCTTTAGGTGCAACTCTTAATGATGAAACTATTGCGCAATTAAAATGTCCAGTTGTTGCTGGAGCTGCTAATAATCCATTATTAGATGAAATACAACATGCTGATGTATTAAAAAAACGTGGCATTTTATACGCGCCCGATTACGTAATTAATGCTGGCGGATTAATTGATGTTGCATCAGAATTTTTTGGTGCAGGCCGCAAATTAGCTTGGGATAGAACTGAAGGCATTTACAATACACTATTAAAAGTTTATGCCCGCGCAGAAAAAGATAATGTTTCCACCGCTTACGCCTCCAAAAAAATAGCAGAAGATCGTATTCATGGAGTCAAACGCTGTAAAAACATCTTCACCCGACGAAGTAGAAGAAAAACTGGTGATTAGAAATAACTATCGAGGAAAGCAATAAGGCAGAATCTGACGATTTAGTCATCCCGGACCCAGCTTGTTGATCCGGGATCCATATTCCAGATAATTTTCTACGTAGCACGCTCTCTGGAATATGGATCCCCGCTTTCGCGGGGATGACAAACACTATTTGGCTAAAGTAAAAAAATGGGGGTAGCAGAAACATGAGCATTACTCATAAAGTCATCGACGGTAACGAAGCAGCAGCAGATTCTGCGTTTCGCACCAATGAACTTTGCATAATTTACCCAATCACCCCTGCTTCATCAATGGGAGAATTATGCGATCAATGGGCAGCAGAAGAACACAAAAATATTTGGGACACAATTCCTGATGTAGTAGAAATGCAAAGTGAAGCAGGCGCATGCGGCGCAGTACATGGTGCATTGCAAACCGGAGCATTAGCAACAAGCTTTACTGCGTCACAAGGTTTGTTATTAATGATTCCAGATATGTTCCACATAGCTGCTGAATTAACACCAACAGTTTTTCATGTTGCATCCAGAATTGTTGCTTATCAGGGAATGTCAATATTTGTTGATCATTCTGATGTAATGGCAACACGCACTACCGGTTTTGCCATGATGTGTTCGTCTAACGTACAAGAAGTTCATGATCTTGCATTAATTTGCCAGGCAGCTGCAATCAAAGGCCGTATTCCATTTGTACATTTTTTTGATGGTTTTCGTACCAGCGGTGAAGTTAATAAAATTGAATATATTACTAACGAACAAATTAAACAACTAATAGACTTCGACGAAGTAATCAAACATCGCAACCGCAGAATGTGTGCTGGATGTCCAACAACGCGCGGCACAATTTACAATTCGGATATTTATTTTCAAATGCGTGAAGCGATGAATCCATATTATAACAAAATGCCGGATGTCATCGATGAAGTTATGAAAAAATTTCATAAATTAACCGGCAGAAAATATAATTTAATCGAATATTTTGGAAACCCTAAAGCTGAAAAAGTTATTATTTTAATAGGATCAGGCGCAGAAACGACACGCGAAACTGTTGAATATTTGCAAAAACAAAACGAAAAAGTTGGAGTGTTACAAATTCACTTGTTTCAGCCTTTTCCAAAAAAACATTTTCTAAAAGCAATACCTGCAACCTGCAAAGCAATTGCTGTGCTTGACCGTACCAAAGAAAGCGGCGCTGGCGGTGAACCTCTATACCAAAAAGTTGCAACAACAATTTTAGAAAGTTTTGATGCAAAAATTCCGCCAAAAGTTATTGGTGGGCGTTATGGCATTGCGGGTAAAGATTTTACTCCCGCAATGGTTAAAAGCATTTTTGCAGAACTCGATAAAGAAAAACCAAAAAATAATTTCACAATTGGAATTGTTGATGACCTCACCCATACTCATTTAGATTATGATGAAAACTTTTATATTGAACGTGATGATGTGTACCGCGCAATTTTTTACGGGCTCGGTGCTGATGGAACAGTAAGCGCAAATAAAAACACCATGAAAATTATCGGTGAAACTACCGATAATTATGTGCAAGGTCATTTTATTTATGATGCAAAAAAAACCGGCTCAAAAACTATTTCGCATTTGCGTTTTGGCTCGGAAAAAATCCGCTCTTCTTATTTAATTAAGCGTGCAAATTTTATCGGTTGTCATCAATTTGATTTTGTTAAGAAATATAATGTTTTAGAAAATGCTGCCGAAAATACTACATTTTTGTTAAACACGTCTTTCGATGCAAAAAAAGTCTGGAATGAATTGCCATGTGACTTACAAGAAATAATTATTAAGAAAAAAATAAAGTTTTATGTAATTGATGCTTATAAAGTCGCTAAAGATACCAAAATGGGTGCGCGCATTAATACTATTATGCAAACATGTTTTTTTGCATTATCCAATATTATTCCAATTAAAGATGCGATTAATAAAATTAAAGAAACGATTAAAAAAACTTACTTAACTAAAGGCGATGAAGTAATTGCACAAAATTTCCTGGCCGTAGATCAGGCTTTAAAAAATTTAGTTGAGATTAAAGTTCCCGCACATGCATGTAGCACTAAAACTTTCCGCCCAGTAATTAGCGAACAAGCTCCAGACATCATTCGTAACATTGAAGGGATTATGCTAGCCGATCAAGGAGATGCCTTAACGGTAAGTTGTTTTCCAACTGAAGGTTATTTTCAATCATGCGCCACTTGTTGGGAAAAACGCGATTTAGCAGCTTTCATTCCAAAATGGATTCCAAAAAATTGTATTCAATGTGGTCGTTGCAGCATAGTATGTCCGCATGCATGCATCCGCGCAAAAAAAGTTTCAAACGATGACATTAAAAAAGCACCCGAAACTTTTCAAACCTGCAAATTACGCGGAAAAAACAATGACGATAAAGTTTATGCATTACAAATTTACGCTGAAGATTGTACTGGTTGCGGTTTATGTATAGAAACTTGTCCGACTAAAGAAAAAGCTTTGGAAAAAATCGCAAAACCTTCTAATTTAACTGCTGAACAACAAAACGTTGCATTTTTTGAAAGCTTACCTTATGAAACACGTGAAAATATTAAAACTTCTGCCGACGCGCAGTTTTTACGACCATTTTTTGAATTTTCCTGCGCGTGCGCCGGATGTGGTGAAACTCCTTATGTGAAATTAATTTCACAATTATTCGGCAATCGAATGATTATCGGGGACGCTTGCGGATGCTCTTCAGTGTTTGGTGGCAGCTTTCCAAGCCCATGGGCAGTAGACGAAAAAGGACATGGTCCTGCGTGGTCAAGTTCATTATTTGAAGACAATGCGGAATTCGCATTTGGCTTTGTGTTAACCGAAGACAAACATCGAAGATACGCACAAGAATTACTGATCAAACTTTCTAAAGACGTCGGCGAAAAACTAACACAAGAAATTTTAAATGCCAAACAAGCAAATGAAACTGAAATTAATTTGCAGCTCGCGCGCATCACGGAATTAAAAAACAAATTGAAAAAAATTAAACATTCTTTAGCTAAAGAACTTTTATCTGTAGCGAATTTTTTAATTAAACATAGCATTTGGGCAATCGGCGGTGATGGTTGGGCTTATGATATTGGTTTTGGCGGACTTGACCATGTAATTGCAAATAATCGTGATGTAAATATATTAGTTTTAGATACAGAAGTTTATTCTAACACCGGTGGCCAGGCATCAAAATCCTCGGCTCGCGGATCAGTAGCTAAATTTACCTATCAAGGAAAACAAACTGCGAAGAAAAATTTAGGCTTAATGGCAATGACGTATGGCACCGCTTATGTTTGCTCAATTGCAATTGGCGCAGATCCAACACAAGCAATTCGCGCAATTAAAGAAGCAGAAAGTTATCCTGGCCCTTCATTAATTTTAGCGTATTCGCATTGCATCGCACATGGAATTGATATGAGCCAGGGAATGAATCATCAAAATTTAGCGGTAAAATGTGGTTATTGGCCACTTTATCGTTACGATCCGCGACGCGCAACAGAAGGTTTAAATCCATTACAATTAGATTCACAAAAACCAAGCGTACCTTTCAAAGAATTTGCTGCGCGTGAAAACCGTTACCGCATTCTAGCAAAAACCAATCCCGCACAAGTTAAAGAAT
>JASFHH010000047.1:0-13363 GCA_050123335.1 Gammaproteobacteria bacterium
GTAAGGCAAGGCAAAGGTAAAGGTAATGTGGAATATTGGGTTGCAGTAGTTAAGCCGGGACAAATGTTATTTGAAATTGCAGGTGTTCCTAAAGAGCTTGCTTATAGAGCTTTCGAGTTAGCGGCAGCGAAATTGCCGGTGCAGGTGGTTTTTGAAGAACGAACGGTGATGTGATGAAATCAAGTGAATTAAGAGCAATGACAGCTACAGAATTAGAAAAAGAATTGCATGAATTGTTGCGTGAACAGTTTAATTTGCGCATGCAAAAAGGATCAGGGCAGTTAACACGTACACATTTATTGAAAAATGTGCGTTTGAATATTGCGAGGGTTAAAACTATTATAAGCGAAAAAGCGAAAGCAGAGGCAAAGCATGAATGATGCAGCTAAAAAAATTAGAACCGTAGTTGGTAAGGTGACTAGTAATAAGATGGATAAAACTATTGTGGTTGAAATTATTAGACGCGTACCACATAGAATTTATAAAAAAATTGTGAAAAGAACCACAAAGATACATGCTCATGATGCGGATAATGTTTGTAATATTGGCGATGTTGTTAAAATTCAGGAAACGCGCCCATATTCAAAAACCAAAGCATGGAAATTAATAGAAGTTGTTGAGAAGGTAAAATAGTATGATTCAGATGCAATCAATGCTGGATGTTGCGGATAATAGTGGTGCACGTCGTGTGATGTGCATTAAAGTACTTGGCGGTTCTCATCGTAGATATGCAGGTATTGGTGATATTATTAAAGTAACGGTGAAAGAAGCTTTACCAAGAAGCAAGGTAAAAAAAGGTGATGTATATTTTGCTGTTACTGTTAGAACTAAAAAAGGCGTACGTAGAAGTGATGGATCAATAATTAGATTTGATAGCAATGCTGCTGTTTTATTGAATCAGCAAAAACAGCCAATTGGCACCAGAATATTTGGGCCGATTGCGCGGGAATTGCGTGATAAATTTATGAAAATTGTATCCCTTGCACCAGAGGTTTTATAAGTTATGTTAAATGCTAAATTAAAGATCAAACAAGGTGATGAAGTTATAATAATTGCCGGAAAAGATAAAGGTAAGCGTGGGACTGTTTTAAAAATCAGTCATTGTATGCTTGGACGCAGTAAAGTTTTGGTTGAAGGGGTGAACATGATTAAAAAACATACGCGCCCTAACCCGCAAGCAAATCAGCCGGGCGGTATTATTGATAAGGAAGCACTTATTAGCATATCTAATGTGATGTTATATAATCCCGTAACAAAGAAAGGTGATCGGGTTGGTTTTCGTACTTTAGAAAATGGCAAAAAAGCACGTTATTTTAAGTCTACTGGCGATCTTGTAAGTAGTGATGAGGGTTAAATTGAATTATGAGTAATACTTTTAAAACAATGTATAATGACGAAATAACTAAGCAGTTGGCAAAAGAGTTTGGTTATAAAAACAAAATGCAGATACCTAAAGTCACTAAAATTACTTTAAATATGGGTTTAGGTGAAGCGGTTGCTAACAAAAAAATTATTGATGCCGCAATGTCTGATATGGCTGCTATTGCTGGACAAAACCCGGTAAAAACTTATGCGCGTAAATCTATTGCTGGATTTAAAATTAGAGATGGGTGGCCAATTGGCTGCAAAGTAGTATTACGACGTGATCGCATGTACAACTTTTTACAAAGATTAATTTGTATTGCGATTCCACGTATTCGTGATTTTCGGGGCTTTAGTGCAAAAGCTTTTGATGGCCGAGGAAATTATAATTTAGGTATCAGTGAACAAATTATTTTTCCAGAAATCGATTACGACAAAATTGATGCAATTCGTGGTTTAGATATTGCAATTACTACGACCGCAAAAAGTGATGAAGAGGCTAGAGCATTATTAAGAGCATTTGGTTTTCCATTTAAGGAATAAATAGTATGGCAAAAACTTCGGTAATTGAACGCAACAAAAAACGACAAAGAATGGAAACAAAGTATCGTGCAAAGAAAGATGCATTGAAAGAAGCGCGCAAGGTTGCTTATAAAAAAGGCGAAATTCCTTGGGAAATTCAGATGAAATTGCAAAATTTACCGAGAAATGCTCATCGAACTCGGTTATGCAAACGCTGTCGGTTGTGCGGCCGTCCTCGGGGAGTATACAAAAAATTTGGTATGTGTCGCTCATGTTTACGCAAGTTTGCGATGATGGGATATATGCCTGGTTTAGAAAAAGCAAGTTGGTAGAGGTTGATAATATATGAGTATGCAAGATCCAATAGCGGATATGTTAACAAGAATTCGTAATAGTCAAATGGCAAATTTGGAACAGGTTAGAGTGCCTTCCTCTAAATTAAAGGCGGCTATCGCGCAGTTGTTACTAGATGAAGGTTATATTCTTAATTACTCGGTTGCTGATGAAAATGGCAAACCAACATTAACTATTGTATTAAAGTATTTTAAAGGCAAACCAGTAATTAGCACGGTAAAACGTGTGAGCAGGCCTGGGTTGCGAGTTTATAAAAGTTGTCAAAAATTACCGAAAATCATGGGTGGTTTAGGCATAGCAATTGTTTCAACGTCAAAGGGATTAATGTCAGATCGCGCTGCGCGTGCTGCTGGTCTTGGCGGTGAAGTATTATGTTATGTTGAGTAAGGGGAAGATGCATGTCGCGAATTTCAAAGAAGCCAATTTTAATACCTAAAGGTGTTGAAGTAAAAATAAATGGTCAGCAAATTAATGCTAAAGGACCAAAAGGTTTGCTGAGTTATCAAGTGCATGAATTGGTTTCAGTGGAAATGAAAGATGATGCTTTACAAATAGCAAAGAAAAAAATTGAAGATGGTCAGTTGGTTGATCCAAAATTTTTGGAATCCATATTAGGAACTACTAGATCCAATCTTAATAATGTTGTGGTTGGTGTAGATAAAGGTTGGGAGCGTAAATTGTTATTGGTTGGTGTTGGATATCGCGCACAAGTACAGGGTAAGAAAATTAATTTGAGTTTAGGTTTTTCTCATCCGGTAGATTACCAAATTCCGGAAGGTATTGAGATAGAAACTCCTAGCCAAACAGAAATGATTATTAAAGGTGCTGATAAACAGTTAGTTGGGCAAGTTGCTGCAAACATTCGTGCGATTCGTCCAGTTGAACCTTATAAAGGTAAAGGTGTTCGTTATAGTGACGAACGAGTTGTTCTTAAGGAAACTAAGAAGAAGTAAGGCTAGATAATGAATATTAAACAAGCAGCAAGATTGAGACGCGCAAAAAAGTGTCGCGGTAGAATTAAACGACAGTGTATAACTAAACTGTGTGTACATCGTACCCCGCAACATATTTACGCGCAAATCGTTTCACCAGAAGGTAAAGTGTTGGTAAATGCTGCTTCGGTAGAAAAAGCATTTAAACAAAAGCATGCTAATACTGGTAATGTTGCTGCGGCGGCAGAAATCGGAAAATTAATTGCAGAGCGTGCTAAAGCTCATGATATTGTAAAAGTGGCATTTGATCGTTCCGGGTTTAAATATCATGGAAGAATTAAAGCACTGGCTGATGCTGCAAGAGAAGGCGGATTAGAGTTCTAGTAACAAAGAGGTTTTTATGGCAAATAACAATCCTGCGCAACAAGTTGAACAACAAGTTACAGCTCAAGAAGCTTTTGATAGTCGCGTTGTAGAAATAAGGCGTACTACTAAAGTTAGAGAAGGTGGGCGTGATTTTAGTTTTGCGGCGTTAGTTGTTGTCGGTGATGGTCGTGGACGAGTTGGTTATGGTAGAGGTAAAGCGAAAGAAGTGGTATTAGCAGTACAAAAGGCAACTGATAGCGCAAGGCGTAATATGTATAAGATTAAGTTACGTGAAGGTTCACTGCAATATGGAATTAAAGCGCGTTATGGCTCAACACGGGTAATCATGAAACCAGGAGCAAAAGGTACTGGTATTATTGCGGGCGGTGCTATGCGACCAGTGTTTGAGGTTTTAGGAGTAGAAAATGTTATTGCAAAATGTATTAATTCTACCAATCCAACAAATGTAGTAAGAACTACAATAAGAGCATTGGTAGAAATGGTAACTCCATCAATGGCTGCTGAAAAACGTGGAAAATCAATTAAAGCAATTTTGGCTAAACCAAAAAAAGAAGAAGTTATAGCTGAAACATGAATATAGTTGTCATCCCGGACCCAGCTTGTTGATCCGGGATCCAGATGTAGCTATCAGACAGCCTGGATCCCGCGATCAACTGACAGGGTCGCGGGATGACGTGGGAAAAAGAGAAAAACTTATGGCAGAGAAAAAGAAATTAAAAGTTACTTTGAAAAAAAGCAAATATGGGCGCATTAAAGGCCATCTTGAATGTATCCACGGTCTTGGTTTGCGCAAAATTGGTCATGTAGTTATGGTCGAAGATACTCCAAGTATCCGTGGCATGATTAATAAAGTGCAATATTTGCTAGAGGTTGAGGAAATATAATTATGCAATTGAATACATTACAACCAGCTATAGGCTCAAAACAAAAAAGTAAACGCGTAGGTCGAGGTATTGGTAGTGGTAAAGGCAAGACTTGTGGTCGTGGTCATAAGGGTCAAACGTCCCGTGCCGGTGGTTACCATAAAGTTGGTTTTGAAGGCGGACAAATGCCTTTGCAAAGAAGATTGCCTAAATTTGGTTTTCGTTCCAGAAAAGCTAAACATACTGAGCAAATTCGATTAACTGAACTAGCTCGGTTAGATACAGAAGTAATTACGATGGAAGTATTACGTTCTAAAAATTTAATCGCGCCATTTACTAAAGTGGTTAAGATTTTTAAAGATAATACTATAGACAAGAAATTAGTGTTACAAGGTTTACGGGTAAGTGCTGGTGCAAAAGCTGCGATTGAGAAAGTGGGTGGAAAAGTAGAGTAATGGCAAAAAAAGACAAAACACAAAAATTATCACAAGGAGGATTAACCGAACTAAAGCAGCGGTTAATTTTTCTTTTGGTGGTGATAATTATTTTCCGCATTGGTGCGCATGTGCCGGTTCCCGGTTTAGATCCAGTGAAACTTGCACAATTATTTAGTTCGCAGCAAAGCGGAATAATTGGAATGTTTAATATGTTTTCTGGTGGTGCATTGGCACGTTTTACCGTGTTTGCATTGGGAATTATGCCTTACATTTCTGCTTCGATTATTTTGCAGTTATTTACTTTAGTTTCACCTAAATTAAAAGAACTACAACAAGAAGGTGAAGCAGGGCAGCGCAAAATTAATGAATATACACGTTATGGAACGTTGTTTTTAGCTTGTTTTCAAGCAATTGGTATTTCTAAAATGTTAGTTAGCCAGGGGATTGTATTAATTCCAGGTATTTCATTTTATTTTATTGCTACAATTACTTTGGTAACTGGAACAATGTTTTTGATGTGGTTGGGTGAACAAGCTACAGAAAAGGGTATTGGCAATGGTATTTCGATGATTATCTTTGCTGGTATTGTGGCTGGTTTACCAAGTGCGATTGCGCGTACTTTACACCGAGTTTGGCTGGGGCAAACTCAAGGTATTACAGTGTTGTTGATTGCTGCAGTGGTATTGTTGGTAACAGCATTTGTAGTATTTGTTGAAAGCGGTTTAAGAAAGATCACGGTAAATTATGCTCAGCGTCAACAAGGCAGAAAAATTTATGCGGCACAAAAATCAAGTTTACCATTAAAAATTAATATGGCTGGAGTGATTCCGCCGATTTTTGCTAGCAGTATTCTGTTGTTTCCGGCGAGTCTTGCGCGTTGGTTTGGCCATGGTACATTTCTAAGTAGACTAGGTTTGGAATTACAACAGGGGGCTTTGCATATTTTTCTGTATACAATTGCAATAGTATTTTTCTGTTTCTTTTATACAGCTTTGGTTTTTAATCCAAAAGATACAGCAGACAACCTCAAAAAATCTGGGGCATTTATTCCTGGGATTAGACCTGGAGATCAAACGGCAAAATATATTGAAACGGTGATGGATCGTTTGACCTTGGTTGCTGCGGTTTATGTTACTTTGGTGTGTTTATTACCGCAATTTATGCAAACTTTATGGAATGTTCCTTTTTATTTTGGTGGAACCTCGTTAATGATTATTGTAGTAGTCATTATGGATTTTATTTCACAAATTCAGGCGCATTTGATGTCGCATCAATATGAGTCATTAATGAGAAAAGCAAATTTGAAAGGTGGTATGGGATTGCTACGGTAGGTTTAGATTTTATAGGGTGAATTATGAAGGTTAGAGCATCGGTGAAAAAAATGTGTAGGAATTGCAAGATTATTCGACGCCGTGGGCGCGTTTGGGTGATTTGTACGAATCCTAAGCATAAACAGAGACAGGGGTAGTTAAAAACTGGACACTTTTAGCCAGATGGGTTATTCTGGCGTACTTTTGGGAGATAGTGAATGGCACGTATTGCGGGGGTTAATATCCCGCCTCAAAAACATATTGTTATAGGTCTTACCTCAATATTTGGTGTTGGGCGTAAGCTTGCGCAGACTATTTGTGAAGCAGCAGGTGTTAATCCTGCTACAAAAGTGCAAAATTTAGATGAGCCATCTTTAGAACAAATTCGGGCAGAAATAACCAAGCACAAAGTTGAAGGGGATTTACGGCGAGAGGTTGCTTTAAATATTAAGCGATTGATTGAATTAGGTACATATCGTGGTATGCGGCACAAAAAGGGTTTGCCTGCGCGCGGCCAGCGTACTAAAACCAATGCGCGTACGCGTAAAGGACGTCGTAAAGGCGGTAAAGGTGGTAGTGCTAGTGCTAAGTAATAATTTGTTAGATAATTTTAATTAAGTTAGGAAAAAAATATGGCGGAAATCAAACAGCCAACCGAAGAAATGAAAGCGAAAAATGCAGCAAAGGTTAAGCCGAAAAAAACCAAAGAGGATGACCAGGAAGGTGGTGAAGGCGGTGAAGGCGGTAGTGTTGGTGGCACTGCTACCAAAGGAAATGTAGTCGAAACTACAGCAAAAGAATTGAAAGAAGCTGCGCCAAAAACAAAAAAAGGTGCCAAAAAAGTTGGTAGTAAGAAAAAAAGAGGCAGAAAAGTAAGTGAGATTATTGCTCATATAAAAGCAACTTTTAATAACACTAAGATTACTTTTACTGATCTACAAGGTAATGTATTGGCTTGGTCAAGTGCAGCTAAAGCTGGTTTTAAAGGTTCTCGTAAGAGTACTCCCTTTGCGGCTCAAGTTGCGGCTGATCAATTAACCAAAGATTGTATTGACCGTTTTGGGATAAAGGTAGTTCAAGTTAGGGTTAAAGGTCCTGGAGCGGGGCGTGAATCTGCGGTCCGCGCGCTTGCAACAGCTGGGTTAAAAATTACTTTAATTAAAGATGTAACTGGTATACCTCATAATGGTTGCCGAGATCCTAAAAAGAGAAGAGTGTAAGAATGAGTAAAAATATTGCGCCAAGAAGACATCCAAGAGGGAAGTATGAGAGACGCGAGCATCGTGATTTAGAGTCATTTAGCGGTGTTACTCCTCGCGATGCTAAGATTAAAACTGAAATTGGTCCTGGGCAACACGGAGCACGACGCAAAAAACTTTCAGATTATGGAAATCAATTACGTGAAAAGCAGGCAGTTAAAAGATTTTATGGTGTTATGGAAAGACAATTTCGTAATTGTTTCAAAAAAGCGGCACGTTTGACAGGTTCAACTGGTGAACATCTATTGCGATTACTTGAATGCAGGTTAGATAACGTGGTATATCGTTTAGGTTTTGCGCGTACACGCAAAGAAGCGCGTCAATTAATTTCACATAAAAACATACAAGTAAAAAATAAAGATATAATTAGAGTGGTTAATATTCCATCTTATCAAGTGAAGGTTGATGATGAAATATTAGTACGTGAATCTTGTCGTAATCAAGGTCGTATTCAAGAAGCATTGGAATTAGCAAAACAACGTGTTTTGCCTGAATGGATGGAAGCATTTCCAGAAGAATTTAGAGGTGTGGTTAAAAGAATGCCAGAACGTAATGAAATGCCTCTTGATTTTAATGAATTGTTAATTGTTGAGTTATATTCGAAGTGAGGATAGCATGTTTCATAACGCTGATGAATTTTTGACGCCGCGGGAAATTAAAATAGATACAATTAGTCCTTTTCACGCGCGGGTAACACTTGAGCCATTAGAGCGTGGTTTTGGTTATACTATCGGAAATGCATTACGCAGAATCTTATTATCTTCCATGCCAGGTTATGCAGTAACGCAAGTAAAAATTGAAGGAGTGTTGCATGAATATAGTACCAAGGAAGGAGTGCAGGAGGATGTTATTAATATTTTACTTAACTTAAAAGAATTAGCAATTAAGCTTAGTGAAGGACGTAATGAGGCGGTATTAAGGTTAAATAAAAAAGGCCCTAGTCAGGTTTTAGCTGGTGATTTTTTAGAAGAGAATGATGTAGAAGTTTTTAATCCAGACTTAGTTATTGCTAATTTGAACAAAGATGGCGAATTAAATATGGAAGTAACGGTGCGTCGCGGCAGAGGTTATGAATCTATAGCTGAAAGACGCGCTTTGAGTGAGGAAGAAAAATCAATTGGTGTTCTACAAGTTGAAGCTAATTATACCCCAGTTAAACGTGTTACCTTTAGTGTTGAAAGCGCGCACTTTGAAGGACGCGCAGACCTTGATCGGTTGATATTAGACATCGAAACTAATGGCAATTTAAATCCGGAAGATGCTATTCGTCGTAGTGCTACAATTTTACAACATCAATTGGCAGCTTTTGTTGATTTGGATAGCGAACTATTAAAAGAACCTGCTAAGAAAGAAGAAGAAATTGATCCGGATTTATTGCGACCAGTTGAAGATTTAGAATTAACTGTCCGTTCGGCTAATTGTTTGAAAGCAGAAAATGTACATTTCATTGGTGATTTAGTGCAGCGATCTGAAAGTGATTTATTAAAAACTCCAAATTTAGGTAAAAAATCACTTAATGAAATTAAATCTGTTTTAGCGGAGAGAGGTCTATCTTTGGGTATGCATTTGGAAAATTGGCCGCCGTCATTTTTACGTGGTAAAGAAGAACCGGTAGAAACGGAAACTACCGAAGAAAAACCATCGGATGAAGAACAATCATAGGAAAAAATCATGCGACATCGTAATAGTAACAAACGTTTTAGCAGAACTACTAGTCATCGCATTGCGATGTTTCGTAATATGGTTGCGTCTCTTGTTAAACATGAGTCAATTAAAACAACATTAGTTAAAGCCAAAGAATTACGCCGCGTATTTGAACCATTGGTTACTTTAGCTAAAACAGATACAGTTGCTAATCGCAGACTCGCTTTTGATCGCATTCGTGATAAATTAGCAGTAAAAAAATTATTTGATGAATTAGGTCCGCGATGCAAAAATCGCATGGGAGGATATTTGCGAATTCTAAGATATGGTTTTCGCAAAGGCGATAATGCTCCAGTTGCGATTGTTGAGTTAGTTGATAAATCTACCGAAGTTGAATCTAAACCTAAGAAAAAAGCTTCTAAAAAGAAAGCTAAAAAAACCACAGAAACAGAATCTTAATTTTTTGCTAAATTTCATGGAAAGTGAATATCTTATAGGAAATATTTTTTATGGGAGTTTTATATGAAAATCGTTTTAATATATAGAAATTTAATTGGTGATTACGATAAATTAACAATAAAGGTTCATATTCAGAATGCATTGAGCATTGGTGGTCTTGCTAATATTGTTTATATTGACTCAATTAATGTTCTTAATAATGATTCAAAGAAATCAATTTACGGTAATTTATTTAACCCTAAAGAAAATATGGGGTCTATGTTTGATAGTAGCATATTTTCTTTTGGTAAATCTAAAGATTGTTTTCGTACTGGTGTCGAACATAAGTTGCATGAAACTGTAAAATATGGTTTTAATAAAGGTGTTAAGGTAGAAGTCTCTTTTAGTTTGCATACCCATCACCTGTTTAGCAAAAAACCAAGTAATCAAGAGATTAAAAAGAAAATTAAATATGCTATAAGTCTTGATAGCAGCTTGGAACTAATTAAAATTAGTGGGCTTAAAAATCAGCCTTCGTTTTATTCTGAATATCAATTTGATTATGATGAGAATATTGATGATAAAAAATTTAAGGGATTTGAAGAATTTCAAGATGATGAAGAAGTTAAGGAGGAAGAAAAACAACAGAAAAAGGTTGCGGAAATATTCAGACTAGAAGGTAATAAGTATTTTAAGAAAAACCAATTTGAAAAAGCATTAGAGTTTTATAATAAAGCGCGGGTTTCTGATCCAATAAACCCAAAGATTTATTTTAATATTGGTATTACTTTAAAAAAAATGGGACAGATTAAAGACGCTATTATTTTCTTTAAGCAATCAATTAAATTTAATTCTAATTATTTAAAACCGAGTTGGAATTTGGCGACCATTTTTGTTGATAAAAAAAATAGTAAAAGCCTTACGCATCTTTTAGATAATACATCTTCCAAAATATTGCCTAAGTTAACGAAAATGATTGCAAAAAAATGGCCTAAGTTTTCATTAGAAAAATATCAATTGAAAGAAAAATCTAAATCAAAAGAAAAACCTAAAGTTACGTTAAAATTAGGTAAATAAATGTGAAAAATGCTTTCAAGCAATGTTTACTTCTAGCTTCTGCCAATTAGTGCAGTTTTAGCAAATTTTATGCTATTTTCCAATGGTGTTTTAGCAGGTTTTGTGACATTTTCCAAGGTTGTTTTGCTGTAATATTCAAAAATTAAATCCTCCGTATCGTAACCTGTTAATTTTTCGTAAGTTTTTGATTGCCCAATAAATAAACATATTTTTCTTTAATTTTGAATTTCTAGAGATATTATCCGTAAGATTTACTTAAGATTTATATGCTAAAATAAGCTGGGTTATAGTTGAGCTGGCTATGTGTGAAACACAAGATATTGTAAAATGTGGGGGGTAATAAATGTTTAAAAATAAAATTCAAAAAAGCAAAAATCAAGAAAAAAATAATAATCAACGACGTGAGTTATATGCGAGATTGTTTTTAAACGTCGACATCTTGTACGATAGGTTTAATAGTTTATTGTGCAACCATCTTAAATGGTTGGCGATTTCAAAAGATGATGATTTGCTTCAATTGGATAAGACATCTTTTTGCCAGTATTTTATAATATATTTAGCTTCCAAAGATTATATTTGTTACTATGATAAATCTAACAAGATATTTTATATACCAGAGAAATCTGAGCCTCCTAGTATTTTAACAAAGTTTGTTAAAAAAATTCACTTTATCCCAAACTGCGATAAAAAAATAAACAAGGTGAAAAATTTTCAAGAAAAAAACAATCGCTTTTTAAACAAAAAGTTAAAAAAAATTGGAATAAGTCAAATAAAGAAAAAATATAAGCAAGATATAAGTAAAATATGGGTATCTTTTGGATCTAGAATGTTACGATCATTAATGTTCGGAGCTGATTTTTTTAACTTTTTTGCAGAATGTTTTGCAAATGTTCATCACTATAGATCTTATGTAGCTGAGAGTTATCTAATAGATAATCTAGAAAAAGCACGGTCATGTGAAAAAAGTAAAAGCTACTGCTATATTAGAGCTTTTCCATCTCTTGGGAACTATGGTTATTTTGTAAATATGAATAATATTAAATATCTTGGATTTAATAAAAAGAATTTTCCTACAGGAGTTATTTGTTGTTTGAGTTTAACTGAAAAAGAACGCGAAAAAATCAACAAGAATCCTTATATAGCCACCACACAGTATAAAAAAAATATAAACTATTTACTAATTAAAACTGCTGACAATAAATGGGTTAAAATGTTATCGCCATTTGTGAGTAATGGTTTTCAAAAAATGCTTATTTTGGGTAAAATTTCAGACATAAAAACAAAAAATATTTGGACAAGATTGCCAAAAGATGTAATACGTTTAATCGCAAGTTTTCTCTATCATTATTATCCTATTACTTTAAAGCAAAGTTTTTTGATAAATACGGTTTTAGATAAATACAGCATTCTAAAAAGATATGTTAAAAACCCAGATGTGTATAAGATTGCATTTTGGTCTGATCAGAAAAAAGTTTTTAGTTATAAGTTTGGCAAGAATAACGTTGTAGTAGAAAAAATTCGACTTAAAGAAAAAGATGAAGAAAAATGCTGGAAACTAAGTACTGCAAATTCCAGAGAAATAATCTTAAAAGAGAATCCAAAAGAATTTGCTAATTATTTTATAACAGAGCAGGGTCGGTTTAAATCAAGGGGGATTTTTACTTTGTTCAAGCGCAATAAGCAAGCCAAATTTTCCGAAGATGGCGGTTTGGTCAATCCAATTTTTCAAAAGAAATTATTTATGGCCATAAAATATAAAGTTAAAAAATGTAAAAATTTAAGAGGCTCCAAATTTTTTCTTGACAAGATTCTTCAAGATGAAAAAAATTATTTACGGCAACTTCTTGCTCATACGAAGGAAGACAAGAGAACTGATGGCAAAATAACTGATAAGTATTTGCAAAATCTTAAAAAATTAAGGAAAGAGCTTGATCAAACAACCGGGATTTCCAAAAAATTTAAGTAATATTACTCTTCCACATCAACGCCAAAGCTTTCTAAAATTTCTGCGAGATTTTTGCCAGCCTTGGTGCGGTGTTGTTCTAGAAATACTTCTATATAACCATCTACAATATATCTGAATTCCGGGCGTGCTAGGATTGGTGCAATTATTTTGGCGCGTGCAAAATCTTGATCATTTTGGTAATCGCATTTTTGAAATAAAATAGCAGCGAGTAAAGCTGTTTTAGTAACTTGTCTGGTTCGGGGAATTTCGTCAAAATTATGAATAAAGTGCTGTAGTGAGCGGGTTTTATCCCATTCTAACCATTGATGATAAAACAACATCGCAGATTTTTTGCATTGATTAACATATGCACGTTCGTTGCGATCACCTTGGTCTAATAGCAGTAAAAACATAATTGCAGGAATCGCTGCTTCAATGTTAGCCCAGGAACAATTGCCGGTAGTTTGTAAACTTATCGGTAATTGTGCAAAAGGATGTAGATTAAGTAGAGAATGTATTTCGTTTTCAATGAAAAATTTTTCTTGGCGCGTGTAAAGTAATTTTTTAGTAAATTCAGAATTTAGTGTTTTTAAATTGCCGACTTGATAAATATTGATTGGTCCTTGAGTGCTGCCGTATGTGCCGCGATCACAATGGGCAAATAAATCTTTATATTTTATTAATGAAATTCCATGACCTGCGTAACCGATTGGCATTAGTAGTGGTTCGCTAGATAATAGTTCATTAATGTGTTCTTCATGTTCGCTTTTGTTAATGTTGTAATGTTGGTATTTAATTAATTCACTGGTGTTATTAAAACATTCGATTAAAAT
>JASFHH010000048.1:0-13233 GCA_050123335.1 Gammaproteobacteria bacterium
TGTAGTAATATTCATCCCGGACCCTCCTATGTTAAATGAAATTTAAAAAATATCATTTTGGCACTTTTGATGCCGTTTTAAAAGGGTGGGTCCATTTCATTATTACACCTCAAGGCGCGAACCACACTAACAAGACCAAGTTGTATCTAAAATTTATAATGCCATTGCACAGGCCAGTTCTGAAAAGTCTCTGCATCTCCTGTTCCTTGGTAATCATAAGTATCATGGTATTCTCTATGTAAGCATACATGCCCTTGCCCTTTATACTCATTATATACAAACCAAACGCCTGATATTTCTTGCGTATCATGACTCATACAAAAACTTGTTTTTTTATTCTTGGCATATTTTAATAATTCTTTAGCTCTAATTGGTCTACCGGAAGAGCATTTAGTCATATTTTTATTATTTTTTAAACCGAGAAAACCAGCCCTTATTAAAGCATCACTTAAAAAATGAGCACAATTGTTTGAATATTTTTTACCACATACACAGGATAATCGAAATAAATTAAAAGCCAATTCCAAACTCGGCCTAGAGGGCCCACTGCCAAAAGTTTTTACAATATGTTTGTTATTATAGAACTTTACAAAATTTGTTGTTTTATTATTTTTCACAATTTTTGTTTTTTTATACTGTTTATTTTTATCGTGCGCATGTGCTTGTTTTTCAATATGTAATAATTGTTGACGAACTATAATCAAAACATTAGCAAGCTCCACTTGCTTTTTATTTTTAGACAGAAATAAATATATTACAAATTGATTAGGATCATTAGGTATTTTTAATTTAGTATTGCCTGTTAGATCATACATAGCTAACAATTGTTTTCTTAACCCACGAACTAACCGAGCAAAAATCTTTTTTTGATTACTTTTGCCATCTCTTATCTCCCAATACCACTGGTTTCTAAGCTGATCTGTCACTTTTTTTTCTGTAAATAAATTTATACACTCATTTATCTTTAATTTTGAGTAATCAATCATCAATTTATTAGAATGTCTGATTGCCACTTTATTTAATTGTGCAATACGCTTTTCTACTTCATTCAGTACTCGCATTTTAAGATCAATTTCATTATCACTATGATTGTGTTGTCTATTCAATAATAATGCCTGATAATGGTTACCCCCACGGTAAAAAATAAAAATTGGTGGTTCACTATTTTTTGTATTAGACTGAATTATAGGTCTGATTACTTGCGGCCTGACCTGATCATATTGCGTTATAACTACGATGGTTCTTTTAAGCACATTTGCTAAAGCGATAATCTCATTATGCCCTCCCCATTCTCCCAACTGTTTCATCCTTTGAAAATATTGCTTTGCATATTTATCATTTGCAAATAAATCTTTGAATCCATCATTAATATTTTTATTTTTCTCCAGCCAGTTCACAGCGTCTTTTCGTAACTGCTGGTGAGTTTTTCCAGCAACTTGTCGCGCAACTGAAAGGAACAAACAGTTACCCGCCCCACCACATTCAACAATATGCATAAATTTACTAATGTAATTAGGTAAACCATTTTCAATAATAAAAGGTGCTTTTTTGAAAGTTTCTTTTATTTGCTTAAAATCTTGTTTCTTATATGTTTTAGAATAGAAATGCGGTAAATTTGTCTGAAAAAGCGTATTATATCTTTTTAAGATTTGCTTCATTTCGTTGCTAGATGCATTGATAAAATCAATAGAAGAATTCTGGGAATATGATTTGCTTTGCATTGATCCTTTATGTGTATTATAGTTTATTTCTACACGACCTTTAATTTTAAAAACCAAACTCTTATTTTTATATTCCAAAATTACTAAAGCAATAGCATTATCTGTGGTTTGTATACGAAATAACGGGTTATTTACCTGTCCTTCTACATAACCATTTGTCGCAAAAATCTTCATCCTAACTTTTGGATTTTCTGTTTCTAATATAATATTACAACCACCACTAGTCTGTGTAACTTTTGTTTTATTAGTTTTTGTTTTTTTATCTGGGTCTTTAGATGATATTTCAGATCGCAAAAAACACCCTAATTGATTAATTTGATTTATACATGCAATAAGTGCTTGGCTTAATAAGTTATAAATACATAATATGTCTGATCGATGTTGTTTTATGCGTCTGTTGGTCTCAACCTTGTCTTCTTTTTTTATGGTTTTGTATACTGGAATTTTCTTACATCCGCTATGCTTTTTATGGCGCCCCCCACGCTTGCATATGTAACTCTTGTATCTATGCTGAGTTTTTTCTCCAACCTTGACATTTTGGCTAATCCAAGCATCACTAAATTTGTGCCTTATAATATCATTTAGCGCATCTATTTGTGTATTTATATCCTTAATTTGAGATTGTATTTTATTGATTAATAACTCATATTTCTTTTTACGAGAAATATCCAATTTTTTTAACAACAAATCAATATTGTCAGTAAAAATTTCTTCTACATTGCCAAATTTATATTTTATAAGCAATAAGCTAATTCGCTGCGAGTTTATATTACGAGTATCATTAATTTCTTTACAGTTTTTTTCAATTTCATTTAACTTATCACGAAATTTAGTATACTTTTGTACCAGTACAATTGTATTAGCAACAACTATTTCTATTAAATTCCCTAAATTTACTTTATCATATTTAGTCAACATTTTTGTGCCCCCGATAAAAATTGCAATTAATATATCTTTTGTTTCTATATATCAAATCTTGGTAACTAACGCATGCTTATTGAAAACAATGCTCAATATTTTTTATTACTGTACAACTTTCATTTGCATGTGAATCAGGGTACGTTTGAACATAATCCTTACCAAAGCTACCTAAACTCTCTAAAAAATCCTCATTACCAGAAATCAAAATACCTTCTACCTCTAGAGTCACTTGATTTATTACAGGAGAACCGGAATTACCACCAAAAGTATTCGTGTTAGCAAAAAACCTATAAGGATTTGATTCATCATTCATTTCTTTTTTAACACGCCCTCCTTGATCCACTTTCATGGGCAAACCACATGGATGGCCTATAACACAAAGAGCTGTGTTTTTCTTTGGCAGATTTGTACTTCTTTTTAAGACTTTACGATCAGTTTCTTTATTTAACTCCACCACAGCCCAATCTTTGTCCCAAGGAGGGTCATCTTCGTCCCTCTGCACATACTCACACTTGCGTTCTACTATTCGTTTGAGCGTATAAACATCTTTCTTGGGAAAAATTTCACAAGTAGTTCCATCCTGATTTTGCACAAAACCAACCACAAAATATACCTTTTTATAATAAAAGGCTTTTTGTTCATCTGTAATGATACAATGTCCGGCAGTAATAATACAATTTTTACTGCCAAAAAAAGCTGTTCCAAATGCTGGCACTTTCTGCCCTTTAAATACGTAATTGTCGTCTAAGCCTTTGTAATTATCCTGCAATTTATATACATTGCTTTTTATCTTATATTTACCATTATTTAATTGCTGTAAACAGACTTTTGGAATTAATGCCCCGACGCTTCTAGCAAGCTGCTGAAATTCATAAGATGTTTCATAAATCTCAAAAAAAGGATAATCACTCCTATCATAAACAGATTTCTTTTTGCAGCGCGATTTTAACATAGGTAATTTATGTTGATTTGAAAACTCTTCAAAATATTTCTGCACCCTATCTTTTGTTATAGAGATTTGGGTAGCAATAGAATTGTTTGAAAATGATGCCAACTTGTATCCTTGTTGGTTACAAATATAGAAAACATTATTTGCAATATACAGGAGAAAATGCCTGTCTCCTTTTGAAAACATTACTTTTATATTGCTTTCCTTTTCGACTTTAAAGCTCACTAAGTTTTGGTCAGAACTCACCTCCCCTTTCCCCTTTAAAAAAAAACCCATAGTATCAAAATTATTATTTTGCTTTTCGGTTACCTCTTTTAACTGAGATGTATTTATCTTCTGTATTGTTTTATCTTCTTTTTTCTTCTTTTCTTTTTTCTTCTTTTCTTTTTTCTTCTTATCTTTTTTATTTTCTTCCTTGCCAAATATATTTTCCTTTACCCAATTAAATATAAACATAAAACCTCCCAGTAACTTTTTATCCTAATTTCGTTGCAAATATTTCAATCAATTAACCATACATTATCGACGGCGCACATAATATCATAATTTGCCGTAAATCAACAATTTTTTTAAATAATTGCTCGAAATTAATGGCTCTTGCTTATTTTAAAATAGCCATGAGAATCACACATACCATTCCGGCAAAATCTCTTGTGCAATTAATGGTTTGACTTTTACTTGGCAAGTGTGATTTTGGAAATTATTAATCTGTACTAAAACATCTTCTGCATTATTGCATTTACTAAATTTAGCCGTGATTTTTGCCGCCAAATTTAAATCATCTTCGTTAGCTTCACCATCAATTAAAACCAAAGGACCAGACCGATCAACACAACGTAAAGAAATATATTTATCCTGATATTTTTCTAAAAATTTATTTTCCGCGTCGAAACGGCCGATAATCAATTTGAAATGCGAGCGCGGACGTAAATGCCGACCTACTTTTAACAAATTAATTTCATCCAAAGTATAATCTTTACTATCTTTATCATGCCACATATCTTTAATTCGCGCACAAAAATTTGCTTCAGTTAACAAACATCCGCCTCCTGGTTGCGGAAAATTTTTAAAACCATAGCTTTTTGCTAACGCAATGTGTGGTTTACGATCGCGTCCCACAAAATCTAATAATTTACTGCGATCAACCCAGCCTTCTTTTTCAGGAATGGTTTCTGGAAAATATTTTGCACACAATGGTCGCAATAATAGACCTTTCGCACCCGAATCACGTTTTACTACATTCATCGCATCACGCCGCTGCGACATCGGCCGCTGGCCAATTACTTCGCCAGAAATAATAAAATCAAAATCATTTTCTTTCATCCACACCAAAGCTTGTTGCACAATAAAAATCTTACAATCAATACATGGATTTAACTGCGACCCATAACCATACTTTGGATTTAAAAACACATCTTTAAATTTTTCAACTACATCAACAACATGCAACTTTATACCAAGCTGATCAGCAACCCATTGCGCATTATTGTAATTAGGCTTATTCTGTTTATTGTTAAGTGTAACTACCCGACTGCCAACCCCAAAAAACCCGGAATAAAAATTTAAGCCTTCGACATAAATCCCCTGCTCTAAAATAACTTTAGTAGCAAGCAAGGAATCTAAACCACCAGAAATTAAGGCAACTGCTTTTATTTTTTTATTATTTATCATAATCAATCTTTAACTGACATTTCTCCATTTCACTTAAAATAAATTTAGTAAACAAGTTTAAATCACGCTCTTCATCAGCAACTTTCAAAGCACTCATATAAGTTCCTCTATTTACACTCTCGATAACTGTCCATGAATACCCACCAGAAGCAAACATAACATTCATTAAAAAACGCGCCATGCGCCCATTACCATCCATATAAGGATGAATAAACACAAACAAATAATGCCCTAATACTGCTCTAACCGCCGCCGATGATTCATGTTTAATGCAATTAAATAAACTTTCCATAGAATCAACTACTGCATCTTTCGGAGGAGGTACATGTCGCGAACCACGAATATGAACTCGATCATTACGATAACCAATTAACTGTTCAGCTGAAATGATTCCTGCTTGCACGCTTGGTAAAAATAATTTTTGATACCAACCTTGTAAGTCTTGAGCCAAAACTTGGCCAGCATCACCACCTTTTAAGATCTTTTCTACAGATTGTTTTACACTCAAAAATGCCTCATAATATCCTCTTGCTGCAAGGGCATTTCTAGTATCTTGGTCATCTAAAATCAAATCAGGATTCCATTGATTATTTTTAACTTTTTCAATTAGCTCAGAAGTAACCTTATATCCTTCAATCGATAAAGAATTATATGCATCATCTTTATAGATTTCATCAACCTGATGTAAATATTCTTTGATATTTTTAGATAACCCTGGAGATTTCGGAAAAACCTTAATAATATCCTCTCTAGTTTCTTGCCACAAAATCTCAATACGCGCTGCATATGGTGAATGAATACGCGATCTAGAAACAAACGGTTTTGGCTGAACAAATGGATTTTCTGGCTTAGCTATAATACCAACAGCATTTAAATCACGACTAATCACATTAACAAAATCATCTTTTTCTAAAAATTGATAAGCACCAACTAATCGATTAGCGGCATGCTTAAAATTATATTTAATTATTGTTTTACTAAGTTCATCCGGAGTTTTAATTAAACGTAAAGCAATTTCTGCATTCTCAGGATTTTTTTTAAAATATGATGGGGCAACTTTACACAAAGAAAACGCCAGCGGCATAACTTGCAATCCGTTAACATGATTTTTTGTTTCAGGAAAATTTTTTTCATCAGCATAAATCAATAATGATGTATCATACAACAAATTGTAATGATTGCTGCCACCTTTTGGCACAATAACAATAACTTGTTTAGGAATTGTTGGAGTCTTTACATAAAGATCTAATGAAGACTCTGCAGAAAGACAATAATCATCACCAAATCTTTCACTTAAATAAACTCTTAAAAAATCCCAAAAATTAGCATACCATGCTGCTGAATCACCCATAGCAATATCAGGGCGCACTAACATGTACCACCCTTTCATAATCTCTTGCAGCCAATTAGTTCTAAGCAACAACTCACGATCTGCGCGTTTTATCTCCTGCGACTGAATTATCTCAGCACCTCTTTTGCTGGTAACTGCTTTGACACGCTCTAATGCTGCTGCTATATTTTGGGGCAAATCCATCTCATTCTCTCCAGTTTTACTATGTTTTTCTGTTATATTTTACTATGTTTTTATGCTTTTTTCAACTATGTTTTTGTGTTGCATTTTACTATGTTTTTATGTTGAATTTCATGCATAAATATACCTAAGCCTTGCTGGCAAAAGAATATCTTGAATTTAAACAAAGAAATTTACTATGTTTTTATGTCAAAATCTGCGACGGTAATACTCAATCAAACCTTTAGTAGAATCATCATATTCCGCATACTCTGCTGAATGTTCAGTATAAATTAAATCATCAGTAATATTTCCAGCCAGCTTTTTGCCTAATTCCACGCCCCATTGGTCAAAAGAATTAATTCCCAAAACCGCGCCAATTACAAAAGTTTTGTGTTCATACATCGCAAGCAAAGCTCCCA
The DNA here is from genome assembly GCA_050123335.1 of Gammaproteobacteria bacterium. Taxonomy (GTDB): domain Bacteria; phylum Pseudomonadota; class Gammaproteobacteria; order UBA12402; family UBA12402; genus JASFHF01. The sequence continues at coordinate 7,195 of JASFHH010000048.1, forward strand.
GCGAACGTGGAGTTAATTTATCAAGCATAATCATATTTACCGGCTGATTTCCCGGCATAACTTTATACGGCGCTAATTCATCTATACGTTCTGCATCAATCCCAGCACTCAACATTTCTTCCCGCACTTCTTCAAGCGACCTGCCACACATTAATGCTTGTGCTTGTGCCAAACAATTTGCCATTAATAATACGTGATGTTCACCCGTTGGATTTAAACTACGAATTGGAATAATAAAATCAATCGCTACAAGCTCTGTGCCTTGATGCAGCAATTGATGAAAAGCATGCTGACCATCAGTACCAATTCCACCCCATAAAATTGCACCGGTTCTACACGGTGAGATCTCACCATCAATTGTAACTGTCTTGCCATTACTTTCCATACTTAACTGCTGCAAATACTGCACTAAATAAAATAAATATTGATCATAAGGAATCACAGCTTCTGAACCAGCGCCTAAAAAATCATGATTAAAAATACTTAACAAACCTAAAATTACCGGAATATTTTTATCAAACTTTGCCTGATAAAAATGTTGATCCATTTCATGCGCGCCAGCCAAAAAATCCTCGAATTTGTCCATACCAATAGATAATGCAATCGGCAAACCAATTGCCGACCAAACTGAATAACGACCACCAACCCAATCCCAAAACTCAAACATATTTTCAACGTCAATACCAAATGCTTTAACCTTTTCAGCATTAGTAGAAACCGCGACAAAATGTTTTGCTACCGCTTCTTTTGGCGCTTTTAATTTTTTTAACAACCAATCACGCGCTGTTTCAGCATTAGTTAAAGTTTCTATTGTAGTAAAAGTTTTTGATGCAACAATAAATAACGTAGTTTCTGGATCAAGCGATTCTAAAATTTCAGTGATTTGTGTCCCATCAACATTAGAAACAAAATGACAACGCGGCCCTTTTTTTGCGTAATAAGCCAACGCATTAACCACCATTTTAGGACCAAGATCCGACCCACCAATTCCAATATTAACCACATCTGTAATTTTTTTGCCAGTATTGCCACGCCATTTCCCACTATGTACTTGCTCGGTAAATTGACGCATTTTATTCAACACCCCATTAATTTTAGGCATAATATCTTCATTATTAACCATTATCGGAGTATTAGAACGATTACGTAAGGCAGTATGTAAAACTGCGCGATGCTCGGTAAAATTAATTGCCTGTCCGGTAAACATTGCTTCGATTTTATTATTTAAATTAACTGTCTCTGCTAATTTAATTAATGAATTCATAGTTTCCGGCAAAACACGATTTTTGGAAAAATCTAAAAATATTTCCGGACCCTGCAAAGAAAACTGATGAAAACGATTGCCCTCTTGCGCAAATAAATCACGAATATGTATTTCTTCAAGAACATCACAATGCTCCCGTAAATTTTTCCAAGCTTCGCTATTTACTATTGAGTTCATAACTATCCTCCAACCATAGGTGTCAAGTCTAGACTTGACACCTTCATATAACACCTTCATAATCCAACGCAAGCACCATCTCATCTCGTTTTTCTCTACTGGCCACTTGAAATTGCTCCCACCAATCAACCATGCCTCTTAACTTTTTCTCCACTTTAGATCGCAATAATAACAAATCATATGCTGCACGAAAACGTCTATGTTCAAATACATACCAAATAGAACGTGGATTAAGTAATTCTAACTTACGTTGCAAACGCCAAATTTCACGCATAACCAAGGAAATGCGATGCGGAATAGCCAAATGCTGCCGTTGCACTCGCAAAACTTCACTTATCGCTTTATCAAAAGCTACACTATTTGGTACATCTTGCTTAACAAGTTTTTCCCAAACCGGCATCAACGCATACCAAAGCAACGCCGCAAACAAAAATGCTGGTGCAACTACTTTATTTTGCTGAATCCGCATATCAGTATCACGTAAAAGCTTTTTAATAAAAGCATCAACTTTTGCGCGTGGTAACTTAATATTATGCGCAGTTAACGGTAAAATTTTTTCTAATAAATCAAATCTAATTAACAATGGATAAATTGCTTGTGCCGCACCACAATGAAAAGTTTTTACTACTTCGTCAAAAATTCTTGCGGGTACAATATTTTTCAATAATCGATTTAATCTTTTAATTGGCTGCGCCGTTCTCGAAGTAAGAGTAAATCCTAATTTACCAGCGATCCGCACAGCACGCAAAATACGTACTGGATCTTCACGATAACGCAAACTTGGTCGACCTATAATATCTAATTTTTTTGCACATAAATCTTCAAAACCATTTACAAAATCTAAGATTTTATGACTAAAAACATCGTAAAATAAAGCATTAACCGTAAAATCACGCCGATCAACATCTTGGTCAATCGTACCATAAACATTATCGCGCATAACTAAACCATCTTTAGTTTTGTGAGCTGTATGAATGTCTCCAGCACGAAAGGTAGCCACTTCAATAATTTCCCGACCAAAATAAACATGTGCCAACCTAAAACGCCGCCCAATCAAACGACAATTACGAAATAATTTCTTAATCTGATTAGGCAAAGCGTCCGTCACAATATCAAAATCCTTAGGCATTCTTCCTAATAATAAATCACGCACGCAACCGCCAACTAAATAGGCATCAAAACCAGCATTATGCAAAACGCGCAACACCTTCAATGCATTTTGGCTAATTTGCTCTTCAGAAATCTTATGCTTTGATCTGGAAATAGTTTTAATTTTCAACAATCCTTGTAGTTAATAACATATATTAATGTATAATACATCACTCAGATAATGTAGACGAGCATTTTTTGCGATCAACGCTTTCTGCGCAAGCGCAGACGAGCATTTTGCGCAAGTGCAATGTAGACGAGCATTTTTTGTAAGTTCAAGGCGCAGCGCTTTCTGCAGAGCGGAGTTTATATTAATAAATGAGCATCTGCAGAAAGCGCTGCAACGCAGAAATTACAAAAAAGGCGAAGCCAGGCAATTTTGTAGGCGATAGCTTTATTGGATGTGAGGTTTGCTCACATCCAATAAAGCAAAGCCGGATAAAATTGCCCTCTACATTAGCTCCCTTCGTCTAGCGGCCTAGGACACCGCCCTCTCACGGCGGGAACAGGGGTTCGAGTCCCCTAGGGAGCAAAATTTCTTTTTCCATCAGAAAATTCAAACCAAGCAGTTATCCATAACGCATCCCCCGGCCTGATAATACAAACCAAGCAGCCATCCATGGATCATAGGCCAGCCTCGCCATCCATGGCGAGGCGCTCACCGGGAAAAAGCTCACGCTTTTTCTAAACTACACCGGTTCGCCCATGTCAGGCGTTCGCTCGGCTGCGATGTGCCTGATGGCACATAGATCCTCACCCCTAGGGAGCGCTTATGTTTAATAGCAGAACAAATTTAGAACATTCTTATTTATACGTTAAAAATAATTAAAACCATCCGTATTATAATCTAAATTAAAACAATCATCGCTTAAATTAAATTTTTGCCCTTGTGGTTGTTGGTTATCAACTTTATACTGTTGCTGCTGATTAAAGAAAAGATTATTATCATTATTAAATGTTTGGAAGATATGTTGGTTAAATATAAGTTGCTGTTGTTGATAATTATTACGATCCTGTTTTGGCTGCTGGTAAACTTTTTTTGGGGCCTTTTTCTTCTTTAAAATTTTCTTAGTATTATTGTTAGGATTGTAAAAAGTACCACGATGTATATTATTCTGCTGATTCTGTATGTTATTTCCAGAAGGTGGCGGTGGTGGTGGCAGCAGTGGTTGAAAGCGCCCAATAACTCTATTATTTGGTTGATGGTTGGAAAACGGCAAAAATGAATTTGTTTGTTGTCGGTTGTGTTGTTGGTTGCATTGTTGTATTCGTGAAATAGAATTAGAAAAAATTCCATTAAGATTATTCCAACGTTGCTGATTACGTTGATTCGGTGTCAATATTAGAGGCAGCTTAACACATTTCAACTTTTTATCCTTGGTATTCTCATTATGCATTACAATTAATTTATTTATATTATTACGTAAACTATCCTGGACTGGTTTTTTATTCACATAGATGCATAACTTTTCAATTAATTTTTTGAAATCGAACGTTCCAAATATGTAATCTTTGATCTCTTCTCTACTTTCATATTTCAATTTGTCACTCTTTAAACATGTAGTTACAAATTTGTTTACGCTACTTCGACTTGCTTTTTGCAAAAATATTTTCAAAGCCTTAGGAAATAAACCATTAAAACACTTTTTACTTGTTTTAACATACAATAACAAGTGTGTCATTGCCTCAAGAGAAAAAACATTCGCTGACTGCAAATTAAGATTTTTTATATTTACATAAAAATTAACAATATATACACTCTTATTAAATGTGACTTGAGATAGCTCGGAACCAACCAAATTAAGTCTATCAATAACTCGCAATGATGTATTTTTAAGATAACTTTCGTTAATATGCGTTTCAACACTACAAATGTTAGAAATTTTAGTGTTTTCAATATAAGATTTATCTATTGTAAATGTTTTACAACATCCTACATTATTAATTTCAGCGTTACTTAAATCCATATCTTTTAACTTGATTGCAATGTTCGCTCTAATATTTTTAAGTTGCAGACCACTAGCATTTGTAAATATCTGTTTAGATTTGCTTTTATCAACCCCCCATAATTCTTTAATTTCCTTATTGTTTGCGTCAATCAATTCTAAATATTTCACAACACTGTTTTCGTAAGTTTGATTATCATCGGCACATATCTTACTAACTTGAGAAAGATTTAAAATGTTCAGCGTACACAAGGTCAAAAATTTAAAAACCTTCTCGATTGTATTACACGAATATTCTTGGTTATTAGTAAATTCTTTGACTATACCGTTTATATATGGTTTTAATATCAGGATTTTATAGCCATCATTAGGCAAATTATTAAAAAATAATGGCTGTTGTAACGCACTTATTATTACATCTATATGTTTGCCTTTTTTGTTACAAACAATCCATTCTTCTATTTTATTAGATTTTTGTGTATGCGCTATCTTACCGTTTTTGTCTATATAACGATATAACAAACCACCATTATTATCAAGTCTAAAAGCCAAATGTGGATTAGATGTAGATTCATATGGCTGTATAAGAGAATCACTATAATATAAATAAATCTTACAAGCATGGATTTCAAGATATTTTTTTTGATACGCTTCTATTGTATCGAGCGCAAGCTCTAACCATTTTGCATCGATATTTTTAATATTATTTATTATATGAACATACAAAATATATTGCATGGCTTGCTCTACATTTAGAGCTTTATTTTTTTTAAATTGTCGTTCCAGCTTTTCTATGGTCCCTGCTATATTATCAAGCGCAAATCTTTGCAAAGATGTGCGCAATAATTCAAAAGAATGCTGAATATCCCTGCCATAAATACGTAACGGTTTTTTAAAATTCTTTTCAAGCAACATATCAACAATAATTTTTAACAATTTATTTTTACGCATTGAAAGCCATGTGCTTATATAACTATCATTTCTATCATAAAGCAAACGATAAAATGTTTTGCATGTAAGAAATGCATTAAATACTTTCTTAATTTTTAAAAAATCCACTATTTCTTTAAGACAATCGTAAGGAAGCTGCAATATCTTACTTTTGCTAATTTTTCGTTTTTTGGTTGTTTGCTTAAGCCCGTTATTTTGCTCATTCTCTCCCGTGGGCGGTGGTTCAACACCTAACTTTCTGAATTCAAACATGTTTGCTTTTCCCAAATAATAACTAATCACGCTACACCATTACCATTCCGCAGTTTTATCAATGTAGCACCTATACATTAAGCTGATATTCCCCAACTACCAGAAAATATCACCATTTATTGCAAATAATAGCAGCCAATTCTTAAGGCTTCCTTAGCAAAAGCAAAAAAATGAAAGAAACGAATTGCCTCAAATAAAACCTAACTAAATGAGGACTTGAAAAAGGGAAAAAATGTGATCGTTGCCTCATAATTAACCTAACGGAAGGAATAAACCAACGGAGGTAAATTATGAGCAAGT
>JASFHH010000049.1:0-12815 GCA_050123335.1 Gammaproteobacteria bacterium
GCAACTCACGCAAATGTTCTAATTCAGCATCAAGCTCATGTTCTTCTTTCGCTAATTCTTCAAATGCTTTCAGCATGCGTGCTTTTGGCGCAACATGTACATGACCAAAATAACCGTCCACAATCAGCTTAGCATGTTCCAATTGCGCAACCGGTAAATCACCTGCTCCCATAACTGTAGGAATACCCATTGAACGTGCTAAAATTGCCACATGTGCATTGCTAGATCCTTTAGCTGAAACTATACCAACCAATCGACCTTCCGGCACTTCAGCCAAATTAGATGCAGAAATCTCTTCGCCAACTAAAACAGTTTTTGGCGGATATTCATATTCGCTTTGTTTTTCTGATTGCAACTGCGATAAAATACGTCTTCCTAAATCTTTTAGATCAGAAGCTCGCTCCTGAAAATATTCATTATCCATATTTTCAAATTGCTTAATGTATTTTTTTATCACTCGTTTTACTGCGCTTTGCGCCCAATGCCCTTTTTTAATTTCTTTAATCACATCCCGACCTAAACTATCACGATCAAGAATCCTTAAATATGCATCAAATAAATCTTTCTCTTCTTGCGGCAAACTCGCAGCCAATCTTTCTCCTAAAATTTTTGTTTCTGCACGAACACTGGCTAAAGCTTCCTCAAAATATTTTATTTCTGCTGCAATATTTTCCGGCTCACGATCAATCACTGCATCTAAATCAGCGGGGACATAAACGACTACACCCTCACCAATTCCAACTCCAGGAACACTAGGCATGCCTTGCAATACTAATGAAGTTACTGATTTTTTTGTTTCAACATAAGGTTCAATCAAACGAGCTAATTGCATAGCAATCGTAATTAAAAAAGCTTCTTCTGCGGCATCATAACGGCGCGCTTCACGTTGCTGAACGGTCAACACCCCTAATAATTTACGTCGAAACTTAATTGGAACACCTAAATAGGCCCGATAAGGCTCTTCACCCATGGCGATTTGAAAAAATTTAGGGTGCCTGGTTGCATCATCTAAATTTAAAGGCTCTCCAAGTTCTGCAACTAAACCAGCCAAACTATTATCAAGGGGAAGGGTGGCTTTTTTTACCGTTTTCGGATCCAAACCATCCGTTGCCATTAAAGTCAACGTGGATTGGTCCCGATTCATAAGAAATATAGAACATGCCTGAGTATTAATTTCTGCACGCACACGCGAGACAATGATATTTAAAGCCTCATCAAGATCCTGAGCAGCACCAACTTCTTGTATTATTCGCCGCAATAACTTTAACAATTTTTCCCTCCTGGACTTACCTGAAAAGCGATCTGCTTCGTTAAAAGCTCGCTCAAGCCGGTCATTTATTATTTATAAACTCCCGTCTTTCGCTCGCTTTTGTCTCGCATATCATCTTTTCAGGTAAGTCCAGCCATCAATCAATTATTCTGAAAACAATACCGTTGCAAATTCTTGTAAAACCCGGCGATAAACATTTCTCTTAAAAGAAATTACCCGCCGCAAAGGATACCAATAGCGAACCCATTTAAAACCATCAAATTCCGGTTTGTTAGTAGCATCAAAGCTCACCTTTTGATCATCACTTAGCAAACGCAACAAAAACCATCGCTGCCGCTGGCCCAAACAAACAGGTTCGGCAGTACGGCGCACCATATATTTTGGCAAACGATATTTAAACCAATCTTTACTCGCAGCCAAAATTTCGACATCTTCTGACCGCAGACCCACTTCCTCATACAGTTCCCGAAACATCGCTTCTTCGGGTGTTTCTGCATTGTTCACACCACCCTGGGGGAATTGCCAACCATTTTGGCCAATTCTCCGCGCAAAAAGCAGCCGATTACGGTCATTTGCTAAAATAATACCTATGCCTGTGCGAAAACCTTTTTTATCAATCATTTTATTATTGTACTACATATCATTATATTTGAAAAAGCTTCATTAAAACGCTATTATAACATTACATCTGCCCACTTTTTAGACAAACTATGCGGAAATCACCAACCTACACATTACGTAATCAAGTTCGCATTATTGCAGGTATCTGGCGCGGCAGAAAACTATCTTTTCCTGATTTGAAAAATTTACGTCCTACACCTGATCGAGTGCGCGAAACTTTATTTAATTGGTTAGCACAAGTTATCGAAGGTACAAATTGCTTAGATTTATTTGCCGGCAGCGGTGCTTTAGGCTTTGAATCTTTATCCCGCGGCGCAGCTAAGGTGGTTTTTGTCGACTCTGAACCGGAAGTTATTGCAAACCTTCTCACCAATCAGAAAATGCTGCAAGCTGAAAATCTTGAAATCTATCACATGAATGCGAAAGAATATATAGAAAAATTGTCATCCCGCGGCTTGACCGCGGGATCCAGAAAGCAACTAAACAGCCTGGATCCCGCGGTTCCTCCGGTCAACTGGCTAAGCCGCAGGACAGGCTCTAAACTGGGCCGTAGGATGACAACCGTCCCAAAACCCAAAGAACAGTTTGATATTGTCTTTCTCGACCCCCCATTTCAGCAACAAATGATTCCAAAATACTGCCAACTGCTTGCTAAAAATAATTTAATCAAATCAAACGGCTATGTTTACATTGAAACTAATACCGCCTTATCCCCTGATGATTTACCACGCCATTGGCAAATCATCAAGCAGAAGCGGGCAGGGAAGGTGTGGTATTACTTATTACAAATCCTTTAAATTACCAATAATAACGATGATGATGTCTCCATCTCCAATGCCTGTGATGCCAACGCCAGTTTGCGCGATGCCAGCGACGCCATCTCCAATATCCAGGACCTGGACGGCAATGGCGCGGACCAAAACCAAAATGAAAACTGATTGACTCATGTACCCGGGTATGTGTGCGTGGACCTGAATGTGAATGCGCTAATGATGGAGCCGGTCCGCCTGCATAAGCGCTACCTGCCGCAATTAATAAAGCACCTGATGCTATTAATGTTAGAATGGTTTTTTTCATTTTTTATACTCCTATAAAGTTATATCGTACAGGAAGTATAGAAAAGCAAAGTAACAAGACTATGTCTGTTAAGAAAAAAATTGTAACAACACTGTTACAAATAAAAAAACTGCAAGGATGCTTTTAAGAGCGGATCAATAATCAAATATTTTCCAGACGTGCCTTTATACAAATAATCTTTTTGGCACAATATTGTTAGCGCTTTTATAACTGCTTGCCTAGAAATATTCATTTTATGTAAAGCAGATCTAGGTACTACTGAATAAATTCGTCCATCTGCAATTAAAACCAATAATTTCTTTTGTGTCTCACTTAATGTTGTCAATTCTCTGGCAACTCTTGATTCCTCTTGCAATATATATTCTCCCCAAGCTTTCGTTACGTCTACTAAAGTGGGGGGCTTATTCAAACATTTCATCCATACCTTACGACATAAAGCATTCACATAATAAGGATGACATTCAGTTATAGATAAAATATGTCCTAATACAACATGATTTAATTCTTTATTCCAAGTCAACAGCGCAACTTTATTAATATATTTAATATAATGTTCCTTTGCTATTCTGCCGAGATTAATACGATCACACAACATGTATAAAGGCCTAGATCTATCATCCACCATCTCAGATAAAATATGCCTATTGCTTCCTGAAAATACAAATATAAGATTTTTACTTTCCTGAGCAATCGCACGTACAGCGCCTTCTATAGTTTTCGCGGTATCCAATAGCCCAATTTCTTGAAATTCATCAATAAAAAATACCGCTTTTTTCTTTTTTTTAATTAGTAGCTTTTCTAATGCTTGCAAAGCCTCAAAAATATTGGTTGCCGAATCTACTTCTTTATCTGGAGTTAATTCAACGCTAACCCCATCAGTTCCAATAATCCATTTTGTTTTCAATTTTTTAAAATAATTCTTTAATAAATTTATTGCCTGAGTAGGTCCAGTAGTAATTTTTGTAATAAGTTTTTTAACTCCTGCAATAATTTTTTGCTCCACAACTTTAGCATCAATAGCTACAAATAAATCAATTTTTTCGTAGATCATGTCTGCATCTTTTAATGCCTTTAATATCAAACTAGATTTTCCATATCTTCTAGGTGAAATGGCAATTGTATGCTGTCCGGTTGTAAAATTATTAATTAATTGTTCCTTTTCTTTCAAGCGGTTACAAAAAGATTTGCCCGTAGCTATTCCTAATGGGAAATACTTTACACCTAACATTTGTTACACCTCATTTACTTTGCTTTTTGTATTATAGTTGTCAACCAAAAGGTTGTCAACCTCTTGGTTGACAACCTTTTGGTTGACAACTGCTAAGTTGACAATTTAACATAAGATCAAATCTGCATTTCAGCATGATAAGAAGAACGAACCATTGGGCCGCTGGCAACCCGCTTAAATCCCATTTTTTTAGCAAGCCGTTTAAATTCTGCAAATTTTTCCGGAGTAACATAACGCTCAACTGGAACATGTTTATGACTTGGCTGCAGATATTGTCCGATAGTTAACATGTCGACTGCATGCGCACGCAAATCTTTTAACACTTCTAACACTTCTTCGTCTGTCTCACCAAGGCCAACCATTAAACCAGATTTGGTTGGAACATGCGGCAAAAGCTTTTTATGTTCACACAATAAATTTAATGACGACTGATAATCACAACTCGGCGTAATTGTTTTAAAAAGTCTTGGTACAGTTTCTAAATTGTGATTAAAAACGTCAGCAGGATTTTCTGATAAAATTTTTAAAGCTGTTTGCATACAGCCACGAAAATCCGGCGTTAAAATTTCAATTTTAGTTTCAGGATTTTTTTCGCGAATTGCTTTAATTGCCGCCGCATAATGCGCAGCGCCACCATCAACTAAATCATCACGATCAACTGAAGTAACTACTACGTACTTTAATTTCATTGCTGCAACGGTTTGCGCTAATCGCTCAGGTTCATTTGGATCTAACGGCTGTGGCTTGCCATGCATAACATTACAAAACTTGCAATTGCGCGTGCAAACATCTCCCATAATCATAAAAGTCGCTGTACCGCAACCATAACATTCTGCGCGATTAGGGCAGTTTGCTTCTTCGCACACTGTAACATGCTCACCTGCACGCAAAATTTTATTTACTTTTTTTCCTTTATTGCCCGCGGCTAGTTGCACGCGAATCCATTCGGGTTTACGTAGTGGTTTTTGTTTTTCTGTCATAAATGTTCTCAACTAAATATTTACTTATTTTATTTTCAACTTCAGAAATTCTTATATCATTAACAAAATCTTTTATCTGCGTCATCGCTAATTTTCGAAATCCACATGGATTAATCCGTGAAAACGGCTCCAAATCCATATCAACATTTAACGCCAAACCATGATAACTACATCCACGTCTAACACGCAAACCGATCGAACAAATTTTAGCGTCTTTAACATAAACTCCCGGAGCTCCATCACGAATTTCTGCTGCAATATTATAACCAGCCAATAATTGAATCGTTGTTTGTTCAAGAATTCCAACATACTGCTTAATCCCGATTTTGGCACGACGCAAATCAATTAACGGATAAACCACCAATTGACCCGGCCCATGATAAGTAACTTGTCCACCGCGATCAGTCTGCACTACTGGAATATCACCAGGATTTAACACATGCTCAGGACGCCCCGCCTGGCCTTGGGTAAACACCGGATCATGCTCAACCAGCCAAATTTCATCTGGTGTATTAGAGACACGATTCTGGGTGAAATCCATCATCTGCTGCCAGATTGTCTGGTAATCACTTTGATCGATCTTTTTTATAAGGGCATCATCGTTCATGGCAAGTAGTGTAACAAGAATGAACAGGTGATTACAACTACTTGGCAAAAAAACACCAAATTATCATCCAAAATCAAGCCTATAGGAGTAATTATAAAAAAAACATCAAAATTTGTACAAACTTAAGCTTTCCTTAAGAAATATGTTCTATATTTAATAACAAAAATCTCCATTTGTAACTAAATAAACATCAAGGGGTAAATTATGTCTTTCAACAAAGAAAACTATTACATTTACGTAGGCAAACATCATGGGCTCAACAGAATCACAATAGGCGTTGGGACAATTGATTACATGTCTCATTTTATAGGATTGAGCAAAACCAATATCGAATTAAATAAAAAAGATTGCAGCAACTTCATGAAACAAATACGAAAACATGCTCAGCAAAAAGGACATTCGCACACATCCATTCTTGATGATTATATATTTAATAATGCTAAAGATTTTATAAAATCAATACCGAAATTACAAAGTAAAACATCATCAAAGCAACTATCTGAAATTGCAAACCAACTGAAAGTCTTTGAATCAAACAATATCAACAAAAATAACAAGTGGGATGGTATACATTCTACATTCTTCAACCCTAGCATTATAAAATCACATTCTGAAACTGTAAAAGTTGAAAAAACTTTACATGGTTTACAAGAGTTACTAGATGAAGATTTTGACCGCTTTCTAATCGAAGATACTAAAAAACATATTAAAAACATTGAAAATATAGGCAAAAAAACAACTGATGATCAAATAAATATTGAGAACATAAAAACATTTGCGCCTAAAAAATTTGTGCTGTAATAATTAACACAAATTCTGTATGAAACATCATTAATAAACAATTATTTTTTTCGGCAGCAACTGGTTCTTCTTCACAAGTTACCAAAACTTTTGCTTTTGAACCAAGATACATCATTTTTGGTGCCCGAATAAATACCATTTCTTGCTGCTGATTATTTACAAGATTTTTTCCTATTGCAATATAACTTTCTAATTATCGACCATAAGCGTTGCGTTTCATTGTAACATTTACTAAACCCAATGATTTTTGTGACGGGTTAATTACTTTATAAGGATATCATCGCTCATGGCAAGTGGTGTAACAAAAATGAACAGGTGATTACAATCCTTTTATATCCCTAAAAAATCCTCCAAAAACAAAAATTTTAAAAATTTTCCCTATGCAAATCAATAGCTTATTGAAAAACAGAAAATCACGTAATATTTTGTTAAGTTTAATAGGTTAAAATAAGCCTGACCATAACTAAAATAACTATGTGTGAAAAATAAGGCAACGCAAAATTTATATATCAATAAACGAGGATAGCTTATCATGATGCAAAACACTAATAATAATAAAAAAGAATTGCGAGAAAAATTTTGGGAAATTCCCGATGAGATATTTACTCACAACATTGCTCGCTATGATCCAAAAATCTTACTGCGACTCGCATTAGTATGTGAAACATCATTTAAGATGGAATTTAAAAATAGATTTGAAAATTTACTAAAATTATTTCCATATTTTCACCCAGAGCTGTTACCACCGCATGCATTAACATATTTTATGTGTTTAAACTTAATATCCAATACCAATACCCTGGATTATAAAAGATTATCGTACAAAAATTTTCAAAAAAAACTTAAATTGCTCAAACCAATACCATATGCACTTATTAACGTTCTCTGCACAATAGAAAATTTGCAAACTGAACATAAGAAAAATACAAATAAGAATAATCGTAAAAATATTACAGAAACCGCAAAATCTAAATTAAAATTTTTAATTAATTTGCTTAAAGAAAAAAGTCCCATTTTGGCCCAATATCTATGTAACTATATTAATAATAAACTGTCATATCTTGATTTCACCATCAAAATTCCAATAAATTTTAAATTAAACCAACGCCTTATTGTATACCCTTTTGAAATTGCCGTATTACCAATAATTAGCCAGAAAGAAATTTTTATAAATTATCTTAAAATAACAGATCCAAAACTTATTGAATATTTGTTTAACAAAAAACCTGAAGATTTTAATGAATCTAATAGGTTCAAATATAAAAATCTTACAACAATCAAACATGATCGTTTTATATTTTACTTAAAACAATTAGCCACTCATTTTTCTAAAAAACAATTATTAAAGGTAATAGAATATTTTATACAAAACTTTACTGATGAAGAAGAATGTAATGAAGAGTTAATGGTTTACTGTGGCCATAAAAACATACATGTTATAAATGAACTATTTCCTTTAATAACTGGCATCATATATTGCGCCGTATCCTTAAATAAAATAGAATCACTCACGATTCTTAATAAATTATCAACCAAAATTGAACAATGTATTGACGATTATACTGAATTTGAAACTAACCTCAATATTCCATACGATAAAGAGCGCGATCCCGTAAGGTTTCTTTGCAAAATCAAAAGAACCATAGGTAAACAAATCAAACATAAAAAATCATTAGCAGAAAAAAAGAAATGGGAAGAAAGAAATAAAAAAGCGCTAAAAACAATAGTAAAGAACATAAATAGCATCGTTGGTTTTTCTATTGGCTCAGGATCTATAAAAAAGATTATAACTATTATAATCAAAATAGAAAATTACGATAAATCCATCAAAACAATCGAAATAGACACAGAATATATAATAACTTTGTTAAAAACCCCCATAAAAAATCAAGAACTAAGAAAAAACCTTGGGCTGCTGCTCGGGTTTTGCGAAGAGCAAGAATTATTTAATAAATATGGCGATGAATTCAACACTATACGCAAATTTGAATTTGTAGCTAAAAACATGGGTTTAGAACATTTATGTAATTATGTTAAAAGCTTTGAACTTGATAAAGAAATAAACGAATTATCCCCAAAAATATTCCCGCTTGAGCAGACGTATTTAACTAATTCTGTAGTTGCTATCTACCATCGACTCACGCAAAATGAGCAAAAGAATTTTCTACAAGAAAAAATCATGCCATATATTTACTTTGAAGATTGTAAAACAATATGTTACGCCATAATAGAGAAAATCGCCAAAAATAAAAAAATCCCCAGTAAACTTATCCCAGCCATCATTGAAATACTAGTAGAAGATACTAAAATTATTTCACCAAACCTCTATGCGATGCTCGCCAAAAAAGATCCTCATATTTTTAGGATCATAGAAGCATTGGCATATCAGGATAAAGAAAAAACTATAACGAGCCTAAATACATTATTGGATAAAACAGAGCAAAATAACAAATTTCCAAACAAAATAAAAAACCAAATAATCCGCGCAAAAGTATATTATTTTCTACTGCTTTTAATGGAAAAAAACTTAAGCTCTTTCAATCCTGAAAAAATAATTAATACGATAAAATTAGCGTTAAACGAAAAAAATACATACTACACAACAACTATAGTCAAAATAATACCATTCTTAATAAAAAATGGATCTTTAATTGACACTGACTATCAATATATAATTGGAGAAATTATAAGAACAATTTGGGATAAAAATCATGAAAATATATATGCATTATATAATAATAAAATAAACACATTTAACAAATCACACATGTTTAGATTTATTAATGCTATATTTGCCGAAAGATATTATAAATTAACCACAAACATATTAAAAACAAAACCTGATGGTAAAAATGAAACGTATTTAGACATTATAACAAATCATGTTCTATGCATGGCTACTATTAATAATCGCCAAACGATCGATTTCGCCTGTAAATATCTTCGAAAATTATTAAAAAAGCAAATATTGAGTGATGAAAAAATCGCTGACATATTTTACAATCTAACAGACAACATGGACTGTAAAACATGGCCTGAAGGCGAAGATTATGATGGTTATGATGCCTTACGTGATAAACTAGTTATCAAATGTATCAAACCTATTCCATCACTTACAACCACATTTGCACTACTGCCAAAAAAACAGCAAAATGAATTACTTGATAAGATTAAGCAAAAAAATCCTGTGCCCTTTGGCCCACTGTTCATATTGGCGCATTTTCAGCCGGGAGAAACCACTCTTAACCAACTCTTTAATAAATTAAATTCTACGAATAAAGAAAATAAGGAACTTATCAAATTCATAAAATATATACTAAAAAATTTCTGTCATAAACCATTAGCATTGAATTATATTATCAGCAAAATTAACACCATCTTTGAGATATCCAAAAAATCAACTGAGAAATCATTTTGCTATGACCTTATAAAGACACTGATTAAACAACTACATAATTGCGATATCAAAAAATCAACAAATTGGCGTGATCTTATCAGTAAATTATTTAATTTATTAGCAACAACCACTTCTCGTCAAAGTCACACACATTTAAAAAATGCTATAATCGAATTAATTAAAATAACAAATGAAAATTATTTTGACTTTTTTATGGAAAAAATCACATGTTATAAAGATTTTGCTGAAAATCTTATAACACATGGGTTTTTTAGCTATCATTTTGACAACGAAAAAAATGACAAGGGCTATTATAAAAATAAAGCTATCAGCGAATTTTTGCTTACTTTGCACGCAAAATATCCAAAAAAATTCGCCAAATACATAGCATCTAAGCAAGATAACCTATGCAAATCTTTAACCGAAGCTACAATTCAGAATAAACCCTAAATATTCCCCTTTTTTATATTTTGGCGTTTTTTCCGCCTGCGCTGCAAATAAATTTCCATTACTAAAAGAAATACAGCTGTTGCTGCAAATCCAAGCAATCCAAATATAATCTCGTATATGCTGATATTAAGATGAGTCCAAACCACAAACTTATGATCTATATTCAACATAGGATTGTTCATTTTTAATTTCCTTTATTAATTTTTTTCAATCTCAATTCGTTCTAAATTTGTATTGTGGCAATTGCATGATGATAAACCATTTGTTTTCCACTATTATCGGGAAGCGTTAAAATTATTACTTCATCATCAAAATCACAAAAACACCCTTCTAATTTAAGGCCATTAACCAAATAAATTGCACCAAAAAACTTATTATCACAAATAACTTTCAAAACATCTTTAGAAGCAAAATCGGTCATATTAAATAACTGAGGTTGGCTTTTTGACGATTGATTATCAGATTTTTGTTTTTCAGATATTGCTTTTTCAGAAACAACAATATCATGGGTTCGAAACCTTCTGGCAGGTATTACCATAGCATACGCCCTTAATAAATCATAAAAACAATAATATATAAATACACACGTCTGCATTTAGCAGAATAAAAGTTATATATTTTTTATTTCTATTATTTATGCCGAGGCATATGATGAATTTTACAACTCTATATGTATGATTTTATTTGTATTATGTAATACTATGGTTAGGATAAAAAAATATCGTTATATCAGCATTAGTATTAGTATTATCCACGCTGAAGAAGTGAGATGTTATTGAAAACCAGCTGCGATGTCAACAAACTTTTTAATAAGTTTTTAAAAGATTATCATTAAAGATATCACTATGAATATGGCGCTATTCCTTTCCCAAAAGCCATTTCCTACACCTCTTTTAACATTGTATTTACATTCCCAAAAAATACTTATGCCAAAATAAATCAGAAGATAACTCCGGGTGAAAGGTGGTTAACAAACAATTATTTTCTTCGACAGCAACTGGTTCTTCTTCGCAGGTTGCTAATACTTTTATTTGAGGACCAAGCTCCATTATTTTTGGTGCGCGAATAAACACCATTTCTTGCTGTTGATTATTTACAAGATTTTTGCCTGTTGCAATATGACTTTCTAATTGTCGACCATAAGCGTTGCGTTTTATTGTAACATTTATCAAACCTAATGATTTCTGTGGAGGGTTAATTACTTTTTTAGCTAATAATATCGCTCCTGCACATGTTCCAAAAATTGGTTTGCCGCACGCGTGAAAACTTATTATTTCTTCAAACAAACCATTTGCTGTGATAAATTTTAGAATTGTTGAACTTTCACCGCCGGGAATAATTAACGCATCACACTGTTTTAATTGCTCAACTGAAACTACTAAAGAATGTTCCACTTCCAATTGTGCTAATATTTTTGCGTGCGCAACATAACCACCTTGAATTGCGAGAATCCCAATTTTTTTATTATTCATCTCTTACCTGAAACTTTTCATTTTCAGCAAGCTTACTAATATCAATACCAGCCATCGCCTCACCAAGATCGTGTGAAACTTCTAACAGAATTTTTGGATCATTATAATGCGTAGTTGCCAATACAATACTTTTTGCGCGCTTTACAGGATCTGTCGATTTAAAAATTCCTGAGCCAACAAAAACAGCTTCAGCACCTAATTGACGAACTAATGCAGCATCAGCTGGTGTTGCAACTCCGCCGGCAGAAAAGTTTGGTACCGGCAATTTCCCGTTTTCTGCAACCCATTGCAGTAATTCCAAAGGAACCCCAAGGTTTTTTGCCTCACTCGCCAATTCATCCTTACGCAAAATTGTAGCTTTCCTAATTTGTTGGTTAATCGTGCGCATGTGTCGCACCGCTTCTACAATATTACCAGTACCAGCTTCACCTTTAGTCCTAATCATCGCAGCACCTTCAGCAATACGCCGCAACGCTTCACCTAAATTACGACATCCGCAAACAAACGGCACTTTGAACTCATTCTTATCAATATGGTTTTCTTCATCCGCGGGAGTTAACACTTCACTCTCATCAACAAAATCAACTCCGATTTCCTGCAATATTTGCGCTTCAACAAAATGGCCGATACGCGCTTTTGCCATCACTGGAATTGAAACCGCCTGCATAATTTCCTCAATAATTTCCGGCGCGGCAGTACGCGCCACACCACCTTCTTTGCGAATATCCGCTGGAACTCTTTCGAGCGCCATTACTGCGCAAGCACCAGCATCTTCCGCAATCTTTGCTTGTTCCGCATTTACCACATCCATGATTGTGCCACCCTTTAACATCTCTGCTAAACCCACTTTTAATCGCCATTGTTCGTCATTAAATTTCATATTATTCTCCGTAGCGGGGTCAAGTCTTGAAT
>JASFHH010000050.1:0-12636 GCA_050123335.1 Gammaproteobacteria bacterium
CCTTTGCTATATCTATACCTAATGTAGTAATATTCATCCCGGACCCTCCTATGTTAAATGAAATTTAAAAAATATCATTTTGGCACTTTTGATGCCGTTTTAAAAGGGTGGGTCCATTTCATTATTATACTTCAAGCTGCGAACTTTGTAATTGATAAATTACATATTAAATTTTTGTGGCAGCTACCGCGCATGCAAGATGCATGTTCTTTATTTTCTATAAATTTAGCATCTTCATTGGTGAGCGGTATATATTGTTAACATTGTTACACTATCAGATTCAATTGTACTCTTATTTGATAACAGATATCTAGGTTAAAAATAATAGTGTTAGAATAATTTGTGTCTAATGGGGTTTTCGTGGTTCTTGTTCGGAGGTTTATTGTAAGAAATTACCTACATCAAAATAAGGCTAAAATTCCGTGCCACGCATACAGGATTATCTTATACTTTTTCTAGTAAATAAATTACAAGTTTTATGCGAAACTTGTGTGAACATGAGAGAGGGTTTGGCAATGTTAATTTTAACCAGAAGAGTTGGTGAATCTATCATGATTGGGGACAACATTGAAATTATTGTTTCCAATATTAAAGGCAGGCAGGCGCAGGTGAGTATTACTGCGCCTGATGAAATCAAAATTTATCGTAAAGAAATTTATCGTAAGGTTCGAAAGCAGCAAGCTGTAAAAAGCAGTCTAGAAGTTCAGGTAGATTAGTTATTCAGTATAAAGTTCTGATCGTAGAATGGAGTTTCGTTCGTTTTAGTTTTATAACTTTAACTTATATATGGAGAGAGGGGCGTGAAGAAAATGTTATTAAATCTGATTTCAACTAAACTTAAATTTCATTTAAGTAAACTTACTAAAAGAGAAGGTGAATGTATTTGTTATATATTGCGTGGCATGACAACTAAACAAATGGCAGACATGATGGAATTATCTCCTAGGACAGTAGAAGGGTATATGCTGAATATCAGAAATAAATTGGATTGCAAGAACCGTTATGAAATTATCAGTACGGTGTTGGGAAATGATTTTCCATGGGAAGAAATTTTTCTCTTGACATCAGCAGAATAGAAAATACTAATTGTTTTGAGTTAAATGGAACCCGCGATTTTACAACCAGTTTGCTTATGTAAAATCGCGGGTCAGCAAGCATCTGCCGGGTTTAAAAGAACACAGATTTATCATGCGCGGTAGTTGCCACAGAAATTTAATATGTATTTTTGCAAGTTATAAATTTTGTATTTCGAAGTGTGTAACGGGTGTATAAGTCCAGAATTAAAAATAAAAATGTTTGATAGAATGTTGTGTATTATAAATTTCAGACAGATCTTCAGTAAATGATGGCAGAGTTTCGGTTTGAAGTATTTTTTTACGAATGAAATTAATGTCGTATGCCGGTTCGCAATTAGTTTCTTTGATGAATATTGTGCTCATAAGCACGGCAATTAAAAAGCATGCCGGTAATGCTATGAAAGCAATATGATAGTTATGTACTTGGTAGATTCTTACACCATTAATAATCGTGCCATGAAAATTCATATCAAGTAGTTTGCCAATAAATGGTTGTAATATGACGCCGCTTAATACGACAGCCATGTTGTTAAATCCGTTAGCCGCGCCGGTAGTATCAACTGGATTGTTGTCTTTCACTATGCCAAAGGTTAATGTTTGAGCTGAAAGAGCAAGACCAATGCCAAATAACAGAATAAGTAACAAAAATTTTGGTATATGTGGAATATAAATTACACCGGACATGCAAATTAAACCGAGCAATGCAGTAATAATTAAAGGTAATCTGCGTTTTTTGATTTTGTCTGATATCCAGCCAATTAATGGAGAGCCAACACCGATACCAATCCAGATAATAGCAATTGCATTAGCAGCGTGAAAAGTGCTTATATGTAAACTGGTTCTTAAGAATGGAATGCCCCATAAAGCAGCGAAAGCCAAAGTTGGTCCCCAAATGCAGAAGGCGTATAATGCAATATGCCAAGTTTGTGGATTGTTTAGCACTATATACATAGACTGCAGCATGTTAAATTCTGAACGTTTAGCCGAGTTTTCTTGTTTGATATGAACTGGTTGATTGCGTACTATCAAAAAAATAAAACATGCGATCGCAATACCAATACAGCCAATTGATACAGCAATGATGCGCCAATTATGATGTTCTAATAGGTTGGCAAGGATGGATCCACCACTGATTGCGCCTACGGAGGCGGTAAGTTGTAATACCCCAACTAGCATAGCAAGCATAGCAGGCGGAAACCACCTGATAATTAAGTAAATGACTCCGACAAAGGAAAAGGCTGCACTTGCGCCTTCAAGACAACGACCTAGAATAGCTATGCTGATATAATGAGTTAAGCCAAACATGATAGTTCCTATTCCGCAGATAAATGTTGCGAATGCTAGAGTGGTGCGTGAACCAAAACGATCAACTAGCAAGCCTGCCGGAATTTGAGCTGAAGTATATAACCAGTAAAAGCTGCTGGAGAATATTCCAAAAGTTGTGGTGCTAATAGCGAAATCACGGATCAGATTATGGGAAATAGCACTCGGCATTACTTGAATAGCAAAGGTATAGCAATAAAATAGACTGCTGATAATAAAAATCAGTAGCCCTATTATTAACATTTTTTTGTCAAGGGCATCTTCAGTTGTGGCTAAATCAGTCATTTAGTGTTTTCCCTAAATGTTGATTATTTGGTAATCTATTTTTATCTTCTCATATTTTGATAGATTGCGCTACCGTATAAAATACGGGTGTTTTTTTAGAAAAACGCTAAGATTATAAACCCATTTATATGGGATGTCTAACAATTACGGTAAAATTCATGTATTTATGCCCTAAAAACATATAAGAGATATGCCATAATAAAAATGGCCATCCATGGCCTGCCTAGCCACTTTTGAGTAACCGCGTAGAAAATTTTTTACAAATGAAGCAGAATAAAAGCGCGAAATCATTTATGATTATTTAATTTATGATATGAATAGAAAATGGATTAGATAATCAATCAAATATATATGTTTTTTTTAATTTGCGCAATATATTTTTTTATTATTTATTTGTAAAAAAATATTTTTGTTGAAACATATGGGAGTATAATGCGGACACTATTAACTTTAATAAGGAGAATCAATATGTTAATTGGTGTTCCAAAAGAAATAAAAAATAATGAGTTTCGTGTAGGTTTGACCCCTAGTAGTGTACATGAACTTATTCTTAATGGTCATAAAGTTATTGTGCAGAAAAATGCAGGGGTTGGTGTTGGTTTTAATGATACTGATTATATTGCGGTTGGTGCAGAGATTGTTGATACACCGGAAGAAATTTTTGCGCGTGCTGATATGATTGTAAAAGTTAAAGAGCCGCAACCGAATGAATGTAAAATGTTGCGAGAAGGGCAGTTATTATTTACTTATTTACATTTGGCTCCGGATTTAAGGCAAACAGAATTGTTAATGGAATCTGGTTGTACGGCAATCGCGTATGAAACTGTTACAGACGCATATGGTGGTTTGCCGTTGTTAGCGCCGATGAGTGAAGTTGCAGGTCGCATTTCTGTTCAGGCTGGTGCACATTATCTTGAAAAACCAGCTGGTGGTCGCGGAGTGTTATTAGGTGGTGTTCCAGGAGTAGCATCAGCAAAAGTAGTAGTTATTGGCGGCGGTGTGGTTGGCACTAATGCAATTCGGATGGCCATGGGTTTAGAAGCAAACGTTACTGTGCTTGATAAATCGTTGCCGCGTTTAAGAGAATTAGATTTAGAGTTTGGTTCGCGTTTAAATGCAATTTATGCAACCAGAGATGCGCTCGAAGAGCATGTTTTACAAGCTGATTTAGTTGTAGGGGCAGTGTTAGTTCCAGGTGGAGCTGCGCCTAAATTGATTACTAAAAACATGTTAAAAGATATGAAAAACGGTGCAGTTGTAGTTGATGTGTCAATTGATCAGGGTGGTTGTTTTGAAACTAGTCATCCAACTACTCACGAAAATCCAACTTATGTAATTGATGGGGTTGTGCATTATTGTGTTGCAAATATGCCAGGTGCAGTACCGCGTACTTCTACTTTTGCTTTAAATAATGCTACTTTGCCATTTGTGATTGCGTTGGCGAATCGAGGTCACGTTGATGCATTATTAAATGATAAACATTTAATGAATGGATTAAATGTTCATAGTGGTAAAGTGACTTGCGAAGCAGTGGCAATTGCATTAGATAAAAATTACGTGCCGGCAGTAAATGTGATTCAGTAATTTCAACATGTCCTGTAAGTAGGGTATTTTTAAAATACCCCGCCAACAGGACATAAGCTCATTAAATCTCATTATAAACTTTTTGGTCCAATTCTTTTTCGCTTTTGGCGACAATGCATGCAGTAACAGTATCGCCGGAAATATTGATGATGGTGCGTGCCATATCGATGATACGATCGATGCCGATGATTAATCCAATACCGCTGATTGGCAAGCCAGCTTGCCGTAAAACCATGGCTAGGGTGATAATGCCAATGCTTGGAACTCCAGCGGTGCCGATTGATGCAAGCGTTGCAGTAATTACAATTCCAACATAAGCAGCAAAACTTAAACTAACATGATAAATATGCGCAATAAATACTGCGGCAACGCCTTGCATAATTGCAGTGCCATCCATGTTAATGGTTGCACCTAAGGGAATTGTAAAGGATGCGATTGGTAAGGGTACACCTAAATTATTTTCAGTAACTTCTAAGTTAAGTGGTATAGTTGCGTTGCTGCTTGACGTGCCAAAAGCAAATACCATAACTGAATACATTTTGCGGAAAAATATTAATGGATTTAAGCGCGCCAGAAAAAATAGTAATAAGCTATAAATTCCAAACAATTGGATTGCTAAGGTTAAGCCAATGACTGCAATGTATACGGATAAGTCTTTGATTAGATCCATGCCTAAATTAGCAAATGCAACTGTGATTAGGCAAAATACTCCATAAGGCGCAGTCCACATGACAATATCAATTAATTTCATTAAAATTGTATTAAGGTTATTAAATATTTCTGCGATATGTTTTCCTGCCTTGCCTGACATCGAAATTGCAACACCAATTAAAATTGCAAATACAATAATTTGTAATAAATTGCCGCTTGACATTGCAGCGGCTGGATTATTCGGCACTAAAGTAAGCAGCATTTGTTTTAGGTTTAACTGATGTCTTACAGTAAAATGAGTTGCGACATGTGTAAGCGTGGTGCTGCCGCCGACATGGAAAATTACCGCTAGAAATAATGCGATGCTAATTGCAATTACTGTAGTAATCAGAAACAAACCAATAACTTTAATTCCCAGACGGCCTAATTTTTTTCCGCCGCCTAAACTGCAAGTTCCACAAACTAGTGATACGAATACAATTGGTACCACCAGCATTTCTAATAATCTAATAAATATTTTTCCAATAATATCGAAAGCGCCATTTACTATGTATTGGTTTATGAACACTGAAGGAGGGAGTTGTTTAATTAAAAATCCGGCGAATAATCCTAACAGCATGCCAATTAAAATTTTACTTGCGAGTGAAAGTTTTTTTTCGCGTTTGCGTTTCCAAAATAACATTTGTTTATCAATCCATTAAATTAATGTTTGAGTATGACATCTTTTGGGACTGGATGTTTTTCCCTTGCCATTTCAAGGAATTTATTATAATCTGAAATCTCTATTTGTCGCAAGAATTCTAATGCATTATCTGAATTTTCTTTATTATCAGGAAAGTTTTTATCCTTAAAATATTTTTTAGTTGCTGGGATATCATTATCACGTGCTTTTTTCGTGAAAGCTAAATCTCTTTCTTTAGATCTAATAAGTTTTTTGGTGTCTTTAGAGATAGGGCGTTTTTTCTTTAGACTTCCTTCTATTTTCAAAACGCACTCTGATGCGGCATCTTGCATGTCAGATAAAATTTTTATGAGCTGTGACATTTCCACTTTTATTTTTCCAGTTTAGTAAACTACATTTTTCAGTATAGCTCAAAAAATTGATTTTTCATGTAATTAGGACAATTTTTTTCGGGGGTTAATATGTTTCGACTGGAATTGACACTAAAACCATCAAATTGTTTATTTTTTGCGCTATTTATCTTGTATGCATTAGCACTAGCAGCTTTATTTTGTGCAAATTTTACACTAATTTTAAAATTGCTGGTTGAATTATTGCTGCTATGGAGCGGTTATTATCAATGCTGGTTGCGGACACTACAGCGCAGCCCAGGGTCAATCGTCAGATGTATTGCTACAAAGGACAGATGGCGTTTAATAGATCGTGCTGGGCGTGAATATGAAGCAAAATTAACAGGTGAGAGCCTGGTAACTACATTTTTGATTATCCTTAATTTTGGAACACAACATCCTGCATTGATATTATGTCCAGATTCATTAAATTCTGAGGATTTGCGCCGATTGCGTGTGCTGCTGCTAAATATTTAGCGTTTTTTCTAATTTTTGATCCGTATCATTATTATCTTCATTATCCTCTTCATTTTTAATAGGTGAATAAAATGCATTTTTAGTATCATATAATGTCTGTTTTAATTTTTTCCTATTTTTAATTAAAAACCACATAGTTTCTTTGGAATTAAATACAAATTTTGATGCTTCAAGTATGGTTTGTACCTTAGTTGCATTCTGGAAAACTTTATGGGTGTTTATTAGAAACTCTATTTTCTGTATATATTCTTTGGCTTCTTTTAACGATTTTTGCATGTTAATTATTTCAATCTTCCAATTCCAGTATTGCTTTTTTTTCTTGTCCTGATATAACTGATTTATTTTGCATGATCCATTATTAATATAATAAGGAGCCATCAGCGGAATAACAGGACGTTCTGATCCAATTGATCTGCAAGTAAATTTGATAAGTACTTCGTCCTCTTTTAGCTTTATTTGAGGCTGAGACTTTTGTTTTTTCTTTTTCTTTTTTTTAAAATAATTAAAGAAAAACGTCATAAAAACTCCTTTTCAAGTTTTATTATTATCACTCTCAATATAACCACATACAAGGAGTTTTGCCTTGCATCGCATAGACTTTTCCAGTTAATACTAAAGATTTAAATCGCGGTAATCGTTTAACAATTTTTCCTTGCGGATTGATAATTGCGGTGATGCCGTTGTTGGTGCTGAATAGCATGTAACGTCCGGTTTCTAAGCAGCGCATTTGGCCGATTTGTAAATGTTGCGCCGCGGCGATTGATTTGCCAAACCATGCATCATTGCTGATAGTAATTAATAGTTGTGCTTGTGGTAAGTTTCGGTGTACTAAGTGAGCGTAAGCTACTTCGTAACAAATGTATGGTGCGATTAAAACATTTTCGGCTTGCAATAAATTTTGTTTTTTTTGCCCTTGCACAAATTCAGACATCGGTAAATCAAAAAAAGTAAATAACCCACGCAAAATATTTTCAAATGGTACATACTCTCCAAACGGTACCAAACGCTGTTTATAATATTTGCCGTTGCCCGCACCGAGCGCAATCGCAGCATTGTAATATTGTGAATTAACTTTGACAGGAATTCCCAAAATTAAACTGGCATGATGTTTTTTTGCTGTAATAGATAATTGGTTTACAAAAGTTTGCGCGTAAGGTAATGGTAATGGAATCGCAGCTTCCGGCCATAAAATAATATCACTATTCCAATATGATTGGGTTAGATTTTTATAATGCAGCATCGTCGGTGCAATTTGATCTGGTGACCATTTTAATTGTTGTGGAATATTGCCTTGTACAATGCTGACTGTAATTGGTTTGCCAATTGGTTTGGTCCAATTGATTGGTACGAGCAGACTACCAATCACCCAAATTAAAATTAAAATAATTAAAGATAAAAAACTACGCTTGAGATTTCTGGATTCCGCGATCAAGCCGCGGAATGACATGATGATTAATGCGGCACTTAGCGCAACTAAAAAACTTATGCCATAAACGCCGATGATAGGCGCATAACCACGTAAGCATGAATTGGTTTGACTATAACCAAGCAACAGCCACGGAAAGCCGGTGAATAAATGTGAACGTAGCCATTCAAACAAAACCCAAAAAATAGGGAAGCTTATGATAAATTTTTTGGGCGCAAACCGCATCATACAATAACCTTGCGCCGCAAAAAATAAAGCAAGCGTAATGATAAATAGCGCGGTAAGAATTGATGATAACAATATTGATGCGCCGCCGAAGCGATGCATGCTGATATAAACCCATGATGCTCCAACGCCGAACAGACCAATCCCAAAGAGCCAGCCATTTAATGCGGCATGCCAGGGGGTGGATTTTAGCCAAATGTATAGTAAAGTTGCTGTGGTTAATGGAGCCAGCCAAAAATAATGCCAGGGGGCAAAAGCCAGCGGCAGAATGCTGCCAGCAATTAGGCTGACAAGGTTTGTTATGTGTTTGATTTTCATGTACAAAATTTTATCAGGTTTGAATTTCAGCAGTTAGTGGATTGCTTTTTCAGACAATGCGAGAACATGGAAGTTCGAGCCTTAGCGCCACATGGATGTGTCTAAGCGTGTCTGAAAAAGCAATCCACTAACTGCTGAAAAAATCACTCATAATTAGTTATGAAAGTAATTATGACACAAATTAGGCAATAGCTTAAACTTTTCATCTTCTTTGCTTGAATTTTTATACATTCTGCCATAACATCTGCCACATTGGTGACTAAATGTTGATTACAAAGTAATAAAAATATGAGGCCTATTATGAAACTCAAATCATTACTATTAGTTGCAAGTCTTATAGCGTGCATAAGTTCACATGCTTTTGCTGTAACAACTCAGCCTACGCAGGCTAAATTAGCGCAATTACAAAATCAATTGAATGCTTTACAGCATCAAGTATATCTATTAAAGCAACAAAATAAAAATTATCGAGCAGCAAAACGCCGTGTATATGTGAGCAAAAAAAGCAACAAAAAAAGCAACAAAAAAAGCAGTAAAAAAAGCAGTAAAAAATGCCGCATGATAAAACACTCACGTTTTTATGCTTTTAACGATTCGGTAGTAATTGCTCCTTATACAGAACAAGCGACTTTTAATACTGGTGATGAATTAATTGTAAATGCTCCGACAATTAATGAAGATGCTAAATTATTATATATGCGCTATCTTGAACAACATGCTATGTTGCCATCAGAAAGAGCGGCGGTTGCACATCCTCGTTTATTATTAAGCGGTAATATAGAAGCAAAAGCCATTTATGAAGATCCATATACTGGTTCTCATGTATCTGATATTGATTTATCATGGGCAGAATTTGATATTTTTGCAGAAGTTTCCAAATGGGTTAATGGTTTTATGGCGATAACTTATGATAATAGTGCAATTGCTGCAAACTCAAATAGAATTTCTAATTCCAATATTACATTAGATCGCGGATTTTTATTATTTGGAAATTTTGTTAAATCACATTGGTATGGCAGTGTTGGTCAAGTATATGTGCCGTTTGGCCGCTATGGTTCAAATATGATTACTGATCCTCTGACCAAATATATTGGTAAAACTAAAGCAAGAGCTATTACGGTTGGATATTCACCAACGTGTGAACATAATTCTCCTTATGGCAGAGTGTTTGTTTTTCAAGGGGCAAGTAAATATCGTAATAATAATGATATTAATAATGGCGGTGTTGATGTTGGTTTTATCACGGGCAGCGATAAATTTTCAACAGATATTGGGGTAAGTTATATTTATAATATTGCTGATTCTGACGGCATGCAAAATAATGATATAGCAACGGCCGGGTTTTTTAGAGGATTTGATGTAATTAATCTTGAAAACATTGCGCACCGAGTTGCGGGTGGTGATGTTCATGGTATGGTTAAGTACGGGCCGTTCAATGTGATTGGCGAATATGTTGCTGCATTACGCAGATTTAATGTAAATAACTTAAGCTATAATTTACAGGGTGCGAAACCAAGTGCGTTTAATGTTGA
This sequence comes from Gammaproteobacteria bacterium, assembly GCA_050123335.1. Classification (GTDB taxonomy): domain Bacteria; phylum Pseudomonadota; class Gammaproteobacteria; order UBA12402; family UBA12402; genus JASFHF01. Next base: position 9,969 of record JASFHH010000050.1, read on the forward strand.
AGGCGCATATGCTTTTATGTTATTTACTCATCCAAGTTCCGTGGCTATAGGTTATAGTGCCTCCAGACAGGCTTTAGCATTAAATATTCCTAAGCAGCGTTACTATACTTCATTTGCAATGACGGTATTAAATAATACTAAAGCAACATTGGAGTATCGTCATGACAAAAATTATGGCGCAGGTGATACCGCAATGGGGCAGAATCTGAATGCAGTTGTGAATAATAACCAGTTGGGTAAAACTGATAACGCAGTTACTGCACGATTGAATGTATATTTTTAAGAAATAATTTGTTACACTTGTTCAATATGAAATGGAAAATTGTTGTTGCGTTATTGATAATTGTATTGGCTGTCGCGGTTGGGAGTTTTTATTTTTATAAAACTTCGCGACCGCTTCATAGTGCTGTGATCAAGCCTAAGATCATTCTTTTTTACGGTCTTGGTTGTCCGCATTGCGCTAAAGTTGAGACTTTTTTGCGCACACCGCAAGCAAAAAATATTTCTATTCTTACTAAAGAAGTTTATTACGATCGTACTAATTTACGTGATTTAATCAGCAAGGCTCAAAAATGCGGTGCAGTTAAAGATGGGATGGTAGCTATTCCATTGTTATGGCAAGGTAATAATCAATGTATTACTGGCGAAGATAAGGTTATGCAATATCTAGAAAATTTGGTAAAAAAACAGTGACATGAAAAAATTTCTATACAGTTTGTCAGTTTTAATTTTAATATTTACTAAAACTGCTTATGCGGTTTGTCCTTTGTGTACCGTTGTAGTTGGTGCTGGTGTTGGTTTTGCACAATGGCTTGGCATTGATGACTCGATTACCGGTTTATGGATTGGTGGTTTGACGGTTTCTTTAATTATTTGGACAATTGATTGGCTTAATCGGCGCAATATTTATTTTAAAGGGCGTAAGCTTGTAACCATTTTGATTTACTATATTATTCTTGTGGCTCCGCTTTATTATCCTTTGCATATTATTGGTCATCCGTTGAATAAACTATGGGGTGTTGATCGCTTGTTGTTAGGTATTACCATAGGCAGTATTTTATTTGCCGCAGGTGCGATTAGTTATAGTTATATGAAAATGCGCAATGATGGACATGCGTATTTTCCATTTCAAAAAGTAGTACAGCCAGTCGCGCCGTTGTTGATTATGAGTGTCGTTTTTTATTTTGTCACAAAATTTTATTGAAGGAGATAATGATGGCAATCACCTTGGAACATAATCCAATTAAAACTATTCAGGAATTCGTTGAAAAAGTTGATAACATGAAGAAAAAAGAAAAAATGGATTTATCTTCCGATCAGGATCTTTCAATTGCAATTATGAATTTAATTTCCATCGAAGAGCATTTTTATTTTACCGGTGTGAAAACTGGTAAATCGGAATATTATGATTTACTTAAAGAAGCGCGGGATATTAGAACCAGCTTGCTCAAGAAAATCATTAAAGAATACGAAGGTGAAGTTTGGTGTATTTCCAAACATTTATTGGCTGCTTCAATGCGTTTGATGGAAGTAGGTACTAAACAACTTTCATTGAACAATAAAAAGGAAGCGGAAGAATTTTTCCAGAAAGCGTTTGAATTATATAGTTTGTTTTGGGGGCTTAATTTAAACGTCATCGGAGAAAAATGATGACTGATCATTTAACTGCTGATCGGGATTATTTAAATGCACTAGCACATTTAAATTTAGCAGAAAAATTTGCCGGTGTTTGGCAGCATAATAAAAAATCTGGTATGGCTAAGGACGCTGGAGAATTTTCAGCTTTGATTAAAGAGGTTGCTCGCGGTATCAGAGAGTTAGAATATAAAGTCATTAGTGAATATAATAATCAAATTTGGGAAGTTTCAAGTAATTTATTGTTGGCGTTTGAAAGACTGCAAGATTTAGGTATTTCGCAATTACACGAAGGCAATCGCCAAATTGCGCAGGAACATTTTACCAAAGCATATGATCTATATAATTTATTCTGTGAATTACATCAAAAATTAAGTGAAGTCCAATCCACCAAAGCAAAAGAAACCACAACAGAAGAGCGACAATCCAAGAAAAGCAGCAAAATCGTTGGCAAGCTTAAAGATTTAGTGCAAAAAGTTATTGATTGTTGTATTGAGTAAAAGTTTGTTTCACGCCGGATAAAATCATAACGCATACAAAATATTGATAATTTCTGAAAATTTTGTCAGCATTTCTCAAAAAAAGCTAGCAATTTCTGCTAATTGATGTTATATTTTTGCCGTTTTTGCGAATTTAAGGAGGCATTTATGAGCGATAGCGGCAATATTTTAAAACAGCTTAAAGAAGCGGATATATCTTATTTACAACTTTGGTTTACTGACGTGATGGGTCAAAACAAAAATGTTGAGATTCCCAGCAGCCAATTTGAAAAAGCTTTGGATGGTCAAATTTTGTTCGATGGTTCGTCGATTGATGGGTTCGCGAGAATCGAAGAATCGGATATGTTGCTTGCTCCGGATTATCAAACTTTTCAAATATTTCCGTGGGAAAATGTTTGCGGTAAAGTGGCACGGATTATTTGTGATGTTAAAAAGCCAAATGGTGATGATTTTTCTGGTTGTCCGCGTACGGTTTTGAAACATATCTGTAAAAAAGCCAAGTCAATGGGATTTACCATGAACGCGGGACCGGA